>DATDKW010000001.1:0-11010 GCA_036519715.1 Mycobacteriales bacterium
GTTCTACGTGATGGACGAGGTCGAGGCGGCCCTGGACGACGTCAACCTGGGCCGGCTGCTGACCCTGATCGAGGAGCTGCGCTCGACCTCGCAGCTGATCATCATCAGCCACCAGAAGCGGACGATGGAGATCGCCGACGCCCTGTACGGCGTGAGCATGCGCGGCGACGGCATCACCACCGTGATCAGCCAGCGGCTGCGGGAGCGCGAGCCGGCCTGATCCGCGCGGCGGCAAGAATTGTCGGCCGAACGCAGCAAACTTTGCCGAGCGTCTACAGCCGGCCGCCGGCCGTGGCTAGCATGAGGTCGATGTCCGCGATCCAGGTGCGCGACGTGCCGCCCGATCTGCACCGCCGACTGCGCGAGCGCGCCGCGGCGGACCGCCTGTCGCTGTCGGACTACGTGCTGAAGCTGCTGGAGCGGGATGCGGGCCGGCTGTCGACCCGGGAGTGGCTGGCCTCGCTGGCCGACCGGGAGCCGGTGCAGGACGTGGACGTCGCCGGGGCGCTGGACGGGTCGCGGTCGGAGCGCGACTCGCAGGCGTCCCGTGTATTGCGTCATTGACGCGCGGGCCCTGCTGGAGCTGCTGCTGCGGACCATGCGGGCCGAGTCGGTGCAGGCGGCGGTGGACGACCGCCAGCTGGTCGCGCCGGCCGTGATCGACGCCGAGGTGCTCTCGGCGCTGCGCGGACTGGAACGCAACCGCGGGGTCACCGCCGCCCGGGCCGCGCTGGCCATCGTCGACCTGCGGCTCGCCCCGGTCGAGCGCCACCCGCTGGAGCCGCTGCTGGACCGGGCCTGGGGCCTGCGCAACCAGCTCAACGCGTACGACGCGCTCTACGTGGCGCTGGCGGTCGAGCTGGACTGCCCGCTGGTCACCACCGACGACCGCATCCCGGACCCGCGGCTGCCGGCCCAGGTCCTGCACGCCTAGCGCCGCCCTCCACCGGCCCGGCGGCCCGGACGCCGGCGCTGCCGCGGCACCGGTGCGGCGGCGCCGGAGCCGGGCTGGGAAACTCGGGGCATGGAGTTCGTGATCCTCGGGATCGTCATCCTGGTCGTGCTGATCGTCGCCGTGGCCGGGCTCGTGGTCCCGCGCCGCCGCACCACCCTGCCGCCGTCGCCGGAGACGGCCGTGCCCACCCTGCGGGCGGACACCGAGACCGAGCGCGCCCCCGAAGGGACGACCGAGCCGGAGGCGAAACCCGGCGCCGGCGGGACGCTGGTCGACACCACCGGCCCCGGGCTGGACGTGCCCGAGGCCGCGGCCGGGCGGATGCTGCGGCTGCGGTCCCGGCTGTCCCGGTCCCAGTCCACCCTCGGCCGCGGCCTGCTGTCCCTGCTGTCCCGGGAGAAGCTGGACGAGGACGCCTGGGAGGAGATCGAGGACGCGCTGCTGACCGCCGACGTCGGCGTCGCCTCGACCCAGGAGATCGTCGAGCGGCTGCGGACCCGGACCAAGGTGCTCGGCACCCGGACCGAGGGCGAGCTGCGCGCGCTGCTGGCCGACGAGCTGGTCACCGCCCTGCAGCCGGACCTGGACCGCACCCTGCACACCATTCCGCACGGCGACGGCCGCCCCGCGGTGCTGCTGGTGGTGGGCGTGAACGGCACCGGCAAGACCACCACCTGCGGCAAGATCGCCCGGCTGCTGGTCGCCGACGGCCGGACCGTGCTGCTGGGCGCGGCCGACACCTTCCGCGCCGCCGCCGCCGACCAGCTGGAGACCTGGGCCGGCCGGGTCGGGGCCCGGGTCGTGCGCGGGCCGGAGGGCGGCGACCCGGCCAGCGTCGCGTTCGAGGCGGTCAAGCTGGGCACCGAGACCGACGACAACCTGGGCGTGGACACCGTCCTCATCGACACCGCCGGCCGGCTGCACACCAAGGTCGGGCTCATGGACGAGCTGGGCAAGATCAAGCGGGTGGTGGAGAAGCAGGCCCCGGTGGACGAGACGCTGCTGGTGCTGGACGCCACCACCGGGCAGAACGGCGTGGTCCAGGCCCGGGTGTTCGCCGAGGCCGTGCAGGTCACCGGCATCGTGCTGACCAAGCTGGACGGCACGGCCAAGGGCGGCATCGTCGTCTCGGTGCAGCGCGAGCTGGGCGTCCCGGTCAAGCTGATCGGCCTGGGGGAGGGGCCGGACGACCTGGCCCCGTTCGAGCCCGAGTCGTTCGTGGACGCGCTGTTGGGGGAGACCGCGTAGCTCCTGTGGTGTTAGCTGGCGGTCTCGTGTCCGCCAGCACCCGGGAGAACCTGATGTCCTTTTCGCCCGACCGCCGCAGGTTTCTGAGCACCGCGCTGACCGGGGCGGCCATCGTCGCTTTCGACCCGCTGCGCGGCGGCTGGGTGACGGCGGCCGAGGCGGCCGAGGGCGCACCCGCCGGCGCGGTCGCGGTGCCCGACCTGGACGGCGAGCTCACCACCGACCCGGCCGCGCTGGCCGAGGTCGCGGACGACTTCGGCCACCTGGTGCACCGGACCCCGCTGGCGGTGCTGCGGCCGGGCTCGGTCGCCGACGTGGTGGCCCTGGTGCGCTACGCGAACCGGCACCGGATCGCGGTGTCCGTGCGGGGCCAGGGCCACAGCACCGACGGCCAGTCCCAGGTGCACGCGGGCGTGGTCATCGACTCCCGGACGCTGGCCACGATCCACGACATCGGGCCCGACCGGGCCGTCGTGGACGCGGGTGTGACCTGGCTCGAGCTGCTCACCGCGGCCGTGGCCCAGGGCCTCACCCCGCCGGTCTTCACCGACTACATCGAGCTGTCCGTCGGCGGCACGATCTCCGTCGGCGGCATCGGCGGCACCACCCAGACGTACGGGATGCAGGTCGACACGGTGCTGGAGCTGGAGGTGGTCACCGGCGAGGGTGAGCTGGTGCGCTGCTCGCCGCGCCGCCACCGGGCCCTGTTCGAGGCCGTGCTGGGCAGCCTGGGCCAGCTCGCCGTCGTGGTCCGGGCGACCGTGCGGCTGGTCCGGGCGCCGGCCGCCGCCCGCGGCTACCAGCTCTTCCACACCGATCTGGACACCTACCTGGCCGACCAGCGGCGGCTGCTGGCCACCCGCCGGTTCAGCTCGCTGGAGGGGCAGGCGGTCCGGGACGCGGCCGACACCCGCTGGGACTTCTTCGTCGACGCGGCCGCGTACCACGACGGGACGCCGCCGGACGACGGCCGGATCACCCGGGGGCTGCGGTTCGACCCGGCCCGGACGGTGGTCACCGACTACTCATACGTGGACTGGGTCAACCGGCTGAAGCCGACCGTCGACTTCCTCAAGCAGATCGGCGCCTGGACGCTGCAGCACCCGTGGATCGACGTGTTCCTGCCGGCCAGCCGGACCGCGGCCGTCGTCCGGCCGACCCTGGACGGGCTGACGCTGGCCGACACCGGGCAGGGTCCGGTGCTGCTCTACCCGTTCCGGCCGAAGCTGGTCCGGCCGCGGTTCGTGGAGGTGCCGGACGAGCCGGTGGCGTTCCTGTTCTCGCTGCTGCGCACGACCGTGCCGCCGGCCGACCCGCAGGCCCAGCGGGCCGACAACCGGGTCCTGTACGACCGGGCGGTCGCCGTCGGTGGCCGGCGCTACCCGGTCGGCTCGGTGCCGCTGACGGCCCGCGACTGGGCCGTGCACTACGGCCGGGACTACCCGGCGCTGCTCGCGGCCAAGGCGGCCTGGGACCCGCGCCGGGTGCTCGCCCCGGGCCAGGGGATCTTCGGGCCGCCGCGGTAGGCGGGAGCCGGCCGCTGGGCCGGACGGGTGGTGCCGGCCGGACCGGACGGCACCACCCCGGCCCGCCGAAACCCGGCCGTATCCCGGTGCTCCGTGTGTTCACGGCCGGGAAACAACTCAGACCTGACCCCGAAACAGCTCGCTGCGACGGTTCCGTTCGAAACCCCGTCAGCGAGAGGAGGGGCAGTGCCGTTCGATTTCAGCACGGTCGATTCCGGCGCCACCGCCTGGGTACTTGCCAGCGCGGCGCTGGTGCTGCTCATGACACCTGGTCTGGCGTTCTTCTACAGCGGCATGGTCCGCGCGAAGCACGCCCTGGCAATGCTCATGCAGAACTACGTCGTCATCGGCATCGTCAGCCTGGTCTGGGTGCTGGTGGGCTTCTCCCTCGCCTTCGGTGAGGGCAACGGCTTCGTCGGAGACCTCCGGCTGGCCGGCCTGCAGCACATCGGAGACGTGATCCCCGGCTACGTCGACGGCGCGGCGCAGGTCATCCCGCCGATGGTGTTCGTCGTCTTCCAGCTCATGTTCGCGGTCATCACCCCGGCCCTGATCCTGGGCTCGACCGCGGACCGGTGGAAGTTCGGCGCGTTCGTGCCGTTCATCGCGCTGTGGTCGATCCTGGTCTACAGCCCGGTCGCGCACTGGGTGTTCTCGCCCGAGGGCTGGCTGTTCCAGCGGGGCGCCCTGGACTTCGCCGGTGGCACGGTCGTGCACATCAACGCCGGTGTCGCCGGTCTGGCCCTGGCCGTCTTCCTGGGCCGGCGGCGGGGCTGGCCGGAGCAACGGATGCGCCCGCACAACGTGCCCTTCGTGCTGCTGGGCGCCGGCCTGCTGTGGTTCGGCTGGTTCGGGTTCAATGCCGGCTCGGCCCTGGGCGCCAACCAGCTGGCCGGCTACGCCTTCGTCAACACCAACACGGCCACCGCGGTCGCCATGCTGGCCTGGATCGGCGTGGAGAGGCTCCGCGACGGCAAGGCCACCACGCTGGGCGCGGCGTCCGGTGCGGTCGCCGGCCTGGTCGCGATCACCCCGGCGGCCGGCTTCGTCAGCCCGCTGGGCTCGATCGCGGTCGGGGCCATCGCCGGCGGGGCCTGCGCGCTGGCCGTGTCCATCAAGGGCATGGTCCGCGTCGACGACTCGCTCGACGTCGTGGCCGTGCACCTGGTCGGCGGCATCCTGGGTTCGCTGTGCGTCGGCCTGTTCGCCACGGTCGACACCAACCCGCTCGGCACCGACGGCCTGTTCTACGGCGGCGGCGTCACGCTGCTGGGCAAGCAGGCGCTCGCGGTCGTCGCGGTCATCGCGTACTCGTTCGTGATGACGATGGTCATCGCGTTCGTGATCAACCTGGTGATCAAGATGCGGGTGCCGGCGGAGGACGAGGACGAGGGCCTCGACTACGCGCTGCACGGCGAGACCGCGTACGAGTTCACTACGCTCGGCGGCTCCATCGGGGCCCAGCCCATGTCAGGCTCGGAGCGGGCCCCGGCCCACCGTGAGGGGGTGGCGACGTGAAGCTGGTGACGGCGATCGTGAAGCCGTTCAAGCTCGACGACGTGAAGTCGGCGCTGGAGACGCTGGGCGTGCTGGGACTGACCGTCAGCGAGGTCCGCGGCTACGGCCGGCAGAAGGGCCACACCGAGGTCTACCGGGGCGCGGAGTACACCGTGGACCTGGTGCCCAAGGTCCGGCTCGAGGTGCTGGTCGACGACGTGGACGCGGACAAGGTCGTGGAGACGGTCACCGAGGCCGCCCGGACCGGCAAGATCGGCGACGGCAAGGTCTGGGTGACGCCGGTCGACTCGGTCGTGCGGGTCCGGACCGGCGAGCGCGGAGCCGACGCGCTCTGAGCGAGACGTCCCGGACCCGGTCCGGCGTGGGTGAGCCCCACGCCGGGCCGGGTCCGTCCCGTGTCCTGCGGGACAGCCGGGCCGCGCTGCTCGGCGACGGCCTCTCCGGCCGGACCCTGCGCGACGCCCTCACCTCGCGGTACGACAGCTGGCTGGCCGAGGTGTTCGCGGCGGCCGCGGGCGACCGGTCCGACCTGGCCCTGGTCGCCGTGGGCGGGCTGGGCCGGCGCGAGCCTGCGCCGTACTCGGACCTGGACCTGGTGCTGGTGCACCGGGGCCGGCCGGACGTGGTGACGGTGGCCGACGCGGTCTGGTATCCGGTCTGGGACGCCCGGGTCGGCCTGGACCACTCGGTCCGCACGGTCGACGAGGCCCTGGCGGTGGCCAAGGACGACCTCAAGGCCGCGCTCGGGCTGCTGGAGCTGCGGCACCTGGCCGGCGACCCGGCGCTGTCCCGGCAGCTGCGGGACGGGGCGTACCAGGCCTGGCGGCAGGGTTCGCCGCGGCGGCTGCCGGAGCTGCGGGCGGCCACCCTGGCCCGCTGGCGCACGGCCGGCGAGCTGGCCTTCCTGCTGGAGCCGGACCTGAAGGAGGCCCGGGGCGGGCTGCGGGACGTGCACGCGCTGCACGCGCTGGCCGCGGCCCAGCTGCTGGACCCGCCCGGGGCCGCGGTCGCCGCGGCCCGGGACACGCTGCTGGACACCCGGGGCGAGCTGCAGAAGCGGGCCGGCCGGCCGCTGGACCGGCTGGTGCAGCAGGAGCAGCCCTCGATCGCCGCCGCGCTCGGCCTTGCCGACGCCGACGACCTGCTGCGCGCGGTCGCCGACGCCGGGCGCACCATCGCCTTCGCCGCCGACACGGCCTGGCGGCAGGTCGAGGCGGAGCTGGACGCCCGCCGCCGCACCCGGACGCTGACCCGGGTGCTGCCGGGCCGCCGCAACCCGGGCCCGCAGCGCCGCCCGCTGGCCGACGGCGTGGTCGAGCAGGGCGGCGAGGTCGTGCTGGCCCGCGACGCCGACCCGTGGGCCGACCCGGTGCTGGTGCTGCGGGCGGCCGGCGCCGCCGCCCGGGCCGGGCTGCCGCTGGCCCCGCACGCGCTGGACCGGCTGGCCACCGAGTCCGCGCCGGTGCCGAACCCGTGGCCGGCGGACGCCCGGGACGCGTTCGTGGACCTGCTCGGCACCGGCCACCGGGCCGTGCCGGTGCTGGAGGCGCTGGACCGGGCCGGGCTGCTGGTCCGGCTGATCCCGGAGTGGGCGGCGGTGCGGTCCAGGCCGCAGCGCAACCCGGTGCACCGCTTCACCGTCGACCGGCACCTGGTCGAGGCCGCGGCCGAGGCGGCCGCGCTGACCCGTACGGTGGCCCGGCCCGACCTGCTGCTGCTGGGCGCGTTCCTGCACGACATCGGCAAGGGCTACCCGGGCGACCACACCGAGGCCGGGGTGGCGGTGGCGCGCGAGCTCGGTCCCCGGCTCGGCCTGCCGTACGGGGACGCGGCCACGATCGTGGCGATGATCCGGCACCACCTGCTGCTGCCGGACACCGCGACCCGCCGCGACCTGGACGACCCGGTGACCGTGCGGACCGTGGTCGAGGCCGTGGACGGCTCCCGCGACCTGCTCGACCTGCTGCACGCGCTGGCCGTCGCCGACGGGCTGGCCACCGGCCCGGCGGCCTGGACGCAGTGGAAGGCCGACCTGGTGGCCGAGCTGGTCGACCGGGCCGCGGACGCGATGTCGGGGCGGCCGGCGCCGGCCCCGCCGGTGCTCACCGCGGCCCAGCGCGACCTGGCCGCCACCGGCGAGGTCGCGGTCCGGGTCGACGGCGACTCGGTGACGGTCGCCGCGCCCGACCGTCCCGGCCTGCTCAGCCGGACGGCCGGGGTGCTGGCGCTGCACCAGCTCGACGTCCGGGCGGCCAGCGTGCTCACCATCGGCACCACCGCGGTCGAGGTGTTCACGGTCAGCCCGCGTTTCGGCCGCGGTCCCGACCCGGCGCTGCTGCGGGCCGACCTGGCCCGGGCGCTGGCCGGCACGCTGCCGCTGGCCGATCGGCTGGCGGCCAAGGAGGCCGCGTACGGCTCGGGCCAGCAGCAGCCGCCGCCGCGGGTGCTGTGGTTCGACGGCGCCGCCACCGACGCGACCGTGCTGGAGCTGCGGGCCGCCGACGCGGCCGGGCTGCTGCATCGGGTCACGGCCGCGCTGGAGCGGGCCGGGCTGGACGTGCGCGGGGCCCGGGTCAGCACCCTGGGCGGTGCCGTGGTCGACGCGTTCTACGTCGTCAGCGCCGACGGTGCCCCGGTGACGGACCCGGACCTGCGCCGGGCCGTCACCGAGGTCGTCCTCACTGCTGCTGGTACGTCGGGGTGATGATTGCCCGGGCCAGGGTGTGGAAGAGCGCGTTGAACGCGACGAAGGTCGGGGTCGCGTCCGGGTCGACGCCGAGGTGCTCGACGTCCAGTGCGTGCACGGCGATGACGTACCGGTGCACGACGTCGCCGGCCGGCGGGGCGGCCCCGTCCCACTGGCGCTGGCCGAAGTCGTTGCGGACGTGGAAGGCGCCCTCGGGCAGGCTGTCGTCGTCCTTGCCCGCGCCGGTGTCCAGCGACGTGACGCTCGCGGGGATGTCCACCGCGGTCCAGTGCCAGAAGCCGGACGGGGTCGGCGCGTCCGGGTCGAAGACGTTCACCACGTAGCTGCGGGTGCCCTCGGGGGCGCCGGACCAGGACAGCTGCGGCGACACGTTCTGCCCGCCGGCCGAGTCGTGCGCGTGGGTGAGGGCGATCGGGCTGCCGTCGGTGACGTCGGAGCTGGTCACCGTGAACGACGGTGCCGCGGGCAGCAGGTCGTACGGCAGCGGGGCCGTGGGGCGGTCCAGGGACGGCATGCTGATCCTTTCGGTACGGGGTTCGGGTCGGTTCACGCATCCTGCCCGCGGCGGGTTCACCAGCCGCGCAGGTCCACGGGCCAGGTCTCCAGCACTGTGGCATCCGGGCCGTCCCCGTCGACCAGGTGGAGGCGCTCGTGCAGGGCCACGGTCGGGTCGACGTGCGCCGGCAGCACCCGGACCCGGTCGCCCACGACGACCGAGCGTGGCTCGTCCGGCGCGAAGGTGGTGTGCTCGTCGGAGCAGAACCACACCGTCGCGCCCGGGACCGTCGGGTTGCCGTGGTCCATGCCCAGCGACTTGAGGCCGACGTCGGCGACCACCCAGGGCGGCTGGATCTCGCTGCTCGGCGGGGCCGCGGACACCACCGTGGCCAGAACGGTCAGCGCCTGCCGGAACGGCAGCCCGACCGCGCCGTACGCGGTGTCCATCAGCGCGTACGACCCGGCCTGGATCTCGGTCGCCACGGTGTTGTCGGCGTACGTGCCGGTGCCGCCGGCGGAGATCACGTCGCCGCCGACGTCGGCCGCGGCCCGGGCCAGCAGGGCCATGCTGTCGGCGGTCATCGACCGGCGCTGGTCCGCGTCCGGCAGCAGCATGAGGTGGCCCTCGTAGCCCATCACGCCCCGGACGGCCAGGCCCTTCGACCGGGCCAGGTCGGCGATCCGCCCGGCGTCCAAGGGGGCGCAGCCGCAGCGGGGCAGGCCGACGTTGACGTCGACCAGCACCTCGCGGACGCCGCCGGCCGCGGCCGCCCCGACGGTCTCGGCCGAGTCGACCGCGACCGTGATCCGGGCCCGGTCGGCCAGCGCGCCCAGCCGGCGGGTGTCGAGGACCTCGTTGGCCAGCAGCAGGTCGTCGGTCAGCCCGGCCGCGACCATGCCCTCGACCTCGCGGATGGTGGCGCAGGTGAAGGCGCGGGAGCCGTGCCGGCGCTGGAGCGCGGCCAGCGCGGTGGTCTTGTGCGCCTTGACGTGCGGGCGCAGCCGGGGGCCGGGCAGCGCGGCGGCCATCGTGGCCAGGTTGTGCTCCAGCGCGGCGGCGTCCACCAGCAGCGCCGGCGTCGTCAGGTCGGTCACCTTCACGGACCGACCCTAAGCCCCGGTGATCTACGGTGCTGCCATGGCCGTCGAGTGGCGCAACTGGGCCGGGGACCAGGTGGCCCGGCCGGTCCGGGTGCTGACCCCGGCCGACGCCGGCGAGGTCGCGGCCGCCGTCGCCGGCGCCGCCCGGGACGGGCTGACCGTGCGGATGGCCGGCTCCGGGCACTCGTTCACCGGCGCCGCGGTCACCGACGGGGTGCTGCTGCGGCCGGAGCGGCTGACCGGCGTGGTCGCCATCGCCGGCGACCAGGTCACCGTCCGGGCCGGCACCCGCCTGCGCGACCTGTCCGTGCTGCTTGCCGGGCACGGGCTGGCCCTGGAGAACCTCGGCGACATCGACGTGCAGACCGTGGCCGGGGCCGTGTCCACCGGCACCCACGGCACCGGCGCCGCCTTCAGCGGGCTGGCCGGCCAGGTCACCGGGCTGGAGCTGGTCACCGCCGACGGGTCCGTGGTCAACCCCGACCCGGCCGCGGTCACCGTCGGGCTGGGCGCGTTCGGCGTGGTCACCGCGGTGACGCTGCGCTGCGTGCCGGCGTACGGGCTGCGGGCGGTGGAGTCGGCCGAGCGGCTGGACGACCTGCTCGAGCGGTGGTCGTCGCTGCCGGCGGAGGCCGACCACGTCGAGTTCTACTGGTGGCCGCACACCCGCGACGCCCAGCTCAAGCGCAACACCCGGGTCCCGCTGTCCCAGCTGGACCCGTTGCCGCGGTGGAAGGCGCTGCTGGACGACGAGCTGGTGTCCAACGCCCTGTTCGGCGTGGTCTGCCGGGCCGGGGCCCGGGTGCCGGCGCTGGTCCCGCCGGCCAACCGGCTGGCCACCCGGCTGCTCGGCACCCGCACGTACGCCGACGCGGCCCACCGGGTCTTCGCCCACCCCCGCCGGGTCCGCTTCCACGAGGCCGAGTGGGCGGTGCCGCGGCCGCTGCTGCCGGCGATCCTGGAGGAGCTGGACGCGACGATCCGGCGGCGGGGCTGGCGGATCTCGTTCCCGGTCGAGGTCCGGGTCGCGGCCGCGGACGACCGCTGGCTGTCCACCGCGTACGGGCGGGAGACGGCCTACCTGGCCGCGCACCGCTACGTCCGCGAGCCGTACGCGGAGTACCTCGGCACCGTCGCCGACATCGTGCAGGCGGTCGCCGGGGAGGACGCCCGGCCACACTGGGGCAAGCTGCACGACCTCACCGCCGCCGAGCTGGCTCCGCGCTACCCCCTCTTCGCCGACGCGCTGGCGTTGCGCGCCCGCCTCGACCCTGCCGGTCGTTTCGCCAACGCCTACACCGACCGGGTGCTGGGGCCGGTCTCGTACTGAGACGGTCCGCGAGGCCGCGGCGGGCGACCGTAGGCGCGGACCTCGGTGCCCCGGCCATGCCGCTGGGTACTGCGGTGGTCCGCTGAGGGCGTGACCGCGGGCGCCGGGGCGTCCCGCCCGGCCGCCG
>DATDKW010000002.1:0-3150 GCA_036519715.1 Mycobacteriales bacterium
GGCCAGCATCGCCGCGTATGTCACGTTGCGCCTGTACGTACGGTTGTAGGTATGGCTCAGCAGTCCTCCAACCGGGCGCCCGGCGACCGGAAGATCATCGCCTCCAACCGCAAGGCCCGGCACGACTACACCGTCGTCGACTCGTTCGAGGCCGGGGTGGTGCTGATGGGCACCGAGGTCAAGGCGCTGCGGGAGGGCCGGGCGTCGCTGGTGGACGGGTTCGCCACCATCGACGACGGTGAGGTGTGGCTGCAGGGCGTCCACATCGCGGAATATGCGCAGGGCACCTGGACCAACCACGCCCCGCGCCGCAAGCGCAAGCTGCTGCTGCACAAGGCCGAGATCGAGCGGCTGGAGATGCGGACCAAGGAGAGCGGGCTGACCCTGGTCCCGCTGCAGCTCTACTTCTCCGGCAGCCACGTCAAGGTCGAGCTGGCGCTGGCCAAGGGCAAGCGGTCCTACGACAAGCGCCAGGACCTGGCCAAGCGGGACGCGAACAAGGAGATCGCCCGGGAGCTGGGCCGCCGGATCAAGGGCCGGGTTTAGCACGGGCCCGACTGGTCCTGCGACGACCCCATCGGCGAAGATGCGCGAATGACCGTGGCCGAACCGGGACGCCGGGCCGAGGACGGGCGGCGACCCGACCCGGCCGCCCCCGACGCCACGCCCGGCGCGACCGGCCCGGACGGTGCAGCCGCTCCGGACGGCGCGACCGCCGGGACCGGTCTGGACGGCGCGCCCGGTCCGGAGGGCGCGCCCCCCGCGACCGGCCTGGACGGCCCGCCCGGTCCGGACGAGGCGACCGCCGCGACCGGTCGGGATGGCGCGGCCGGTCCGGACGGCGCGCCCGGCCCGGACGGGGCGACCGCCGCGACGGGTCCGGACGGCGCGGCCGGGCCGGACAGGGCGGCGGGGGACCAGCTGAGCCGGCTGGCCGGCGAGCTGGCCACGAACCGGGCCCGGCTCGAGCACCTGGTCCGCTCCAGCCCCGCGGTCATCTACTGCGTGGACGCCGGCCGCCCGTACCGGCTGACGTTCGTCAGCGAGAATGTCTCCCGGGTGTACGGCGTGACCGCCGAGGAGCTGCTGGCCAGCCAGGTCCCGTACGGCGGCCGGCTGCACCCGGACGACGCGGGCACGCTGGCCGCGGACCGCGAGCGGCTGCTGGCCGAGGGTCAGCTGGTCGCGGAGTACCGGCTGCGCCGGGACGACGGCAGCTGGGGCTGGACCCGGGACGAGCAGATCGTGGTCCGGGACGGCGACGGCCGTCCGGTGGAGATCGTCGGCTCGCTGCTGGACATCACCGACCGCAAGCGCACCGAGGAGCGGGCGGAGCGGCTGCAGGAGCTGACCGCGAGCCTGGCCGCCGCGCTGACCCCCGAGCAGGTCGCCGCGAACGCGCTGCTGCCGGCCCTGTCGGTGCTCCGGGCGCAAGGGGTCGCGCTGATCCTGAGGGACCCGGCCGACCCGGGCCGGCTGCGGGTCGCCGGTGCCGCCGGCTACCCGGCCGAGCTGGTGGAGCAGTGGGAGACGCTGCCGCTGGACGACAGCACCCCGGCCGGCGAGGCGGTGCTGACCGGCACGGCCCGCTACGCCGGCTCGGTCGAGGAGGCCCGGGCGCGCTACCCGTTCATGTTCCGGGCCCCGTCCACACTCGGCCAGCAAGCCTGGGCCGGGCTGCCGCTGCACAGCGGGGACGCGGTAATCGGCGCGCTGGGAGTGGGGTTCGCCGACCCGCAGGACTTCCCCGCACCGGAGCGGCGCTTCCTGGAGACGGTGGCGGCCCAGTGCGCGCTGGCGGTGGAGCGGACCCGGCTCTACGGCACGGCCGCGACCGAGCGGGAGCGGCTGGCCGCGGTGCTGTCCCGGCTGCCGGTGGGCGTGATCATCGCGGACGCCCCGGCCGGCCGGCTGGTGATGGGCAACGCGGCGGTCGAGCGGATCTGGCGGCACCCGTTCCTGGCCTCGGCAGAGGTCGGCGAGTACGACGCGTACCACGGGTTCCATCCCGGGACCGGCCGGCGCTACCGGCCCGAGGAGTGGCCGCTGGCCCGCTCGCTGTCGACCGGGGAGGTCGTCGCGGGCGAGGAGGTCGACTTCCTGCGCGGGGACGGCAGCCGCGGCACCATGGTGGTCAACTCCGCGCCTATGCTCAACCCGGACGGCTCGGTCGCCGCCGCGGTCTGCACGTTCGTCGACATCACCGAGCGCACCGAGGCCCGCCGCCGCATCGACGCCGCGTACGAGGCCGAGCGGCGGGCCCGGGCCGCCGCCGAGGCCGCCGGGGAGCGGCTGGGCCGGCTGCAGCAGGTCACCAGCGGGCTGGCCGAGGCGCTGACCGTCGAGCAGGTCGCCGGCGTCATGGTGCAGGGCGGGATGTCGGTGGCCGGCAGCCGGTCGGCCTGGATCGGGGTCCTGGACGAGACCGGCGACGCGCTGATCGCGCTGGCCGCGTCCTTCCCGGTCGAGCCGGGCGGACCGGCGGCACGGATCCCGCTGGACGCGGCCTCGCCGCGGGCCGAGGTGACCCGGACCGGGCAGCCGGTCTGGCTGTCCTCGGCCGCGGACGCGCTGTCCCGCTACCCGGGCCTGCGGGCGATCGGGATCGCCGACGGCGCCCTCGGGGTGGTGCCGCTGGTGTCGCACGGCCGCCCGATCGGGGCCATGATGCTCAGCTTCGCCGACCAGCGGACCTTCGACGCGGCCGAGCAGGCCCTGATCACCACGCTGGCCGAGCAGTGCGCGCAGGCCCTGGAGCGGGCCCGGCTGCACGAGCGGGCCCAGGACGTGGCGCTGGCCCTGCAGCAGAGCATGCTGCCCAGCGTCCTGCCGGTGCAGCCGGGGGTGGAGCTGACCGCCCGCTACCACCCGGCGGTGGACTCGCTGGAGGTCGGCGGGGACTGGTACGACGTGGTGGCGCTGCCGGACGGCCGGGTCGCGCTCGCAGTCGGCGACGTCGTCGGCCGCGGGCTCGGCGCGGCCACCGCGATGGGCCAGCTCCGCAGCGCGCTGTCCGCGCTCGCGATCGCGGTCGACGACCCGGCCGAGGTACTGGACCGGCTCGAGCAGTTCGCCCGGCACATCGAGGACGCCCGGCTGGCCACCGTGGTCTACGGGGTGCTCGACCGGCGCAGCGGCCGGCTGCGGTAC
>DATDKW010000003.1:0-10712 GCA_036519715.1 Mycobacteriales bacterium
TGGACGCCGAGTCGCTGCGTTCCGACGTCCCGGACTTCCGCCCCGGCGACACGCTGAAGGTGCACGTGCGCGTCGTCGAGGGTTCCCGCGAGCGGGTGCAGCTCTTCCAGGGCGTCGTCATCCGCCGGCAGGGCAGCGGGGCCCGGGAGACCTTCACGGTCCGCAAGGTCAGCTTCGGCGTCGGCGTGGAGCGCACCTTCCCGGTGCACACCCCGGTGATCCAGAAGATCGAGGTCGCGACGCGCGGCGACGTCCGCCGGGCCAAGCTCTACTACCTCCGCGACCTGCGCGGCAAGGCCGCCAAGATCAAGGAGAAGCGGGACCCGGTCACCCGCTGACGTCCGGCTCACATCGGCACCCCGTAGGGTTGCCGGGTGTCCGACGAGACCCCGGTGGGGACCCCGCCCCAGCCCGCCAGCCCGGACCCCGGTGACCCCGGGCGGGCGGCGACCCGGCCGCAGAAGCGCGGCTCGTTCTGGCGGGAGCTGCCGGTCCTGCTGGTCATCGCGGTCGTGCTGGCCCTGCTGATCAACACCTTCCTGGTCAAGGCGTTCTTCATCCCCTCGGGGTCGATGGAGCAGACGCTGCACGGCTGCCCGGGCTGCTCCGGCGACCGGGTGCTGGTCAACAAGGTCACCTACCGGCTGCACGACCCGCGGCCGGGCGACATCGTCGTGTTCAAGGGACCGGAGTCGTGGGCGCCGGAGATCGTGGCCCAGGAGCCGGGCAACCCGGTGCAGCGGGCGCTGCGGGCCGTGGCCGGCACGTTCGGGGTGGCCACGCCGGGGGAGAAGGACTTCGTCAAGCGGGTGCTCGCGGTCGGCGGGCAGACCGTGCAGTGCTGCGACGACCAGGGCCGGGTCGAGGTCGACGGCCGCGGCCTGGACGAGCCGTACGTCTACTCCAGCGACCCGCAGTTCCAGGAGCTGCCGTTCGGGCCGGTGACGGTGCCGGACGGGCGGCTGTGGGTGATGGGCGACCACCGGGACGAGTCCGCGGACTCCCGGGCCCACCTCAACGACGCCGACCAGGGCACCATCCCGGTCGACAACGTGATCGGCAAGGCGTTCGTGATCATCTGGCCGGTGAGCCGGTGGGCGACGCTGGGCACCCCGCCGGACTTCGGCGGCGACGGCGGGCGCGCGCCGTACACGCTGCCGCTGCTGATCGGGATACCGGTGCTGCTGGTGGCCGGGATCGGCTGGTCGTCGACCCGGCGACGGCGGCGAGCCCGCTGAGTACCCTCGCACTGCCATGACCGACCCGTTGAGACCGCCCCGGGCCCTGGTGCGCCGGGACGCCGGACTGTGGGCCTGCGAGGGCGCGCTGCGCCGGCGCGGGTTCCCGCTGGTCGCCGGGACCGACGAGGCCGGCCGGGGTGCGTGCGCCGGGCCGCTCGTGGTGGCCGCGTGCGTGCTGCCCGACGGCAAGCGCGGCCAGGTGCCGGGGCTCAACGACTCCAAGATGCTCAGTCCGGCCGTGCGCGAGGAGGTCTACGCCGAGGTCGTGAAGCGGGCGGTGGCCTGGTCGGTGGTGATCGTCCCGGCCGGCGAGGTGGACCGGCACGGGCTGCACGTGATGAACATCGAGGGGATGCGGCGCGCGGTCGCCCGGCTCGACCCGGCCCCGGCGTACGTGCTGACCGACGGCTTCCCGGTCCGCGGCCTGACCGTGCCGGCGCTGGCCGTACCCAAGGGCGACGCGACCGTGGCCTGCATCGCGGCCGCGTCGGTGCTGGCCAAGGTGACCCGGGACCGGATCATGGTGGACATGCACACCCGCTGGCCCGACTACGAGTTCGCGACCCACAAGGGCTACATCACACCGGTGCACGCGGCCGCGCTGATGCGCCACGGCCCCTGCCCCGAGCACCGGTTCTCCTACGTCAACGTGCGCCGCGTCGGGGGGCGTGCGGTGTTCGTGTCGCCGGTGCGCGAAGATGAGCCCGTGGAAGGCGTGAGCGAGTTCTCGCTGCCCGAGCTGGCCGAGGAGCGGGCATGAGTGCTGAGGATCTCGAGAAGTACGAGACCGACATGGAGCTGCAGCTGTACCGGGAGTACCGGGACATCGTGCGGCAGTTCGCGTACGTGGTCGAGACCGAGCGCCGCTTCTATCTGGCCAACGCCGTGGACCTGCAGGTCCGCAACGCCGACGGCGAGGTCTACTTCGAGCTGCGGATGAGCGACGCCTGGGTCTGGGACATGTACCGGCCGGCCCGGTTCGTCAAGAACGTGCGGGTGGTGACGTTCAAGGACGTCAACGTCGAGGAGCTGGAGAAGCCCGACCTCGAGGTCCCGGACGCGTGATCGGGGTAGGGATGGCGGCATGACGCGCGAAGAGCCCGCCCCCGACCCTGACGACCCTGCGGTCCCGGCCGCGCCGGCCGATGTACCGGAGGGGACGGCGCCGCCGGTCCGCTCGCTCGACGGCTCCACCGAGACGGCCGCGCCCGTGCAGGGCGTACGGCGGCCGGAGCCGGACGACCCCGCCTGACCTTCTTCCTCGAACAGTTCTCCACAGGTCCTCCTCTCGTCCACAGCGGGCCGATTCGGGCTGTCTGGCGGCTCGTCCGTCGATGAGGCTCGTCCCCGACGAGGGGAGGACTCGTGGGACGGGTCAAGGGGGCGATCGGGCGCTTCGGCGAGGAGCTGGCGACCCGGCGGCTGGAGGATGCCGGGCTGCGCATCCTCGACCGCAACTGGCGGTGCGCCGAGGGCGAGATCGACATCGTCGCCGCGGACGGGGACACGCTCGTCTTCTGCGAGGTGAAGACGCGCTCGGGCACCGGGTTCGGTGACCCGGCGGAGGCGGTGACCGGGCCGAAGTCGGCCCGGCTGCGGCGGCTGGGCCTGCGCTGGCTGGCCGCGCACGGCCTGGGTTGGCGCGACCTGCGCTTCGACGTGGTCACCGTGGTCCGGCGGCGGGACGGCGACCCGGTCGTCCGGCACCTGAAGGACGCGTTCTGATGACGCTCGCCCGGACCACGTCCGTGGCGGTGCTGGGCGTCGAGGGGCAGCTGGTCGAGATCCAGGCCGACCTGGCCGACGGGCTGCCCGGCATCACGATGATCGGCCTGCCCGACGCGGCCCTGCACGAGGCCCGGGACCGGATCCGGGCCGCGATCGTCAACTCCGGCGAGGCCTGGCCGACCCGGCGGATGACGCTCGCGCTGCTGCCGGCGACGCTGCCCAAGCGCGGCTCGATGTTCGACGTGGCGCTGGCGGTCGGGGTGCTGGCCGCGGCCGGGGTCGTGCCCGCCACCGACCTGGCCGAGGTCGTGCTGCTGGGCGAGCTGGGCCTGGACGGCCGGCTGCGCTCGACCCGGGGCGTGCTGCCGGCGGTCATCGCCGCGGCCCGGACCGGGATCCGCCGGGTGGTGGTGCCGGCCGCCAACCTGGCCGAGGCGACGCTGGTGCCGGGCCTGGACGTGCGCGGCGCGGTGGATCTGGCCGACCTGCTGGCGTTCCTGCGCGGCCAGCCGGAGCGGATGGTGACGCGGCCGCCGGTCCGGCGCCGGCGGGAGAGGCCGGGGCCGGACCTGCGCGACGTGGTCGGCCAGGCCGTCGGGCGGCGGGCGGTCGAGGTGGCGGCGGCCGGCGGGCACCACCTGCTGTTCACCGGCCCGCCCGGGTCGGGCAAGACGATGCTGGCCGAGCGGCTGCCCGGGGTGCTGCCGCCGCTGGAGATCGACGAGGCCCTGGAGGTCACCGCGGTCCACTCGGTGGCCGGGCTGCTGTCCGCGGACGCGCCGCTGCTGCGGCGGCCGCCGTACCAGTCGCCGCACCACACGGCGAGCGCGGCCGCCCTGGTCGGCGGCGGCTCCGGGCACGCCCGGCCGGGGGCGGTGTCGCTGTCCCACCGCGGGATCCTGTTCCTGGACGAGGCGCCGGAGTTCCAGTCCGGGGTGCTGGACGCGCTGCGGCAGCCGCTGGAGAGCGGCGAGGTCGCGATCGCCCGCTCGGGCGGGGTGGCGCGCTATCCGGCCCGGTTCCAGCTGGTGCTGGCGGCCAACCCGTGCCCGTGCGCGGCGCCGGCGGGGGAGGCGGAGTGCCGGTGCACGTCGACGGCCAAGCGGCGCTACTTCGGGCGGCTGTCGGGGCCGCTGCTGGACCGGATCGATCTGCAGGTGGAGCTGGAGCAGGTGGCGCCGGGGGACCTGCTGGACGGGTTCTCGGCCGCGGAGTCGTCGGAGCAGGTGGCGGCGCGGGTCGCGGCGGCCAGGTCGGTGGCGGCGGAGCGGCTGCGGGGCACGGGCTGGCGGATCAACGCCGACGTACCCGGCCCGCAGCTGCGCACCCGGTGGCGGCTGCCGGCGTCGATCACGGAGGCCGCCGACGTCCGCCTCGACCGCGGCGAGCTGAGCGCCCGCGGCTACGACCGCATCCTGCGCATCGCCTGGTCCGTGGGCGACCTGGCCGGTCGCGACCGGCCCACCCGCGAGGACATCGACGAGGCCGTGGCCCTGCGCAGCCGCTGGAGCTCCCCGTGAGGGGGCCGGGGGCGGCGGAGGTGCGGCTGGCCCGGGCCTGGCTGACGCGGGCGGTGGAGCCCGGCCGCGGTGCGGTCTTCGACCTGGTCAGCGATGTCGGCCCGGTGGAGGCGGTGCGGCTGCTGCGGTCAGGGTCCGCCGCGGGGGCGGTGTCGGCGCTGGCGGAGGCGCGGCGGCGGCAGGACCGGGCGGCCGAGGACCTGGCCCAGGCGCAGCGGCTGGGCGCCCGGCTGGTCACCCCGGAGGACCGGGAGTGGCCGGACGAGGCCCTGCACCCGATGCAGCTGGCGTACGGCCGGGAGCGGCGGGAGGGCCGCCGCTTCGGGCCGGACGACGAGAAGGTCGAGCTGACGCCGCCGCTGGCGCTGTGGGCGCTGGGCGCACCGCGGCTGGACGCGGCCTTCGCCCGGGCCGTGGCGGTGGTCGGCTCCCGCAGCGCCACCCCGTACGGGTCGCACGTCGCCTCCACCCTCGGCAGCGACCTGGCCCGGCGAGGCTGGGCGGTGGTCTCGGGCGGCGCCTTCGGCATCGACGCGGCTGCCCACCGGGGCGCGCTGGCCGGCGCCGGGCTGACCGTCGCCATCGTGGCCTGCGGCCTGCACCGGCCGTACCCGCGCTCGCACGAGCAGCTCTTCGCCCGGATCGCCCGGGACGGCCTGATGGTGAGCGAGTTCCCGCCCGACGCGACCCCGCAGCGGCACCGCTTCCTGGTCCGCAACCGGCTGGTGGCCGGGCTGACCGCCGGGGTCGTGGTGGTCGAGGCCGGGGTGCGCAGCGGCTCCCTGGCCACCGCCCGGCAGGCGTTGCGGATGGACCGGGTCGTGATGGGTGTGCCCGGGCCGGTGACCTCGCACGAGTCGGCCGGTGTGCACAACCTGCTGCGGGTCAACCCGGAGGCCCAACTGGTGACCCGGGCGGCGGAGGTGATCGAGGCGGTCGGGAGGTTCGGCGACGACCTGGCCGACCGTCCGCAGGCGCCCGTCGAGCACCGGGACACGCTGGCCCCGCTGGCGCGGCAGGTCCTCGACGGGCTGCCGGCGTCCGGGGCCGTCTCCCCGGACCGGATCGCCGTCGCCTGCGGGATCTCGCCGCTGGACGTCCTCCGCTGCCTGCCCGCCCTGGAGCTCAAGGGCTTCGTCCAGGCGACCCCGACCGGCTGGCGCCTCACCCCCACGGCCCGCTGACGCCCCGCGTCGTGGGTTGCCTGTCCCCTGCGGGCGGGCCGGTCAGTCGGTGTAGAGCTGGATCAGGCCGGCGGGGGTGGGGGTGAAGCCGCAGCCCTCGTAGAACGGGGTGAGTTCGTCCTCGTAGTCGACGTGCAGCCAGTCGCCGCCGCGGGCCCTGGACAGCGCGACGGCGTGGGCGACCAGTTCGGCTCCGATGCCGCGCCGCCGGTGGGAGGGCGCGACGGTGGTGTCGAGCAGGAAGAAGTGCGTTGCGCCGTCCCAGGCGACGTTGACGAAGCCCACCAGCCGGTCGCCGTCGTAGCCGCAGACCCAGCCGGCCGAGTGCCGGCGCAGTACATCCGGGTCCATCACTGCGTGATCCGGCCATGAGTCGTCCATGAGCGCGGTGAGGGCATCGCCGTCGATCGGCTCGCTGGTCCGATAGCTGATCTCCACGCAACCGACCATGCCAGCCAGCTCAACCCGGTTCTCGCAGCCGCCGATGATCTTGACTGCACCCCGGCCGCGCGGCACCGTCAGCCCGTGGGCAGCGCAAAGAGGACCGGCACACCGCCGGACACCAGACCGCACCACAGGGTGTGTCGATGGTGAAGAAGCAGGCTGCAACCGATTCAGAGCTCCCGGCGACCAGATCCGGGGTAGCCCGGAGCAAGACCCGCTCCGGTGCGGTCACGCCGAAGGTCCGTGCAGCCATGTCGAAGACCGGTGCGGCTACGCCCGAGGCCACTGCGGCAAGGCCGAAGGCCGGTGCCACGCCGAAGGCCGGTGCCGCCACGCCCAAGGCCACTGCGGCAAGGCCTAAGGCCGGTGTGGCCACGCCGGAGGCCGGCCCGAGTGCGGCGGGGGCGGGCGCGAGTGCGCCGGGGGCCGGCCAGGCTGGGGCGGGGGGCGGGTCCACCGCGGCTCGCCGGGCGGCGCTGCCGGAGGCGGTCCGCGACGCCGTCGACCGGTTCGAGCGGCACCTCGCGCTGGAGCGGAACCTCTCGCCGCACTCGGTGCGGGCCTACCTGACCGACGTCGTCGGGCTGCTCGACCACGCCGGCCGGATGGGCGGCCGGGACCTGGGCGAGCTCGACGTCCAGGTCCTGCGCAGCTGGCTGGCCAGGCTGCGCAGCACCGGCGCGGCCCGCACCACCCTGGCCCGCCGCGCCGCCGCCGCCCGCACCTTCACCGCCTGGGCCCACCACGCCGGCCTCCTCGCCGCCGATCCCGGTGCCCAGCTGGCCAGCCCGCGCGCGCACCGCACGCTGCCGCCGATCCTGCGGCAGGACCAGGCCACCGCCCTGGTCGAGCTGCCGGGCGAGGACGACGGCCCGCTCGGGCTGCGCGACCGGCTGGTGCTGGAGCTGCTCTACGCGACCGGCATTCGGGTCGGCGAGCTGGTCGGGCTGGACGTCGACGACGTCGACCGGCACCGGCGGGTGGTCCGGGTGGTCGGTAAGGGCGACAAGGAGCGGTCGGTGCCGTTCGGCGCGCCGGCCGAGCGGGCGCTGGACGGGTGGTTGCGGCGGGGGCGGCCCGCGCTGGCCGCCCCGGGCAGCGGGCCGGCGCTGGTGCTGGGAGCGAAGGGCGGCCGGATCGACCCCCGGGCGGTACGGCGGCTGGTGCACGAGCACCTGGCCGCGCTCCCGGGCGCGCCCGACCTCGGTCCGCACGGGCTGCGGCACTCCGCCGCCACCCACCTGCTGGAGGGCGGCGCCGACCTGCGCGCGGTGCAGGAGATCCTCGGCCACGCCAGCCTGTCGACCACGCAGATCTACACGCACGTCTCGGTCGAACGGTTGCGGGCGGCCTACCGGCAGGCCCATCCGCGGGCGTGAGCCCAGCTCCCCGGTGAGCGGCAGCAGCCGCACCGTGTGCGGCCGCAGCAGCGACAGCGGATCCAGGTAGGTCGCGCCACGGCGCAGCCCCCAGTGCAGGCAGGCCGCGGCCGGGCATCCGGCATGCCCGGCCGCGAGCCGGCCCAGGACGGCACCGCGGGCGACGGCAGCGCCCGGCTCGACCGACACGACGAGCGGCTCGTAGGTCGTCCGCAGACCGCCGGGATGGTCGACGGACACCACGCCCCGCCCGGCCAGCACCCCGGCGAAGACCACGGTGCCGCCACCGGCCGCCAGCACCGCCTCACCAGGTGTGCCACCGAGGTCCACGCCACGGTGCCCCGGCCCGTACGGCGTGGCCGGCGGATCGAACGCCCGCACCACCTCCGGCCGGCCCGCCAGCGGCCACCCCCACCGTCCTCTCGGCGCCGGGGAAGCGGCGGGCGCCGCCACGTCCGGCGCCGGCGCGGCGGCCTCGGGAGGTGGTGTCGCGGCAGCGACCGGCACCGCGGGTGCGGTCGCCGACAGGACCAGAGTGATCATCGGGACCAGCCGGACGGGCCGGCGGGGGAGGAAACGGCGGCGGAGGAGGGCGAGGAGTCGGCGCAGTCGCATGGGCCGGACGCTGCCGGGCCCGGCCCCGCGACGGCAGCCCCGACCGGCGATCTGTGGACGACGGCGAGCCCTGTGGACAGCGGTTTGGCGGTTGGGGTCACCGGAGCCGTACACTCGTCGTGCGACTCGTCAAGGCGGGTCGACTTCGCGTGTCCTCCTCCCACCGCGTGGGAGGTGGCGGCCACCCTCGGTCTCCCCGGCGACGGGGAGCACGGACGACCGCGACGCCGGACACCAGGGCGGCGGCCACCCGGTCGCCGCGACAACCGAGAGAGGGCCGCACGAAGCGGCCCGCAAGGCCGGGCTGCCCAAGCCCGGCAGAGGAGGCGCGACGGATGGCCGTCGTCACGATGAAGCAGCTGCTCGACAGCGGCGTCCACTTCGGGCACCAGACCCGCCGGTGGAACCCGAAGATGAAGCGGTTCATCTTCAGCGAGCGCAACGGTATCTACATCATCGACCTGCAGCAGACGCTGACGTACATCGACAAGGCGTACGAGTTCATCAAGGAGACCGTGGCGCACGGCGGCACGATCCTCTTCGTGGGCACGAAGAAGCAGGCCCAGGAGGTCGTCGCCGAGCAGGCGCAGCGGGTCGGGATGCCGTTCGTCAACCAGCGCTGGCTGGGCGGCATGCTCACCAACTTCCAGACCGTCTTCAAGCGGCTCCAGCGCCTCAAGGAGCTCGAGGTCATGGAGCAGACCGGCAGCCACGCGGCGCTCACCAAGAAGGAACAGCTGATCCTCTCCCGCGAGCGGATCAAGCTGGAGCGCACGCTGGGCGGGATCCGGGACATGGCCCGGGTGCCGAGCGCCATCTGGGTGATCGACACCAAGAAGGAGCACATCGCCGTCGGCGAGGCCCGCAAGCTGGGCATCCCGGTGGTGGCCATCCTGGACACCAACTGCGATCCGGACGAGGTCGACTACAAGATCCCGGGCAACGACGACGCGATCCGCAGCGCGGCGCTGCTGACCCGGGTGGTCGCCGACGCGGTCGCCGAGGGCCTGATGAGCCGCGCCTCGGCCACCGCCAACGCCGGCCGGGACGGCGCCGAGGCGGACAAGCCGGAGCCGACCGGCCAGCTCGGCGCCGACGAGCCGCTGCCGGAGTGGGAGCGCAACCTGCTGGTCAACGGTGGCCAGCCGGCCGGCGCCCCGGTCGAGGCCGCGGCCGCCGCGAGCAACGGCACGGCGGCCAGCACGGCGGAGACCGCCACCTCCTGACCAGACACGCACGGGGCCGCGGCGCCAGGGACACCACCGGCGCCGCGGACCGGCCTGAGCGCGGGCCAGAGGCGGACCGCGCGGACACGAACGAGAGCAGGAAGCGAGCAATGGCAACCATCAGCGCAGCGGACGTGAAGCGGCTCCGCGACCTCACCGGCGCGGGCATGATGGACAGCAAGAAGGCCCTCACCGAGGCCGACGGCGACTTCGACAAGGCCGTCGAGGCGCTGCGCATCAAGGCAGGGGCGAAGGTCAACAAGCTGGGCGCGCGGGAGGCCACCAACGGCCTGCTCGCCGCGGCCGAGGGCGCGATGATCCAGCTGGCCTGCGAGACCGACTTCGTGGCCAAGAACGAGGACTTCCAGACGCTGGCGGCCAACATCGTCGCGCACGCGGCGGCGGCGAAGCCGAAGGACGTCGAGGCGCTGCTCGGCGAGCGGCTGGCCGACGGCAAGACGGTCCAGGAGAACGTCGACGCCGTGGCCGCGGTCATCGGTGAGAAGCTCGAGCTGACCAGGTTCGTCGCCTTCGACGGCACCGTCGCGACCTACCTGCACCGCCGCAACCCGGACCTGCCGCCGCAGATCGGCGTGCTTGTGCAGTTCACCGGTGACGACCTGACGGTCGCCCAGGGTGCGGCCATGCAGGTCGCCGCGATGCGGCCGACGTACGTCAGCCGGGACGAGGTGCCCGAGGACGTCGTCGCCAACGAGCGGCGCATCGCCGAGGCCACCGCCCGCGAGGAGGGCAAGCCGGAGCAGGCGCTGGCCCGCATCGTCGAGGGCCGGCTCAACGGCTTCTTCAAGGACAGCGTGCTGCTGGAGCAGGCCTCGGTGCAGGACAGCAAGAAGACCGTGCAGCAGCTGCTGAAGGACGCGGGCGTTACCGTCACCCGGTTCGCCCGGTTCGAGGTCGGCGCCTGACCGACATCCCAGGACCCGGCGGTGGGGGAGGCTCTAGTGACTGACGACGACGGTGGTTCCTTCCCCACGCCGGGAGGCCGGATCGAGGCCGGAATCGACCCGCGGATCGAGGCCGGGATCGACCCGCGGATCGAGGCCGCGTACGACAGCGGGGAGCCGGCGTTCGATCCCGGTGGCCCGGCGCGGTACGCGGACGGCACGGCCGGTGTCCCGCTACGCAAGCCGGGCCAGGACGGGCGCTCCCCGGACGGGCACGGCTGGCACCGGGTGCTGCTCAAGCTGTCCGGCGAGGCGATGGCCGGCGAGGGCAAGCTCGGTGTCGACCCCGATGTGGTGGCCCGCATCGCGACCGAGATCGCGGCCGCGGTCCGGCTCGGCGTGCAGGTCGCGGTCGTGGTCGGCGGCGGCAACTACTTCCGCGGCGAGGAGCTCGCCGACCGCGGCATGGA
>DATDKW010000004.1:0-8722 GCA_036519715.1 Mycobacteriales bacterium
GGTCAGCGGTCGAGGCTGAGGAGGCGGCCCGCCCAGGGTCGGCTGCCGAGGCGCGGGAGGCGGCCGCCCAGGGTTAGCGCCGAGGCGTGGGAGGCGGCCGCCACGAGGGTCAGCGGCCGAGGCGGAGGAGGCGGCCGGTGCTGCCGACCCAGCGGGCGGCTGCGCGGAGGGCGGGTCCGCCGGGCAGGCCCGGGATCTCGTCCACGATCGAGGCGAGCCGGATGATGTCCGGGAGGCTGTGCACCTTCAGCGTGCGGGATGCCAGCAGTGATGGCACGGAGCGGCGGCCGGCCGATGCGTCCAGGAGGACGGCGGCGGAAGCTTCGGCGACGGCGCCCGGCGGGCGGGCGGTGACGGGCGTGGTGCGCCAGCCGGTGGCGTCGGTGCGGACGTGCCAGCCCCGGTCACCCGTCCAGGCGGTCAGCGCCGTACGGAGGCCGCGGCGGTATGCGAACACCCCGGTCACGTCGACCAGCGCCGCCAGCCCGGCATCGAGCAGCCGGCCGAGCGACGCAGCCGACGACCCCGCGGCCCGGTCCGGCCCGGATGCCGCCGGCCCGGCGACGAGATCCAGCGCGTGCACCGCCAGCTCGTACGCGCCCGCGTTGACGACCGTGAGCAGCGGCAGCGGCCCGACCACGGACATCACCGTGACCCGCCCCAGCTCCGCCGGACCGGACGAGTCGAACCAGGCGGCGACCCCCTGCCGGGACCGCTCCAGCGCGGCCAGCACGTCGGCCCGGGACGCGTCCCGGTGCGCGGCCACGACCCGGGCGTTCACCGCGTCGGGGTCCCAGGGCGGGACCACCGTCCCGGACCGGGCCTGGGCGACCAGCCGGTCCAGCGTGGTCGCCTCGTCCCAGTCGCCGATGTGGACGGCGACGTCGTGCCCGGTCCAGCCGGGCAGCCGGGACGGCGCAGAGAGGTCGGTCCCGGCGACGGCGTCGAGGAAACCGGACCAGGCCCCGAGCACCCGGTCCCGCTGCACGTCCAGCGGGTCCGTCGCCAACCCAGAAAAGCCGGCGAGGGGATCCCGTGACATGCTGCCCATCGTGCCGGAAACCCCGGTTCGAAGCTGTGGGAGGAGACCCGTATGCCGGTCGAGGTCGGCCAGGAGGCCCCCGACTTCACCCTGAAGGACCAGAACCGCGAGGACGTGACGCTGAGCTCGTTCCGCGGCGAGAAGAGCGTGCTGCTGGTGTTCTTCCCGTTCGCCTTCAGCGGCATCTGCACCAGCGAGCTGTGCCAGGTCCGCGACGAGCTGCCGAGCTTCGAGGGTGACGAGGTGCAGGTGGTCGGGATCAGCGTCGACCACCCGTTCGCGCTGAAGAGCTGGGCGGCGCAGGAGGGCTACCTGTTCCCGCTGCTGTCCGACTTCTGGCCGCACGGCGAGGTCGCGAAGAAGTACGGCGTGTTCAACGAGATCGCCGGCATGGCCAACCGGGGCACGTTCCTGGTGGACAAGACCGGGACGGTGCGGTTCGCCGAGGTCAACCAGCCGGGCGAGAAGCGCGACCAGTCGGCCTGGCACGACGCGATGGCGAAGCTGCCGGCCTAGCCGGCCGAGCCCTGACCCGTGGCCGCGGGCTCGCGCCGGGGTGGCGTGGGCTCGCGGCGCCGGGCCCGGCGGTCCAGCAGCAGCAGGATCACCGGCCCGGCCAGTGCGAACGCGCTGAACAGGAACCACTGCACCACGTACGCCAGGTGCTGGGCCACGAAGGCCCCACCGGCCGGGTTGGTCAGGTCCGGCGCCGGCAGCGGGGCCAGCCCCTGCTCGGGCGGCGTGGAGGAGATCAGCTCCCCGAACGCGGGATAGGCCGGCACGCCGTCCCGAGCCGCCAGCGCGGCCACGTCGATGTTCTCGATCTGCCGGTCGGGCAGGCCGGTGCCAAGACCGCCGCCCTCGTCCGGCAGCACCCGCGCGACAACGGAGACCGAGCCGGCCGGCGGGTCCGGCGGGGTCGGCGTCAGCGTGGCTGCTCCGGTGACGGGGATGAAGCCCCGGTCGATGAACAGCGTGCGCCCCGACGTGGTGCGCAGCGGGGTGATGACGAGGAAGCCAGGCGTGTCGTCGATCTGGCGCTTGCGCACGAGCACCTGGCGGGTCGCGTCGTACCGGCCGGTGGCCGCGACGGTGCGGAACCGGACCGTGTCGTCGACGGCGATGCCGGGCCGCAGCACCTCGTCCACCGGCGCGGTCGGCCGGGCCGCGGCCGCGCGCAGCTGGTCGTCGGCGGTCTTCTTCTGCCCGAAGCGGTGCCACTGCCAGACCCCCGCGGCGCCGCACGCGCCTCCGAGCACCAGCCCCAAGGTGATCAGGGCCAGCACCCGCAGGATCCGCGGCTTCCGGGTGGACACGACCTCACCGTACGGTCCGGGGCCAGCCGCCCGCCCGGCGGGATCCGTCAGCGCTTGGCGGCCCGGGACGACTTGGGGGTGACCAGCCGCGCGCCGGCCCAGTCGCGGGCAGCGCTGATGCTGGACGTCTGGGACAGGCCCGCGGTCGGCGCCGCCTCGCTGATGTCGGACGGCGGCACGTGCCCGTCCCGCCCGGATTTCGGGGTCAGCAGCCAGATCACGCCGCTGTCGGCGAGCGGGTGCAGCGCGTCGACCAGGGTGTCGACCAGGTCGCCGTCGTCCTCCCGCCACCACAGCAGGACCACGTCGACGACGTCGTCGGCGTCCTCGTCCACCATCTCGCTGCCGGCGCGCTCGGCGATCGCCTCGCGCAGCTCGTCGTCGGTGTCCTCGTCCCAGCCACGCTCCTGTACGACCATGCCCGGCTCGATGCCCAGCCGCTCGGCCAGGCCGCGTCCTCCTGCCTGGTCCACGGTCGTGCTCACCCCTCGGTCCTCCTCTTCGTACACGGTCGCCACGGTCTGTGTGCCGGTAGTCCACACATTCCCAGCTCCGCGCGCAAGTACGCCACTCGGAGGGGAACGTCGTGTCGCCGCACCGATGCGCCGGGCGGCAGCCACCCCGGCCTCAGGAGATCGAGTTGCAGGCCTTCTGGAACCTCTCGGTGGCCGCGTTGTACGGCGTGGTGCTGGGCGAGCCGCCGCCGGCGGCGGCGGTCGCGATCTTGCTCAGCTGGTCGAGGACGCCCTGGCCAGCGCTCCGGATGGGGTCCGAGGCGGGCAGCGCGGACCGGGTGATGTGGCCCTTGACCGTGGTCACCCCGGACTTGAGGATCTTGATCTGGCCGCTGCGGGTCTTGGACGCGTTGAACTGGCTGTTGATGCTGGCGATGGCCGCCCGTTCCAGCACGCACAGAGTCAGCTCCCGGGTGCGGACCGCGTTGGGCGTGGGGCTGGCCGAGGTCGGGTCCGCGGCCGGGCTGTCCGACGCCGCGCTCCCGGACGGGCTCTCCGACGGGTCGTCCGGGGTCCCGGACGGGGCCGGGCCGCCGGTGACGACCACGTCGGAGGCGATCGTGCCGGATCCGTCGACGGTGGTCGCGCAGGACGCGATGCCGGCCATCAGGACGGCAGCGACCAGGACGGCCGGCAGTCGGGACAGGCGCATGATGCCCAAACTACCGCCCTCCGGTCGCCCCCGAACGACCCCGCCCGGGACGGGACATCGTCACCAGATCCCCGACCCGCCTCGGCTACCCGGCGGTAAAGATGGACAATAGAGCTGTGACCAGTGACCGTTTCAGCGTCATCACCGATGGCCTGCCGAGCCAGCTGCCCGACCTCGACCCGGAGGAGACCCGGGAGTGGCTCGAGTCGCTGGACACCGTGATCAACGTGGCCGGGCGCAGCCGCGCCCGCTACCTCATGCTCAAGCTGCTGGAGCGGGCGCGCGAGCGGCAGGTCGGGGTGCCGGCGCTGCGCAGCACCGACTACATCAACACCATCCCGCCGGAGCGCGAGCCCTGGTTCCCCGGCGACGAATACGTGGAGCGCCGCATCCGGGCCTACATCCGGTGGAACGCGGCGATCATGGTCTCCCGGGCCAACCGGCCCGAGCTCGGCGTCGGCGGCCACATCGCCACGTACGCGTCGATGGCCTCGCTGTACGAGGTCGGCTTCAACCACTTCTTCCGCGGCAAGGACCACGGCCAGTCCGGTGACCAGGTGTTCTTCCAGGGCCACGGCTCCCCCGGCATCTACGCGCGGGCGTTCCTGGAGGGCCGGCTGTCCGAGCAGCAGCTCGACGGCTTCCGGCAGGAGCTGAGCCACCCCGGCGGCGGCCTCCCGTCCTACCCGCACCCGCGGCTGATGCAGGACTTCTGGGAGTTCCCGACCGTGAGCATGGGCCTCGGCCCGCTGCACGCGATCTACCAGGCCCGGTTCAACCGCTACCTGCTCAACCGGGAGATCCAGGACACCTCCAACTCGCGGGTGTGGGCCTTCCTGGGCGACGGCGAGATGGACGAGCCGGAGTCGCTGGGCGCGATCGGGGTGGCCGCCCGCGAGGAGCTGGACAACCTCATCTTCGTGGTGAACTGCAACCTGCAGCGCCTGGACGGCCCGGTCCGCGGCAACGGCAAGATCATCCAGGAGCTGGAGTCCAACTTCCGCGGCGCCGGTTGGAACGTGATCAAGGTCGTCTGGGGCCGGGAGTGGGACGAGCTGCTCGCCCGCGACGTCGACGGCGTGCTGGTCAACAAGATGAACACCACCCCGGACGGCCAGTTCCAGACCTACTCGACCTCGCCCGGGGCGTTCATCCGGGAGGACTTCTTCGGGTCCGACCCGCGGCTGCGCAAGATGGTCGAGCACCTCTCCGACGACCAGCTGCGCAACCTCCCCCGGGGCGGCCACGACTACCGCAAGGTCTACGCGGCCTTCAAGGCGGCGACCGAGCACACCGGCCAGCCGACGGTGATCCTGGCCCACACCATCAAGGGCTGGACGCTGGGCAAGGACTTCGAGGGCCGCAACTCGACCCACCAGATGAAGAAGCTGACCAAGTCCGAGCTCAAGGAGATGCGGGACCGGCTCTACCTCGACATCCCGGACTCGGCGCTGGAGGACGGCCTGCCGCCCTACTACCACCCGGGGCCGGACTCGCCCGAGGTCCAGTACATGAAGGAGCGGCGGGCCGCGCTCGGCGGCTCCGTGCCGCGCCGGGTGACCCGTGCCCAGCCGCTGCAGCTGCCGGCGACCGAGGTCTACGGCGACCTGAAGAAGGGCTCGGGCAAGCAGGCCGTCGCCACCACCATGGCGTTCGTCCGGCTGCTCAAGGACCTGATGAAGGACAAGGAGATCGGGCACCGGTTCGTCCCGATCATCCCGGACGAGGCCCGCACCTTCGGGATGGACTCGCTGTTCCCGACGGCCAAGATCTACAGCCCCTTCGGCCAGAAGTACGACCCGGTGGACCGGGAGCTGCTGCTGTCCTACCGGGAGTCGACCAAGGGCATGATCCTGCACGAGGGGATCACCGAGTCCGGCTCGATGGGCTCCTTCATCGCCGCCGGCACGTCGTACGCGACGCACGGCCAGCCCATGATCCCGATCTACATCTTCTACTCGATGTTCGGGTTCCAGCGGACCGGCGACGCCATCTGGGCCGCGGCCGACCAGCTGTCCAAGGGCTTCATGCTCGGCGCCACGGCCGGCCGGACCACGCTGAACGGCGAGGGCCTGCAGCACCAGGACGGCCACTCGCTGCTGCTGGCCTCGACCAACCCGGCCGTCATCGCGTACGACCCGGCCTGGGCCTTCGAGGTGGCGGTGATCGTGGAGGACGCGCTGCGCCGGATGTACGGCTCCAGCGACGAGCACCCGCACGGCGAGAACATCTTCTACTACCTCACCGTCTACAACGAGCCGTACCAGCAGCCGGCCATGCCCGAGGGTGTCGACGCCGAGGGCATCCGCCGCGGCATCTACCGGTACGCGGCGGCGCCGCAGGTGGACGGCCCGCGGGCGCAGATCCTGGCCTCCGGGGTGGCCGTGCAGGCCGCGCTCAAGGCCCAGGCCATGCTGGCCGAGCAGTGGGGCGTGGGCGCCGACGTCTGGTCGGTGACCTCGTGGAACGAGCTGCGCCGGGACGCGGTGGCGGCGGAGGAGGCCGCGCTGCTGGACCCGTCCCAGCCGGCCCGGGTGCCGTACGTGACGCAGGTGCTGTCCGACGCCCAGGGCCCGCTGGTCGCGGTGTCGGACTGGATGCGGTCGGTGCCGGACCAGATCTCGCGCTGGGTGCCGGGCGACTACAGCTCGCTGGGCACGGACGGGTTCGGCCGGTCCGACACCCGGGGTGCGCTGCGCCGCTACTTCCACGTGGACGCCGAGTCCACCGTGGTCGCGGTGCTGTCCCGGCTGGTCTCCTCGGGCGAGGTCAAGCAGGAGACGCTGCAGCAGGCGGTCGACCAGTACAAGATCACCGAGGTCTCGGCCGCGAGCGCCGGCAACACCGGCGGCGACAGCTAGCGCGAGCCGCTCCGGCCCGGGTCCCCGCGGGACCCGGGCCGGACGTCTGCCCGGCTCAGCCCGCGCTGGCCCCGCCCTCCAGGGCGGCCAGGGCGACGGCGGTGTGGGTGGCGACGCCGACGGCCATCGCGTCCTCGTCGAAGATCACCCGGTTGGAGTGATTGGTCGGGGCGGTGGCCGGGTCCAGCCCGGGCGGGCAGGCGCCCAGCCAGGACATCGAGCCCGGCACCCGCTGCAGCACGTACGACCAGTCCTCGGCGCCCATGATCGGGTCCCGCTCCAGCCGGGCCCGGTCCGGCCCGATCAGGCCGAGCGTGGTCGAGTGGACCAGGTCGGCCGGGGCGGCGGCGTTGACGGTGACCGGGTAGCCCTCCTCGATGGTGAGCTCCGCGGTCGCCCCGAGGGCGGCTGCGATGGCCGGCACCAGCCGGTGCAGCTTCTCCTTGACCTGGGCCCGGGTCTGCTCCGACAGCGCCCGCATGGTGCCGAGCATCTCCGCCGTCTCCGGGATCACGTTGTCGGTCGTCCCGGCCGCGATCCGGGCGATGGTGACCACGGCCGGGTCGAACACGCTGACCTCGCGGGTGACCATCGTCTGGATCGCCTGCACGATCGCCGCCGCCACCGGGATCGGGTCCAGCGCCACGGTCGGGTTGGACGCGTGCCCGCCCCGGCCGGTGACGAGGATCCGGATCGTGTCCGAGGACGCCATCGCCGGGCCGGACCGGACCCCGATCACCCCGGACGGGTGCTGGGTGGTGATGTGCAGCGCGAAGGCGGAGTCCACCGGGGTGCCGGCCGCGTCCAGCACGCCCTCGTCCAGCATGATCGGGGCGCCGCCGAAGCCCTCCTCGCCCGGCTGCCACATGAAGATCACCCGGCCGGGCAGGTCGGCCTGCCGCTCGCTGAGCAGCTTGGCCGCGCCGACCAGCATGGCCACGTGGGTGTCGTGTCCGCAGGCGTGCATCACCCCCGGCACCTCGGAGGCGAAGTCGAGACCGGTGTCCTCGGGCATGGGCAGCGCGTCCATGTCGCCGCGCAGCAGCACCGTCGGCCCCGGCCGGCCGCCCTCCAGCACCCCGGTCACGGACGTGACGGCCGTGCCGGTGGTGACCCGCAGCGGCAGCCCGTCGATGGCCTCCAGCACGGTCGCCTGGGTCTCGGGCAGGGTCAGGCCGACCTCGGGCCGCCGGTGCAGCCGGCGCCGCAGCGCCACGGTCTCGGGCTGGAGGTCGACGGCGGCGGCGAGCAGGTCGCGTACGGGTTCCATACCGGATGCCTACCCGACGGACAGCCCGGATCGCATCCGCCAGGCCAGCAGTTCCGCCCCGGTCTCGGTGCCGACCGCGGTCGGCCCGGCTTCGGTGACCCGCAGCGCGTCCCCCGGCCCCAGCGCGGTGCCGGCCACGTCCAGGGTCCCGTCGACCACGAGCAGGTGCAGGTACGCGGCCGGCTCCAGGGTCGCGGCCCCGCCGGCCGGCAGCCGCCCGGCGACCAGGGTCGCGGCCGGCTGCCGCAGCGGGGTCACCTCGGTCAGCCCCGGCCCCACCGGCACGGTGTCGTACGCCGGCGGCCCGCCGAACGTGGCCGGCCGGACCCACATCTGCACGTAGTGGGCCGGCCCGCCCACCGCGTACTCGCTGTGCCGGACGCCGCCGCCCGCGCTCATCCGCTGCAGCCGGCCGGGCCGGGCCTCCCCGGTGTGCCCGGCGTCGTCGCGGTGCCGCAGCACCCCGGAGACCACCCAGGTCAGCACCTCGACGTCCCGGTGCGGGTGCTCGGGAAAGCCGGCCCCTGCGGCCAGCCGGTCCTCGTTGCAGGCCAGCAGCAGCCCGAAGTGGGTGTTGGCCGGGTCGTACACCGATCCGAAGGCGAACGAGTGCCGCGAGTCCAACCCTTCCCCACGGGTCGAGCCTCGGGAGGCGGCCCGGACTACCTCTCCGTCCACGCCAGCAGCTTGTCCGCGGTCCTGGTGTTGATCACCTTGGACGGGGTGACGCCGCAGGCGACGGCCCGCTCGCAGCCGTACGGGAGCCAGTCGAGCTGGCCCGGCGCGTGCGCGTCGCTGTCGACGGAGAACACGCAGCCGGCCTCGACCGCCTGCCGCAGCAGCCGCTTGGGCGGGTCCAGCCGCTCCGGCCGGGAGTTGATCTCGACCGCGACGCCCCGGGCCGCACACTCGGCGAACACGGCCACGGCGTCGAACTCCGACTCCGGCCGCTCCCGGGAGCCGGTCACCATCCGGCCGGTGCAGTGTCCGAGCACGTCGGTGTGCGGGTTGCGGATGGCGGCCAGCATCCGCGCCGTCATCGGCTCGCTCGGCATCCGCAGCTTGG
>DATDKW010000005.1:0-2208 GCA_036519715.1 Mycobacteriales bacterium
TACGTGCTGATGAAGTACGTCTGGCCGCGCATGGAGGCGACCTTCCAGGCCCGCCGGGACGCGATCGAGGGCGGCATCAAGCGGGCCGAGGAGGCGCAGGCCGAGGCCCAGCGGCTGCTCGGCGAATACCGCCAGCAGCTGGCCGAGGCGCGGACCGAGGCGGCCCAGATCCGGGACAACGCCCGGGCCGAGGGCCAGCGGATCATCGAGGAGATGCGCACCACCGCCCAGGAGGAGTCGGCCCGCATCGTCGCCCGTGGCGAGGAGCAGCTGACCGTGCAGCGACAGCAGGTCGTCCGCGAGCTGCGGGGCGAGATCGGCACGCTGGCGACCTCGCTGGCCGAGCGGGTGGTGGGCGAGTCGCTCGCCGACGACACCGCCCGGCAGCGCACGATCGACCGGTTCCTGGACGACCTCGACGGGATGGCGCAGTCCGTCCCGGCCGGGGTGGGCGTGGGGGCGGGCGACGGCGCGGTTCCGGCCGGGGCCACCGACGGCGGCACGGTGTCGCCGAGCGGCGCCGCGGTGGCGGACCCGCCGGCCGACGACCGGTCGGGCGGGGCGACCCGGGCCGACGGCGACGACGGCAGCGGCGGCGGGCGCACCCGCCGTCGCCGGTGATGGCTGCCTCGGGCGCGGCCAGCCGCGAGTCGGTGGCCGCCGCGGGCAGGGCCCTGGACCAGCTGATCGACCGGTCCTCGCCGTCCGACCTGGCGTCCCTGGCCGCCCAGCTCACGCAGGTCACCGCGCTGCTGGACCGGGAGGGTGGGTTCCGGCGGGCGCTGGCCGACTCCTCGGCCGAGCCGGACCGCCGGCAGGCGCTGTTCGACCGGGTGCTGGGCCGCCAGCTCGACGCCCGGACCGCCGACCTGCTCCGCCCGCTGGTGCGGGAGCGCTGGTCCTCGGCCCGCGACCTGTCCGACGCGGTCGAGCTGCTCAGCCGCCGGGCCGCCCTCGGGGTGGCCGAGCGCGACGGCAGCCTCGACGACGTCGAGGACCAGCTGTTCCGGTTCGGCCGGATCCTGGAGGCGGAGCCGCGGCTGCGGCAGACGCTGGAGGACCGGACCATGCCGGTGCAGGGCCGGATCGACCTGCTCGACCGGCTGGTCGGCGACCGGGTCGACCCGACCACGCGGACGCTGCTGGAGCAGGCCGTCACCGCGCCCCGCGGTCAGCACCTCGAGCGCACGGTGACCGAGCTGGTCGAGCTGGCCGCCGCCCGCCGGGAGCGCTACGTGGCCTACGTGACCGCGCCGGCACCGCTGACCGAGGAGCAGGAGCGGCGGCTGTCGGCCGCCCTGGCCCGCATCTACGGCCGGCAGGTCTCGGTGCAGGTCGGGGTGGACCCGGAGCTGCTCGGCGGCCTCGTGGTGAAGGTCAACGACGAGATCATCGACGGCAGCGTGCTGTCCCGGCTGCAGGGCCTGCGGCACCGGCTGGCCGGTTAGTGGACGACGGGATGCACGCCGCCGGGCGGTCAGGCGACACTGGTACGACCAAACGAATGCAGAGGTGCAGGCAATGGCTGAGTTGACCATCTCCGCGGACGAGATCCGCACGGCGCTCGACGAGTACGTGTCCTCCTACTCGCCCGACGTGTCGCGCGAGGAGGTCGGCACCGTCGCCGAGACCGGTGACGGCATCGCCCGCGTCGAGGGGCTGCCCTCGGCGATGACCAACGAGCTGCTCCGGTTCGAGGACGGCACGCTCGGCCTGGCCCTCAACCTCGACGTGCGCGAGATCGGCGTCGTCATCCTGGGCGACCAGCAGGGCATCGACGAGGACCAGCCGGTCTACCGCACCGGCGAGATCCTCTCCGTCCCGGTCGGCGACGGGTTCCTGGGCCGGGTCGTCGACCCGCTGGGCGAGCCGATCGACGGCCTGGGCGACATCGCCTCGGAGGACCGGCGCCCGCTGGAGCTGCAGGCCCCGACCGTGGTGCAGCGGCAGCCGGTCACCGAGCCGCTGCAGACCGGCATCAAGGCCATCGACGCGATGACCGCCATCGGCCGCGGCCAGCGCCAGCTGATCATCGGCGACCGGCAGACCGGCAAGACCGCGGTCGCTATCGACACGATCATCAACCAGAAGGCCAACTGGGCCACCGGCGACCCGAAGCAGCAGGTGCGCTGCATCTACGTCGCCATCGGCCAGAAGGGCTCCACGATCGCCGCGCTGCGCGCCGCGCTCGAGGAGGCCGGTGCCCTG
>DATDKW010000006.1:0-13019 GCA_036519715.1 Mycobacteriales bacterium
CGATCGCCCGGGTGCGCGAGGAGGACGCCGAGCTCATCGAGCGGCTCGGGCGGTGAGCCGGCCGGGCCCGGTCGACCACCTCTCGGTCGAGGACCTGCTGGAGATCGCGTCCGGGATCCTGGGCACCGATCTGCGGCTGCCGGTGGACGACGCCGAGCGTCTCGTGGTCGGCGTCGCCGCCGGGGAGATCGACGTGCCCGACCTGGCCAAGGCCCTCGCCCTCACCAGCTGACCGAGGGGAGGTGGTCGAGGACGGGGGTGAGCTGGGTGGCGTCGAGGTAGGAGGGGTTGCTGCCGAAGGGCATCCGGATCACCTCGGCCGTGCCGAAGGCGGTGGGCAGCAGCTCGGCCCGGGGCACCGGCCGGGGCAGCCGGCGCAGCTCCACCCGGACCTCCGGCGGGCCGGACCGGTCCGGGGCCTCCAGCACGGTGCCGACCGCGACCACGCCGGCCCGCCGGCCGCTCAGCCACAGCAGGCAGCGCTGGCCGGGGACCATCAGGTCGAGCCGGTAGGACGGGCGCAGGCAGCGGTCCAGGACCCGGGTCGCCCCGGCCGGCCAGCCCGGCACCAGCTCGTCCGGCCCGCGTGCGGTCTTGAGCAGCCAGCAGGCGATGTCGTCCGGGGTCAGCACGGCCGTTCCCTACCCGGATCCGACCCCGGTCCTAGGACCAAAGGCGGAGCGGCCGGTGCCGCGCGGCCGAGGGAACCGCCCGCGCCCGGCGGCACGGTGGACCCATGCCTACCGCTGTCATCACCGGAGCGTCCCAGGGTCTCGGCCGGGCGCTCGCCACCGATCTGGCCGGGGCCGGGTGGCGCCTCGTGCTCGACGCCCGGACCGAGGCGACCCTGCGGTCCGCGGCCGCCCCGCTCGGCCCGGACGCCGTCGCGATCCCCGGCGATGTCACCGATCCTGAGCACCGGCACGCGCTCGCCGACGCCGCCGGCGACCGCCTCGACCTGCTCGTGCTCAACGCCTCCGCGCTGGGCCCGTCGCCGCTGCCGGCGCTGGCCGACCTGGCCACCGCCGACCTGCGCGCCGTGCTGGAGACCAACGTGGTCGCCCCGCACGCGCTGACCCGGCTGCTGCTGCCGGCGCTGCGGGCCGCGACCGGGTGCGTGCTGGCGATCTCCAGCGACGCGGCCGTGACGGCGTACCCGGGCTGGGGCGGGTACGGCGCCAGCAAGGCCGCTCTCGACCAGCTGGCCGCGGTGCTCGGCGCCGAGGAACCGCTGCTGCGGGTCTACGCCGTCGACCCGGGCGACATGCGGACCGCGATGCACGCGGCCGCGTTCCCGGGCGAGGACATCTCCGACCGGCCCGAGCCGGAGACGGTCGTGCCGGCGCTGCGCCGGCTGATCGCCTCCGACCACCCCAACGGCCGGTACGAGGCCGCCGCCCTGCTCGGGGTGCCGGCATGACCGCCGCCGCCGCCGCTCCGCTCCCGGAGGGTGCCGCGGCGGTCAGCCCGCCGGAGGCCCGGGGGATCGCCCGGGACGGCGTCCGGATGCTGGTCGCGTCGGCGACCGAGGGCCTGCGCGGCGCCGTGGTCCGGCAGCTGCCGGCCGTCCTGCGCCCCGGCGACCTGGTCGTGCTCAACACCTCCGACACGCTGCCGGCCGCGCTGCGCGGGATCACCGCCGACGGCGAGCCGGTCGAGCTGCACCTGTCCACAGTGGAGCCCGGCCGCGGCACCACGGCCGGGGCCCTGCGCGGCACCCGCTCCCGCTGGGTGGTCGAGCTGCGCCGCCCGTCCGGGCGGCCCGGCGGCGAACCGTTGACAGTGGACCGCACCGGCACCGAGGTGACCCTCAGCGGCGCCCACCTCACCGTCGACGCCCCGTACGCGCCCGGGAACCGTCGCCTGTGGACGGCCGAGCTGCGCACCCCGGCACCGCTCGGCGACTTCCTGGCCGGGCACGGCGAGCCGGTCCGCTACGGCTACACCGCCGCCCCCTGGCCGCTGTCGGCCTACCGGACCGACCACGCGGACACGCCCGGCAGCGCCGAGATGCCGAGCGCGGGCCGGCCGGTCACCACCCGGGTGCTGCGCAACCTGCGCCGCCGTGGGGTCGGCGTCGCCACCGTGGTCCTGCACTGCGGCCTGTCCAGCCCGGACAAGGACGAGCCTCCGTACGCGGAGTGGTATTCGGTGCCGCCGTCCACGATGGCCGCGGTCCGGGGCGCGACGCGGGTGATCGCGATCGGCACGACCGTGGTCCGCGCCCTGGAGTCGGCCGCCCGCACCGGCCGGGCCGAGGGCTGGACCGACCTGGTCATCGGCCCGGGCCAGGAGCTGTCCACAGTGGACGGGCTGCTCACCGGCTGGCACCCGCCGGAGGCGTCGCACCTGCAGATGCTGGCCGCCGTGGCCGACCCGGACCTGCTGACCGCCTCCTACGCGGCCGCGGCCGCGGAGGGCTACCTCTGGCACGAGTTCGGCGACGTCCACCTGATCCTGCCGTGACCGCCGGCAGGATCAGCGCCGCGGCTGGTCGCTGGCCCCCACGTTGGCCCGCAGCCACTCGTTCAGCGGCACGATCGCCCGCCACGAGTCCCGGACCCGGCCCAGCGCGGCCCGGGTGTGCAGCCACGGCGCCGGCTCCCAGTGCCGGCTGGCCACCAGCGAGCGGTGCTTGAGCAGGTCCGCCCGGGGGTGGTCGGCCGGGTAGCCGCGCGGCGTCCGGGTCATCGTGTCCCCGCCGACCTCGAACCCGGCCGAGACCAGCTCGGACACCACCCGGGACAGCGCCGCCCCCTGCACGTCGTCGGCGACGGCCCGGCGCAGCCGGTCGAGCTGGTCCGGCGCCGGCCGGTAGAGCCCGCCGCCGAGGAACAGCCCGTCCGCGGACAGCGACAGGTAGAACCCGTCCACCCAGGCCGCCACGTTGGTCTTGTACGGCGTCTTGTCCTTGCTGAACCGCACGTCCCGGTACGGCCGGAAGATCTTGCCGGCCCCGAACTCGTCCTCCAGCTCGGCCAGCAGCGCCAGCACCGGCGCCCGCACGTCCCGCTCGTACACGTCCTTGTGGTCGGTCCAGTAGGGCTTGGAGTTGTCCGCCTCCAGCCCCTCGAAGAAGATCAGCGCCTGCTCCGGGAACCCACGAAAGGTCACGACGACTCCAGGGATGCGTGCCAGCGGGTCTCCCGGACGGTCCCGCCGTCGGCCTCCAGGGTGCGGATCAGCCCGTCGCGCTCCCACCCGGCCGACTCGTAGAACCGGGTCGAGGCCCGGTCGCCGTCGGGCACCCAGGCGATCAGCCGGGTGACCGCGTCGCCGCGCAGGTGGTCGACCGCGGCCGCCAGCAGCCGGCTGCCGTGCCCGCGCCGGCCCCAGCGCGGCTCCACCAGCAGCGCGGCCACGGCCGCGTCGCCCGGCTGCGTGTCCTCGTCGTCGGACGGCCCGACGGCGGCGAAGCCGACCAGCTGCGGGCCCTCGGTCGCGACCAGCACGTGGTGGGCCGGCGTCGGGGGCGCGGCCACCGCCGCGGCCCAGGCCTGCTCGGCCTGCCCGACGTCCAGCGCGTCCAGCACCGAGGCCGGCAGGAAGTTCCTGTACGCCGTCCGCCAGGTCTCGATCTGGATCCGCGCGATGTCCGGCACGTCTCCCGGGCGCGCCGCCCGCACCGCCACGTCCGCCACGACCGGAACGCTATCCGTCGTACCGGTAGCGCACCTCCGGGAGGGTCGCCCCGCCGACCTCGTACGTGTGGGTGGCGCCGTCGAGGTGGAACCCGGCCTTCTCGTAGAAGCGGCGGGCCCGGGCGTTGTCCGTCAGCACCCACAGCAGCACCGGCCGCAGCCCGGCCCGGTCCAGCTCGGCCAGTCCGTACGCCATCAGGGCCCGGCCGACCCCCGTGCCGACCGCGTCCGGCCGGGCGTAGATCGCCTCGACCTCGCCGTACCCCGGGCCGGGGGCGTCCGGGCCGTCGTCCTGGGCCCGGTACGGACCGAGCGCCAGCCAGCCCACGATCTCGCCGTCCGCCTCGGCCACGTGCTGACCGGTCAGGTCGTCGCCGCGGGTCCGGCGGGCCCGCTCGGCCGGGTCCATCGCGTCCAGGAAGTCCTGCGGCACGATCCCGCGGTAGGCCGACTGCCAGGCCCGCACGTGCAGCTCACAGACGGCGTCGAAGTCCCCGGCGGTCATCGGCCGGCACGTCACGTCCATGTGGTGATGGTCGCAGTTCCGTCATCCCATTTGGCCGCGGTGACAGGGTGGTTGTCGTGACCGTCAGGACCGCCGGTGCCCTCGGCATCGTGTATGTGGTGTGGGGCTCCACCTACCTGGCCATCCGGTACGCGGTGGAGGGCTTCCCGCCGCTGCTGTCGGCCGCCCTGCGCTTCCTGGTGGCGGCGCTGCTGCTGCTCGGCTACCTGGTGCTGCGCCGGGGCCGATCCGCGCTGCGGGCGACCGGGACCCAGACCGCCACCGCCGCGCTGTCCGGCGTCCTGCTGCTGGCCGGCGGCAACGGCCTGGTCAGCGTGGCCGAGCAGCGGGTCGACTCCGGGCTGGTGGCGCTGCTCATCGCGTGCACGCCGCTGTGGATCGTGGTGCTGCGGACGCTGCTGCGGGACCGGCCGGCCCCGGCCACCGCGGTCGGCGTCCTGATCGGCCTGGGTGGGGTGGCGCTGATCTTCCTGCCCGGCGGAGCCGGCGACACCGACGTGCCGTACGCGTCGCTCTGCGTGCTGGCCGCGCTGTCCTGGGCGGCCGGTTCGCTGCTGGTCACGCTGCGGCCGGTGCCGGCCGACCCGTTGATGCTGACCACGGTGGAGATGGCCGCGGGCGGGGCGGTGCTGCTGGTGGCGTCGGTGGCGCTGGGTGAGCCGGCCGGGTTCTCCTTCGGTGCCGTGCCCGGGTCGTCCTGGCTGGCGCTGGGCTACCTGGTCGTGTTCGGGTCGCTGGTCGCCTTCACCGCGTACGTCTGGCTGCTCGGCAACGCCCCGGTCTCCCTGGTCGCCACCTACGCGTACGTGAACCCGGCCGTCGCGGTGCTGCTGGGGGCGCTGGTCGCGGGGGAGCGGCTGACCGGCTCGGCGCTGGCCGGCGGGCTGGTCGTGCTGGCCGCGGTCGCGCTGGTGGTGACGGCCGAGAGCCGCCGCCGCCGAGCCGGCCGCCGGGCCGACGCGGCCGACGCGGCCGACGCGGCAGCCGGTGCCGGCGCCGCCGGGAAAGTGTCGTAGCCGCCTGGCAGCATGCCGGTCGTGGTCAGACCCGAGAGCCTCTCCGCCGCCCAGGCCCGCCGGATCGCGCTGGCCGCTCAGGGCTTCGCCGAGCCCCGCCCGGCGGGCAAGATCGACGCCCGGCAGCTGCGCCGGGTGCTCGACCGGATGGGGCTGCTGCAGATCGACTCGGTCAACGTGCTGGTCCGGTCCCACTACCTGCCGGTCTTCTCCCGGCTCGGGCCCGACCCGCGGGAGGCGCTGGACCGGCTGTCCTGGGGCCCGAAGGCCGAGCTGTTCGAATACTGGGGGCACGCGGCGTCGCTGATCCCCCTGCGGCTGCAGCCGCACCTGCGCTGGCGGATGGAGCGCAACCGGGCCCGGGAGACGGGCTGGGCCGCCCGGCTCGAGCGGCACCGGCCCGGCTACACCGACGAGATCCGGGCGCTGGTGCGCGAGCATGGCCCGATCGGCGCCGGCGCGACCGGCGAGGCCCGGCCCAACACCACGGGCTCGATGTGGAACTGGCACGAGGGCAAGATCGCGCTGGAATACCTGTTCGCGGTGGGCGAGGTGATGACCGCGGCCCGGCCCAACTTCGAGCGGCTCTACGACCTGACCGAGCGGGTGCTGCCGCCGGAGATCCTGGCCACCCCGACCCCGCCGGTGGAGGACGCGCTGCGCGAGCTGGTCCGGGTCTCGGCCCGGGCCTCCGGCGTCGGCACCCTGGCCGACCTGCGCGACTACTTCCGGCTGAGCTCGGCCGAGACCCGGCTCCGGATCGACGAGCTGGTCGAGGCGGGCGAGCTGCTGCCGGTCCGGGTCGAGGGCTGGAAGGACCCGGCCTGGCTGTGGGCGCAGGCCCGGCTGCCCCGCCGGGTCGCGGCCCGGGCGCTGCTCACCCCGTTCGACCCGGTGGTGTGGGAGCGGGCCCGGACGGAGCGGATGTTCGGCTTCCGCTACCGCATCGAGATTTACACCCCGGAGGCGAAGCGGGTCTTCGGCTACTACGTGCTGCCGTTCCTGCTCGGCGACCAGCTGGTCGGCCGGGTGGACGTCAAGGCCGACCGGGCCGCCGGCGTGCTGCAGGTGCGGGCGGCCTGGTCCGAGCACCCGTCGTCGCCGCCGGAGGTGGCCGAGGAGCTGGCCACCGAGCTGGCCGCGCTGGCCGGCTGGCTGGGGCTCGACTCGGTCGCCGTGTGGCCCAAGGGTGACCTGGCGCCGGCGCTGGCGGCGGTGGTCGGGACCGCCGCCACTGTGCCGATCGGGTGATCTTCCGGTCCGGAGCCATCCGGCCGGGCCGGCCGGGACGAACCTGGTGTGAAGCGCGTCGGGGCGTGCACACGTCGCCTCGCCGGCACACACGGGGGTGCCGGCGGGGCGACGTACGGCCGGTCAGACGCGGGCGGCCGGGACGACCAGCACGTTGCCGCTGGTGCTGCGGGCCCGGATCTCCAGCGGGGCGCCGCCGTCGGGGGCGTCCTCGTCGACCGGCAGCTCGGACCGGATCCGGCCGCTGACCGAGCGCAGGTCCAGGTGCGCGGTCACCCCGGAGCGGACGCCGATGCGCAGGTCGCCGGAGGCCACGTCGAGGGCGATCGTGCCGGCCCGGGCCTCGTCGATGCTGATGTCGCCGGACGCGGTCTTGGCCCGCACCGACCCCTCGGCCACGCCGACCTGGATCTTCCCGGACGCCGCCTTGATGTCGATGTCGCCGCTGGCGTGGCCGATCCGGATCCGGCCGGACGCGGAGTGCGCGCTGACCGCCCGGCCGGAGTTGATGCTGACGTCGCCGCTGGCGACGTGGGCCTCGACGTCCCCGTCGACCTGGTCGAGGTCGATCCGGCCGGACGCGGTGTGGACGGAGACCGTCCCGTACCGGCCGGTGGCCGAAACCGCCGCCGACGCGGTCCGGGTGGTCAGCGACGAGCCGGTCGGCACGGTCACGGTGATCGCGATGCGCCGGCGCTTGATGCTGAGGATCTGCCGGCGTTCGGGCGTCTCGACCACGAGCGCGCGGCCGGAGAGCCGGACGGTGGTCTCCTCGGCCACCTCCCGGGCGTCGTCGTCGATCGCGGTCACCTCGACCGTGCTGGTGGCGGTGTCGGCGGCGACCACGGTGACGGTCCCGGAGGACGCCTTGATCCGCAGGTCCACCGGCTCGGGCGTGTCGAAGCTGTAGTCGGGCATGGGGTCTCCTCGGGGACGGGTCGGGTCGGGTCGGACGTCAGCGGTTGTGGCGGTGGCCGTCGACGGCGCGGCGCCCGGTGCGGGCGGCCTTGCGGGCCTGCCGGGCCAGCCGGTGCTCGGCCGCGGCCCGGGCCAGCCCGGAGCGGCGGTACTCCAGCTCGGAGTCGAGCGCGGGGGCGGAGTAGTAGGTCGACATGGTGGTCTCCTCGGATTTCGGGCGCGCGGCATCGCGGCACCGGACGGTGGGATTCGGCGACCCGGGGACGTGGGTGGGTCAGGCCCTGAGACGAGGGAGCGGGAGGTCAGCCCCGCGCGTAGCCGACCAGGCGGCGGCCGGGCCGGCCGCCCTGGTCCGGCGGCGAGCCGTCGAGCGCCCGGGTGACCGCCCGGACCAGCCAGGAGTTCACCGAGACGCCGGCCCGGTTGGCCGCCTCCTCGGCGCGGGCCTTGACCGACTCCGGCAGCCGCAGCGTGATGCGTGCGGTGCCGTCGGACTCGTCCGCCGGGGGAGTGGCGTCCGGCGCCGGGTCGGTGTCGGGCTCGAGCGTGTCCACGGAGATCCGCGGCTCGCGCCCGTTCATCCGGACCTCGACCATGACGCCATCCAGTGCCGCGGTGACGTCAGCGGCGGCAGTGCTCAACGCGTCGAGGATGGCCAGCCGGGTCGCCGGATCCAGCGCCGCCGCCAGGAGATCGGCCGTACGACGGGTCTCGTCGGTGCCGGCTGCGGCCGCCGCGGTGAGGTCGCGGCGCAAGCTCTCAACGAAGGGCGTCAGATCCATGACGTCACTATGACGTCAGTGACGCCATCACGTCAAGCCCCGATGATGTCGTCAGCGGTCGGTGAGCCAGGCGAAGCCCCAGGGCGGCAGGTGCAGCCGGCCCTCGCCCAGGTCGAGCCGGCCCCGGGTGGAGTGCACGTGCACCGGGTCGGGCAGCCCGGCCGAGGTGACCAGGCCGAGGTCGGCCGACTGCCAGCTGTCCGAGAAGTTGGCCAGCGCCAGCAGCGGGGCGCTGCGCTGGTGCCGCCTCCGGTAGGCCAGCAGGTGCGGGTCGTCCGGCTCCAGCACCACCGTCTCGCCGCCGGAGCGCAGCGCCAGCTGCGCCCGCCGGGCCGCGGCCAGCGCCCGCAGCCGGCCGAACACCTGACCCTCCACAGTGGACGGATCGGTGCGCCGGGCCGCGGCCGCCCAGTCCATCGGCGGCCGGTGCAGCCACCGGTTGTCGGCCGCGTGGGCGGGATCCTCGGCCCACCGGGGGTCGTCGGCGAGGCCGAGCTCGTCGCCCATCCAGATCAGCGGGATGCCGCCGAAGGAGAAGACGACCGAGTAGAGCATCTCCAGCCGGTCCACCCCGCTGGGGTCGCCGGCCTCGATCCCGCACAGCGCCGCCGCCATCCCGGACGTCCGGGCGTCGCCGGTGGCCTCGTTCTCCTGGAACAGCGCGCCCCGGGCGAACGAGCCCGGGTGCCGCCCGGCGTAGAAGCGGGCCAGGAACCGCCGGTGCTCGAAGCCGTTCCAGCCGACCGCGGCCGCGTCGGTGTCGGACACGGCCCAGCCGATGTCGTCGTGGCAGCGCAGGTAGGTCACCCAGCCGGTCGGGGCCGGCGCCGGCCGCAGCCGGGACAGGGCCCTGGTGGCCAGCCGGGCGTCCCGGGTCGCCAGCGACGACCACAGCAGCACCATGAGCTGGTTGTGGTAGGCCAGGTCGCACTCGGGCCGGTAGCGGTCGTGCGCGCCGAGATACTGCACCAGCATCTCCGGTGCGACGATCGCCTCGGCCTTGAACAGCACGCCCGGCGCGGCCAGCCGGGTCAGCGCCCGGAACGCCTGCACCAGCAGGTGGGCCTCGGGCTGGTTCTGGCAGTCGGTGCCCAGCCGCTTCCACAGGAACGGCACCGCGTCCAGCCGGAGCACGTCGACGCCGTGGTTGGCCAGCTCCAGCATCGTACCGAGCATGGCCGCGAACACGTCCGGGTTGGTGTAGTCGAGGTCCCACTGGTAGTCGTTGAACGTCGTCCAGACCCAGCCGCCCATCTCGGGCACGTGGGTGAAGCTGCCCGGCGCGATGTCCGGGAAGACCTCCGGCAGCGTCCGCTCGTACGCGTCGGGCAGCGTCCGGTCCGGGAAGGTCAGGTAGAAGCCCCGGTACGCGGGGTCGCCGGCGGCGGCCCGCCGGGCCCAGGCGTGCTCCTTGGCGGTGTGGTTGAGCACCAGGTCGACGCACAGCACCACGCCCCGCTCGTGCAGGTCGGCCGCGAGCGCCTCCAGGTCGGCCATGCTGCCCAGCCGCGGGTCGACGGCGGTGTAGTCGGCGACCGCGTAGCCGCCGTCGTTCTCCCCGTCCCGCGGCTTGAGCAGCGGCATCAGGTGCAGGTACGTCACGCCGAGCTCGGTCAGGTGCTCCAGCCGGTCGCGCACCCCGGCCAGCGTGCCGGCGAACCGGTCCGCGTAGCAGGCGTAGCCGACCATGCGGGACCGCTGGAACCAGCCCGGGTCGACTTCCCGCCGGCGGTCGAGCACCCGCAGCGGCAGCGGCCGGGCGACCGCCGCGTCCAGCACCGTGCCGACCAGCTCTGTGACCAGCGCTGCCAGCTCGGTGCGGCCGCCGTAGAGGAGGTCGAGCGGTTCGACGATGTCGAGGTGCGCGTGCTCGAGCCGCGCGGTGAACGCCGCGCCCTCCAGCGGTCCCAGCCGCTGCGCGGCGAGCGGGCCCACGGTGGCCAGCAGGTCCTTCAGGATGGCGGCGGCCCGATCGCGTCGCTCGGGTGACGAGCGGATGTCCACCACGGCGGGATGCTATGCGAAAGCGCTGCCAGCGGTCTCCTCCACCGGGTCCGCCACCGGGTCCGCCGCCCGGTCCACGGAACGCGCGCCGGCGGGGGGTGGGCCGGTGGTCCCGCGGACCACCAGCCGGGTCGGCAGCACCACGTCGCCGCCGCCCTGCGGACCCCCGCCGGCCAGCAGCTCCAGCAGTAGCCGGGCGGCCAGCTCGCCCTGCCGCCGCACCGGCTGCGCGATCGTGGTGAGATCCCCGGCGGCCGCCATCTCGTGGTCGTCGAAGCCGACTATCGACATCCGGCCGGGCACGTCGAGGCCGGCCCGGCGCAGCGTCTGCAGCGCCCCGAGCGCCATCTCGTCGGACTCGGCGAAGACGGCGGTCGGCAGCCGCCGCCGGCCGAGCAGCTGCTCCATCGCCCGGCCGCCGCCGGCCACCCCCCACGGCTCGGACACCACCCGGTCGGGTCCGGGCTCGACGCGGGCCTCAGCCAGCGCGGCCTCGAAGCCGGCCCGGCGGGCGGACGTCGTCGCGCGGCCGTACGCGTCGCCGGGGTCGCCGGAGATCATCGCGACATCCCGGTGTCCCAGCAGCAGCAGGTGCCGCACGGCGGTCGCGGCACCGGCCCGGTCGTCGATGCCGACCCGGGGGAAGCCGTCGATGTGCCCGCCGACGACGGCGAGCGGGACGCCGAGCGCGCCGAGCGCCGCCTGCTCCGCCTCGGCGAAGGAGGAGGCCACCGTGAGCACCGCGTCCACCCGGCGGCGCAGCGGCATCGCGTCGAAGAAGTGCGACCGGGCCGCCGGGTCACCGATGTTGTAGAGCAGCAGGTCGTAGCCGGCCGCCCGCAGCGGCTGTTCGATCCCGGTGATCACCTCGGTGAAGAACCAACGGGTGGCGAACGGGACGATCACCCCGATCGCGGAGGTGCGCCCCGACGCCAGCCGGGACGCGGCCGGGGACGGCACGTACGCCAGCTCGGCCGCCGCGCGCAGCACCCGGTCCCGGGTGGCCGCCGAGACCCGCGCGGATCCGCGCAGCGACCGGGACACCGTGGAAGCGGACACTCCGGCACGCCGCGCCACATCCAGGATCCCGACGGGGCTTCCGGAGGCTCCGGAGAGCGACACGGGACCCCCTTTGGTCGACCGTCAGGTCACGGCGTGAAAACGGTGCCATCGGCCGTGTGGCCTTGCGCACACCCGTATGCAAGGGTAAGCCCCACGCTCGTAACCGCCACGTGTCCTTGCGGCGGAAACCGGAGTGCGGGGCAGGAGGGGTCCATGCGAAGACGCATGCGGATCACGGGTGGCAGCGCGGTCGCGGCGCGCCCGGGACCCGGCTCGCGGGAGATCGCCCCGGACACCCTGTAGAAACACTGGCCACGTGAATGAGCGACCATACGGTGCCATCCGTACGGAACGGACGATCAGCAGGAAGTAGTAATCCCCGACATATCGGCCCCGCTGTGGCGGCCGGTCGGCGGACCGGCGGAGTGCGGACACACGGAAGGAACAGGAGTCGGTATGCGCAGGCGCAAGAAGATCGCCGGGGTGGCGTTCGCCGCTTCCCTGGCGCTGGCGGCCTCGGGCTGCCTCAGCAGCGGCGGCAGCAGCAACAACAGCGGTGGCGGCGGCGGTGGCGACTCCACCGTCGAGGTCATGTACGGCTTCAGCGGTGACCAGTCGGAGAACTTCAAGTCCGCGGTCAACGCCTGGGCCAAGACCGAGGGCATCACGGTCAAGCTCTCCTCGACGCCGGACTTCGACAAGCTGGTCCGCAGCCGGGTCGCCGGCAACAACCTCCCCGACATCGCCATCTTCCCGCAGCCCGGCATCACGCTGGACATCGCGAAGACCGGGAAGATGATCGACCTGAACACGGTGCTCGACCAGACCGAGTTCAGCAAGGACAAGCTCTACCTCGGGGACGCGGCGTCCGACCAGGACGGCAAGACCTTCGCGCTCCCGTTCTCGACCAGCGTCAAGAGCCTGGTGTGGTACCCGAAGAAGGCGTTCGAGGCCGCCGGCTACAAGGCCCCCAAGTCCGAGGCCGAGCTGATCGCGCTCACCGAGAAGATCAAGAGCGACGGCAAGACGCCGTGGTGCGTCGGCATCGAGAGCCAGGCCGCCACCGGCTGGCCGGCGACCGACTGGACCGAGGACTACGTCCTGCGCTTCGGCGGTGCGGACAAGTACAAGCAGTGGGTCAAGCACGAGATCCCGTTCAACGACCCGGTGGTCAAGCAGGCCCTGGACGAGATCGGCAAGATCTGGTTCACGGAGGGCAACGTCCTGGGCGGCCGGAAGGCGATCGCGAGCACCAACTTCGCGACCTCGGGCAACCCGATGTTCGACAAGCCGCCGAAGTGCTTCCTGCACCGGCAGGCGAGCTTCCTCGCGCAGGCCGGCAACTTCCCGAAGGCGGTCGTCGCGGACATCGACAACCAGGCGGGCGTCTTCCCGCTACCGCCGATCGAGGCCGGCGCCGGCCAGCCGGTCATGGGTGCCGGTGACCTCGCGGGCCTGTTCAACAAGGAGGAGAACACCGTCAAGGTGTTGAAGTACATCCTCGGCAAGGACATCGGCGAGACGCTGGCGCCCAAGGGCGGCTTCATCTCTCCGTGGAAGGACTTCGACCAGACCAAGTACCCGAACGAGACGATGCGGGACATCGCCAAGATCGCGTACTCGTCCTCCGACGCGGTGTTCGACGGCTCGGACTCCATGCCGGGGGAGGTCGGCTCCGGCAGCTTCTGGCGCGGCATGGTCCAGTGGACGACTGGGCAGAAGGACACCGACCAGGTGCTCAACGAGATCGAGAAGAGCTGGCCGACAAAGTAGCCGTGCCTGCGGGGCCGGGTGGGCGAGCCGGCTGGCTCGCCCACCC
>DATDKW010000007.1:0-27479 GCA_036519715.1 Mycobacteriales bacterium
GGGCTGATCTTCAAGGGCGGCTCCGGCGCCGGCCTCAACCTGTCCCGGATCCGGTCGTCGAAGGAGCTGCTGTCCTCCGGCGGCACCGCGTCCGGCCCGGTCAGCTTCATGCGCGGCGCCGACGCCAGCGCCGGGACGATCAAGTCCGGCGGCGCCACCCGGCGGGCCGCGAAGATGGTCGTGCTCGACGTCGACCACCCCGACATCGCCGAGTTCATCGAGACCAAGCGGTCCGAGGAGCGCAAGATCCGGGTGCTGCGCGACGCCGGCTTCGACATGGACCTCGGTGGCAAGGACATCACCAGCGTCCAGTACCAGAACGCCAACAACTCCGTCCGGGTCACCGACGAGTTCATGCGGGCGGTCGCCGACGGCGGCGAGTTCGGGCTGCGGGCCCGGCAGGACAACTCGGTGATCGAGACCGTCGACGCGCGGGAGCTGTTCCGCAGCATGGCCCAGGCGGCGTGGGAGTGCGCCGACCCCGGCATCCAGTACGACGACACGATCAACGACTGGCACACCAACCCGGAGACGGGCCGGATCACCGCCAGCAACCCGTGCTCGGAATACATGAGCCTGGACAACTCGTCCTGCAACCTGGCCTCGCTCAACCTGATGAAGTTCCTGCGCCCGGACGGCACGTTCGACGGCGAGACGTTCGCGAAGTCGGTCGAGCTGATCATCACCGCGATGGACATCTCCATCTGCTTCGCCGACTTCCCGACCGAGGCCATCGGCGTCACCACCCGCGCCTACCGGCAGCTCGGCATCGGCTACGCCAACCTGGGCGCCCTGCTGATGGCGACCGGCCACGCGTACGACTCCGACGGCGGTCGGGCGCTGGCCGCCGCGATCTCCTCGCTGATGACCGGCACGGCCTACCGCCGCTCGGCCGAGCTGGCCGGCGTCGTCGGCCCGTACGAGGGCTACGCCCGCAACGCCTCCGCCCACCAGCGGGTCATGCGCAAGCACGCGGCCGCGTCGGACACGGTCCGCCCGGTCGGCGCCGACGACGCGGCGGTGCTGCGGCTGGCCGCGGCCGAGTGGCAGCGCGGTCTGGAGATCGGCGGCACCAACGGCTGGCGCAACGCGCAGGCCTCGGTGCTCGCGCCCACCGGCACCATCGGCTTCATGATGGACTGCGACACGACCGGCATCGAGCCGGACTTCTCGCTGGTCAAGTTCAAGAAGCTGGTCGGCGGCGGGTCGATGCAGATCGTCAATCAGACGGTGCCGCGGGCGCTGCGTTCCCTGGGCTACCAGGAGGAGTCGGTCGAGGCGATCGTCGAATACATCGCCGAGCACGGGCACGTCGTCGATGCGCCGGGCCTTCGTCCCGAGCACTACGAGGTCTTCGACTGCGCGATGGGCACGCGCTCGATCGCCCCGATGGGCCACGTGCGGATGATGGCGGCGGTCCAGCCGTTCATCTCCGGCGCGATCTCCAAGACCGTGAACATGCCGGAGACGGCGACGGTGGAGGAGATCGAGGAGATCTACCGGTCCGGCTGGGAGCTCGGGCTCAAGGCGCTGGCCATCTACCGGGACAACTGCAAGGTCGGGCAGCCGCTGTCGACCGGGTCGTCGTCCTCGTCCAGCGCGGACACCCCCGCCCCGGTGATCGAATACCGGCCGACCCGCAAGCGGCTGCCGAAGAAGCGCCCGTCCCAGACGGTGTCCTTCTCCGTCGCCGGCGCCGAGGGCTACGCGACCTCCTCGTCGTACCCGGACGACGGCATCGGCGAGCTCTTCGTCAAGATGTCGAAGCAGGGCTCGACGCTGGCCGGCGTGATGGACGCGTTCTCCATCGCCATCTCCATCGCCCTGCAGTACGGCGTGCCGCTGGAGACGTACGTGTCGAAGTTCGTGAACATGCGCTTCGAGCCGGCCGGCATGACCGACGACCCGGACATCCGGATCGCGTCCTCGGTGATGGACTACCTGTTCCGCCGGCTGGCGCTGGACTACCTGCCGTACGAGCAGCGGGCCGAGCTCGGCATCTTCACTGCGACCGAGCGCGCGGCCACGGTCGCCGACTCCTACGGTCCGGCCTCCGCCGAGGAGACCACGGTCGAGGAGATGCGGATCTCAGCCCCGGTCGAGCACAAGCCGGCCGCACCGTCCGCGGAGGTCCACTCCTCCACGGAGCTCCTCGAGCTCCAGCAGGGCACCGTCGCCGACGCCCCCCTCTGCTTCACCTGCGGCACCAAGATGCGCCCCGCCGGCTCCTGCTACGTCTGCGAAGGCTGCGGCTCCACCAGCGGCTGCAGCTGACCCGGTCCGCGGGGAGCCGGCCACGCCCGGGCCGGCTCCCCGCCCACACCGAATCGGGGGATCGGTGCGGGCCCGGCCAGGCGGACACGGACCGGTGCCGGGCTCGGCCTCCGGGGCTCGGCCTAGGTGGTGGCGGTGGCTTTGCCGTTGAAGCAGCTCTTGGCCTTGCCCCAGGCCTGTTGGCCGGCCAGGTCGCCGGCCTTGCGGGCCTCGAAGTCGCCGTCGGCGAAGTGGATGCCGCCGTACTCGCGGGAGATCCCGGCTTGGTCGGCGGCGGCCGGGAACGACTTCCAGGACAAGGTCACCGGGGCGGCGGGAACCGCGCCAGCCTCCACCGACGAGCTGCCGGCGGGGATGGTCACGGACATGCCGAAGGTGTCGCTGCCGATCGCCGCCTTGAGCAACGCCGCAGCCGCGGCGCTGAAGGTGGAGTGGCCCGACAGATACTCGCCGAACGGTGGGGTCGGGAAGCCGGCCGGCTGGTAAGGCTGCCAGTCCTCACCGCGGATGGTCCGGGTGCCCTGATAGGGCCCGCCCCAGGCCTGGATCGGCTGCCCCTGCTTCACCCAGCGCACCGCCGTGATCGGCCGGACCGAGTCCCACTGCCGCTTGGCGTCCCAGGCCGTGATGCTGGCATCGAGCAACGCGTTGCCGAGCGCGAAGAACAGCTTCGCGTCCTGATCCAGCGTGTTGTGGTCGCGGCGGCTGACCCACTGGGCGAACAGGCACCAGTGCCCGGGCGGGGTCTCCGTGCCGGGCAGATCTTCCCAGTACTGGGCGATGACCTTCTGCGTGTCGGTCAGCCCGGTGCTGTACTTCAGTATCTGGTCGACCTGCTTGACGTAGTCGCTGTTGGGCTTGCCCTTCACCACGGACATCTGCGGACCGTGGTCCGGCCGGAACTGGCTGGCCGAGGTGAGCGCGAACGGGGTGACATTGCGCCAGTGCGGGGTGGCGAACGTCTGCACCGTGCCGTTCGGCAGCCGCAGCGGCTGCCAGTGGTCCGGCTCGGTGAGGACATCCGGGGTGTTGACCGGCTGATAGCAGACCGGCAGGCAGCTGTCGGCGTAGTTGTTGACCTGGTTGGACCCGTCGGCGTGCCGGTAGTCCAGCACGGCCTGCGCAGCGATGGCGCCGACGGCTGCCGCGGAAGAGGTGTCGGTGCCGTCGGTGGCGTATCCGAGGGCAGTCATCTGCTGGTCGAAGGCGGACCGCTGGGCGGGAAACAGATCGGCCAGCGCCGCGTAGGCGGCGAAGCTGATCGCCTTCTCCTTGTTCGCCTGAGTGCGGTCGCCGCTGGGCTGACGTAGCCGGCCGAGCAGCCGAGTGCCCACCGCCAGTGAGTCGTAGGCCGCCCAGGCGTCGTAGACGGCGGTGTGCACCACTGCCAGCGCCCGAGCCGCCGCCGTCGGTGCCGGCCGGGTGTCGCGGATCGCCTGCAGGGCGCTCTCGTCCCACAACAGGACCACGTTGTCGCCGGTCGTCGCCATGGCTGGCAGCGGTCGATAGGTGACGACCCCGACGCCGAGCATCAGCATGACGGCCAGGCCGGCGACGAACGTTGGCAGCTTGCGCATGTATCGACAGCCTCTCCAGGCAGCGACCGAGGCCGCTCGGACCGTTCCGGGACCGCCCGGATCCGGGCCGGCAGCATACGGGTGCAGGCCCACGATCTTGCCAATTCATCAAGTGATCTTCCTGGGCTTCTGTGGCTTGCGCCGTGAATCGGGCAACCTCCTTCCGGCTGTCCGGCTGTCCGGCTGTCCGGCTGTCCGGCCGACCACGAGCAGGTCACCCGACGTCACGGCGTTCCTCCGGTCTGCGCCGGCCTTCGACCTGGCGACGGCTCTCGTGCACGGCTGGGCGCTGGTCACCCGCGACACCGCGGATGTGATCCGGACCGGGGGACCCGGTCGAGGGTCGGTAATCGCACGCGGTCGTGGGACGTTGGCGGCCACGCCAGGTCAGCGGCCGGAGCCGGCGCCGACGAGGGTGGAGTCTACGAGTGGCCGAGGAGTGCGGATGAGCGTCAGGCAATTGCGGTTGGTGGTCGCGGCGGAGGACTACGAGGCGGCGGTGGCCTTCTACCGGGACGTGCTCGGGCTATCCGAGCAGGCCGCGATAGCCGGGCCCGGCGGTGCGCACGTGACGATCCTCGACGCCGGGCGGGCGACGCTGGAGCTGGCCAACCCGGCCCAGCGGGCGTACATCGACGAGGTCGAGGTGGGGCGTGCGGTCGCGCCCCGGCTACGGGTCGCGTTCGAGGTCGACGACGTGCGGGGAACCTCGACGGCCGGTGCGGTAGAGGTGGCGCCGCCGACGGTGACGCCGTGGAACTCGCTCAACACCCGGCTGGACGCACCGGCCGGCCTCCAGATCACGCTCTTCCAGGAACTGTCCACTTCGGACGCCGTCTCCGGCCGGCAGGACTCGGGCCGCCGCTCGTACGGGGTGGAGCGGGACGGGCGGCGCTGGTTCGTCCGGACGGCGGTCGGGCCGGAGGGGGCGGTGTCGCTGACCCGGGTCGCCGCGCTGCACGCCGCCGTGCGGCACCCGGCCATCGTGCGGCCGGTCTCGGTGCTGGACGGGACCGGCGGGCCGACGCTGACCTACCCGTGGTGCGACGGGTCGGCGCTGGGGCCGGGCGGTTCGGCGCTGGACCGGTTCCGGCGGCTGCCGGTGGAGGCGGTGGAGCGGGCCCTCGACACGATCCTGGACGCGCACCGGGCCGTCGCCGCCGCGGGCTGGGTCGCCGTCGGCCTCGACGGCGGCTGCTTCCGCTACGACTTCGAGGCCGGGCGGATGTGGCTGACCGACCTGGACGACTACCGGCCGGGCCCGTTCACGCTCGACTCCGCGCCGCTGCCGGGGTCGGCGGCGTACCGGGCCCCGGAGGAGTCCGTCCGCGGGTCGGTGATCGACGAGCGGACCACGGTGCACGCGCTGGGCCGGACCATGCACCACCTGCTCGACCCGGCCGCGTGCGGCACCGACCGGCAGGGCGCCGTGATCGCCCGCGCCACCGACCCGGACCCGGACCGCCGCCACCCGACGGTCGAGTCCCTGGTCGCCGATTGGCGACGCTAGGCCGTCGCCCGGTCGTAGGTCGCGCGGGCGGCCTCGATCTCCGGGAAGTGGGTCTCGGACCACTGCTTGACCGCCCGCAGCACCGGCAGCAGCGTGTAGCCGAGCTCGGTCAGTTCGTAGTCGACCCGGACCGGGACGCTGGGGGTGACAGTGCGGGTCACCAGCCCGTCGCGCTCCAGGGTGCGCAGGGTCTGGGTGAGCATCTTCTGGCTGGCGCCGGCGATCCGGGCGGCGAGCTGACTGTGCCGGCGCGGGCCGTCGGCGAGAGCATTGACCAGCAGGCCGGCCCACTTGTCGCCGATCGTCGCCATCACCTGGCGCGTCGGGCAGGTGGCCATGAACGCGTTGAACTCGAACACGGACTGTTCGCGCCGCTGCTCCGCGGTCCTCGTCGGCATGGGGAGCCGTCCTTCCCTAAGGCACTGAAAGGTACCTACTTACCAACAGTACCCTGCCCGACGCATCCTGGTCGCCGGCCGGCCTCGACGGGAGGGCGGCGGACGGAAAGGCATGACGATGCGAGTGGTCGAGGTGAGGGAGTACGGAGGACCCGAGGTGCTGCGGAAGGCGGAGCGGCCCGACCCCCGGCCGGCGGAGGGACGGGTGCGGGTGCGGATCCACGCGGCGACCGTGAACCCGGTCGACCTGTGGACCCGGGCCGGCAGCGTGCAGGCGCTGACGCCGGGGCTGACCCCGCCGTTCCTGCTGGGCTGGGACCTGGCCGGCACGGTGCTGGAGGACGCCTCGGGGTTCACGGCCGGGCAGCGGGTGGTCGGGATGGTGCCGTGGTTCGGCGTGGCCAAGGACGGGATCGGGACGTACGCGGAGATCGTGTCGGCGCTCCCGGGCTGGCTGGCGCCGCTACCGGACGGTGCCGACCTGGCCGCGGCGGCGACGCTGGGGCTGAACGCGCAGACCGCGGCGCAGTCGTTGGACCTGCTCGGGCTCGGGGCCGGGCAGACGGTGCTGGTCACCGGGGCCAGCGGCGGTGTCGGCGGGTTCGCGGTCGAGCTGGCCGCGGCGGCCGGCGCGCACGTGGTCGCGCTGGCCGGCGGTCCGGACGATGAGGCCTACCTAGCCGGGCTCGGGGCCAAGCAGGTGCTGCCGCGGACGGCGCCGGAATCGCTGGCGGCGGCGGTACGGGCGCTGCACTCGGCCGGGGTGGACGCGGTCCTGGACGCGGCGACGCTGGGTCAGCCGGTGGTCGGCGCGGTGGCCGACGGGGGCAGGTTCGTCAGCACGAGCGCGCCGGCGCCGGAGGGCGAGCGGGGCATCCGCGTGCAGATCGTGCAGACCGAGCCGGACGGCGCGCGGCTGGCCGGCCTCGTCGCCGACCTGGCCGCCGGCCGCCTCACCACCCGCGTGCGGGCCACGCTCCCACTGGCCCAGGCCGCCGAGGCCCACCGCCGCGCCGCCGCTTCCGGCCAGCGCGGCAAGATCGTCCTCCTGCCGTAGGGGACCGACCCGGTTGGCGGGGTCCTCAGGGCCGGGGCCGGGCGACCGCCCGGACCCCGGCCAGCGCCCGCAGCGCGTCGGCCCGGGAGATGGGCTCATCGTGATCCAGCGCAGCCAGCCCTTGCTGGATCGACTCGTAGTACGCGGTTGGGCGAGGGTCATCGGGTGTCGGGTGGAGGGAGGTCGGGGGTGAACTCGCAGTCCGGGGCGACGCGGAGGCCGGCGGCGTGGAGGCGGTCGATGATGCTGGTGACGAGGGTGATGACGCTGCAGTCGGGCACGGTGTCGTCGGCGTCGATCTCGATGGCGGTGGACCAGTCGAGGTGGTGGTCGCCGCCGCTGCGGTCGGGGTTGCGGCGGACGTCGACGGTGAAGCCTTGGACCCGGACGACGCCGAGAGCGTCGGCCGGGCCGAGAAGCGCGGCCAGCGTGGTCACTACCGCGGGCTGGTCGGGCGTGTCGGCGTAGAGGGTGCACCAGCGGAAGCGGGCGGTCGCGGCGGTCATGGCACCCGTAGCCAGGGCTCGTTGTCGAACAGGCCGCCGCGCTTGATGATCGACAGGTCGACCTTGCGGCCGAGATCGGACTCGAGCCCGGTGCGCAGTGCCTTCAGGCCGGCGTGGCGCCAGAAGATGCGGCCCCGGGTCATCGCGTTCACCGCGGCCTCCCGGGTGGGGTCGGCGCCGAAGTGTTCGGCGAGGAGCCGGTCGTAGTGGTCGGGGGCGACCCGGAGGCCGATATCGATGTCGGAGGTGGCGTGGGCGGAGTGGCCGGCGCGGCTGCCCTGGATGACGACGTCGCCGGTGAGGCCGGGGGCGCCGGAGCGGATGCGGGCAGCGGCCGCGGCGAGCTGGTCGAGGGTGATGCCCTCGGGGAGGCTGCCCACGGTCCGGAAGATGCGGCCGCGGACCGGCGCCGGGACGGCGCGGTTGGCGGCCTTGAGGGCGCGCTCGGCGCCGGGGAGCGAGCGGACGGCGCGGGTCGCCGGTCCGGTCGGCAGCGCGGTCAGGACGGCGTCGAGGGCGAGGTCGGGCCAGCCGCCGCGGCCGGTCGAGGCGGTCACGGCCGCGTCGAGCGCGATCGCGGCCGCGCCGGCGGCGATCGCGACCGGGGCCAGGAACTGGAAGCCCGGCACCAGGCTCACCGTGCCGAGCACGGCGGACAGGCCGCGCAGGTCGCGGGAGATTCGGGTCAGGGTCTCCGCGTGCTCGGTGACCCAGCCGCGGACGGAGTCGCGGGCGCGGGTGAGCAGGCCGGGCCTCCGGTACGGCGGGTCGGCGGCCGCCGCCCGGATCCGCGTCGCCGCCCGCGCGGCCGCTGCGCGGTGCTCGCCCAGTAGTCGCCGTGCCTCGGCCAGCACCGCCTCCAGCTCGGCGAGAGCCTGCCGCGCCCGCGCCGCCACCGCGGGATCCGCGACGGCGACCCCGGATCGCGCCGCCGCGAACGACCCCGCCGGACCGCTGCCGGACCCGCCCGCCCCGCCTTGCTCGGACCCGACGGGACCGCCGATCCTGCCGGGCGCGCCGGACCCGGGCCCGGCCGCCCCGCCGGCGCGAAACCCGCCGGGCCCGCCGATCCCGCCGGGCCCGCCGATCCCGCCCGGCCCGCCGGATCCGAAGTCGGCAGCGAGTCCGGCTGTCGCGTGGAGGGCGGCGGCGTGGGACTCGAGGTCGGCGGCCCGACGCTGGCGGGCCGCGAGGTCGTCGGCGAAGGCGCTCAGCTCGCGGGCCAGCGTGCCGTGTGCCGCCGCGGCCAGCCCGAGGTCGCGGGGCAGGTCCCGGGCCCGCGCCCGGTAGGCCGAGGCCGCGTCCCCCGACCACTGCGCCGACAGCCGCCCGGCCGCCGTCGCCGCGCCGGCCAGCGCCCGCGCCGCCCGGCCCGCCTCCCGGGCCTGGCCCAGCAACGCCACCGGCGACCCCGGCGCCGGATCGAAGCCGAGCGCCGGGAACGTCCGCACACTCATCCCGTCCTCCTCACGCATCAAGCATGTCGCGAGAAGATTAGGACGGAACTACCACAAAAAGGACGACGAGTCAGCCCCTGTGGACAACCGCCTCCACCGCGGCCGCGATCCGGCGCGCCCGCGTCTCCGGCTTCTTGGCCTCCGACACGCTGCGCACCCACTCCTTCTGGTGCGAGTACGCCAGTCGGGCCCAGCCCTCCGACCCGCCCGGCGCGGCCGCCAGCGCCGCGGCCAGATCGGCCGGCACCTCGACCGTCCGCGGCTCGGTGTCCGGCGAGATCTCGACGTCCAGCACGTCCCCGGCCGCGATCCCGGCCGCGGACCGTACGGCCGCGCTGACCGGGATCAGGAACCGGCCACCCATGCTGCCGACGGTCGTGCGGTAGGTGTGCCCCCGCACTGTCACCGAGACCGCGGGCCGTTTGCCCTCCAGGGAGGACATCACCGACGCCGGCACCTCGATGCCCGTCGCCGTCTTGCCGTTCTGCTCCAGCGTGGCCGTGAATCGCACGCCGCACACATTACGGTCGCCCGGTGAGCGATCTGGAGGAGTTGCGCCAAGGAATGCGGGAGTTCGTCGACCAGCGAGACTGGGGCTCGTTCCACGATCCCAAGTCGGTGCTGCTGGCGCTGGTCGGTGAGGTCGGCGAGCTGGCCGAGCTGCTGCAGTGGCTGCCGGCCGGCGACGTCACGGAGCTGGCCCGGGGAGCCGCGCTCAAGGCCCGCCTCGGTGAAGAGATGTCCGACGTGCTCCTCTACCTGGTCCTGCTCGCCGACGTGCTGGACGTCGACCTCCCCACGGCGGCGACGGCGAAGCTGGCCGACAACGCCCGCCGGTATCCGGCTCAGAGCGACAAGTAGGCCACGCAGTCCGCGGTCAGGCTGCCCAGGACGACCAGCCCGTCCACCTCCCGTACGCCGGTGACCACGCCGAACCGCTCGCCCGGCGCCTGCAGGTCGTGCACCAGCCGCCCGGACGGGTCGTACGCCTGCACCCAGACCGTGTGTGCCTCCCTCGGCTGGAACCGGGACGGCAGCGCCCACACCGCCTTGCGCAGCACCGGCGCCTTGGGCAGCAGCCGGTCCAGCAGGGCGTTGCGGCCGGAGGCCAGCGCGACCCAGAACAGCCCGTCGGAGCCGAGCGAGACGTTGTCCGGGAAGCCGGGCAGGTTGTCCACGAAGACCGACGACGTGCCGTCGACGACCGACCACCTCCTCAGCCGGTAGGCCGAGGTCTCCGCGACGACCAGGAACGACTGGTCCGGCGCCAGCGCCGCCCCGTTGGCGAACTCCAGCCCGTCCAGCAGCACGGTCGTCTCCGCGCCGAGGCCGCGGCGCAGCAGCCGGCCGGACCCGGAGTGCTGCAGGATCTCGCCCTTCCAGTGGTCGATGCCGAGCCGGTCGGTCGAGTCGGTGAAGTAGATCGTCCCGTCGGTCGCGACGGCGGCGTTGTTGCAGAACGCGAAGCCCTCGGCCAGGGTCTCGACGGCGCCCGTGTCCGGGGAGACCCGCAGCAGGCCGCGCCGGGCGTCGCAGACCAGCACGTCTCCGCCGGGCAGCCACTCCAGGCCGAGCGGCCGCCCGCCGGTGTCGGCGATCACCTCGAGCAGCCGCCCGTCCGGGGCCAGCCGCAGGATCCGGCCGTCGGCGACGCCGGTGACGATCCGGCCCGAGGCGTCGACCAGCACGTCCTCGGGGCCGCGCCCGACCACGTCGAGCAGGGTCAGCCGGGGCAGCGGCCGGGAGCTGCGCGAGCGCCGGGCCCGGTCCGGAGCGGCCGGGGGCTGCCAGACGACGGGGGCGATCGCGGGTCGGGCCATGGCGCCATCCTGCCCCGGTGCCGGGCCGCGACGGCAGTGCGTCACAACGATTTTGACACGTACGCGTACGCGACGCTGGGGGAGATGCTGGCCTGGATCATCGGCTGGGACCTCATCCTGAGTACGGCGTGTCGGTCGTCGCGGTGGCCGTCGGCTGGGGGCGATACCTCAATAGCCTGCTCGACTCGCTGTTCGGGGTGACCCTGCCGAACGCGCTGAGCGAGCCACCGGGCGAGGGCGGCACGGTGAACCTGCCGGCCGCGTTCCTGGTGCTCGCGGTGACCGCGCTGCTCATCGTCGGAGTCGAGGAGAGCGCGCGGGCCAACACCATCATGGTGCTGGTCAAGCTGGCCGTGCTGCTGCTGTTCCTGGCCCTGGCGTTCACCGCGTTCACGGCGGACAACCTCACGCCGTTCGCGCCCAACGGGTTCCACGGCGTGACCACCGCGGCGGCCGCGATCTTCTTCGCGTACATCGGGTTCGACGCCGTCTCGACGTCGGGTGAGAGGTGGTCAAGCCCTCCTGCACCTGCCGCTGGCCATCATCGGCTCGCTCGCCATCGCGACCCTGCGCTACATCGCGGTCGCGATCGCCGCCACCGGTGCGTACCCGTGGGAGAAGCTGGACGGCCAGGAGGCCCCGCTGGCGACCGTGCTGTCCGAGGGCGTCGGCACCTCCTGGGGTTCCGGGCTGATCGCCGTCGGCGCGCTCGTCGCCATCACCAGCGTCGTGCTCACCATCCTCTACGGCCAGACCCGGATCATGTACAGGATGTCCCGCGACGGCCTGGTGCCGCCGATCTTCTCCAAGGTCTCGACCCGGCAGACGCCGGCGCTGGCCACCGCCCTGTTCGGGGTGCTCATCGCGATCCTGGCCGCGACGGTGCGCTGGAGATCATCTTCGAGCTGGTCAACATCGGCACGCTGTTCGCGTTCGTGATCGTCAACATCGGCGTCATCGTCCTGCGCCGGACCAGGCCCGACATGGAGCGCGCCGCCCGGCCCAGCTCTACCGGCGCCGCCCGGCCACCCTGCTCACTCCACCGATGTTGCGGGCCCGGCGGCAGGCCCGGCCGCCGGCGGGACTGCGGGCCCGGCTCCGTGCCCGGCTGGGGGCCCAGCCGCCGGCCCGACCTCTGGCCTCGCAGGGGGCCCTGCTGCGGGCCCGACCGGGGGCACTGGTGCGGGCCCGAACGGGGGCCCGACCGAAGGCCCGGCTGCGGGCCGGGCCGAGAGGCGGTCGGTGGCGAGGGTGGCGAGGCGGCGCAGCGCCGGCTCGGCCGGGTAAAGGTTGCGGACGTGCACGGCGACCACCGAACCCGGCCCGCGTACGACCACCGAGCCGGCCCGCAGCATCGCCCCGCCGGGCAGCTGCTCGCCGCGCCCGGCACCGACCGCCCCGGCGAACCGCCCGGTCGCCACCTGCACGACCACCCGGGCCGGCCCGCCTACGGCGGCGAACTCCGCCATCCGCACGCCCATCCCGAACATCGCACCGCCGCCGAGCGCGGTCGCCGGGTTGACCGGCTGCCCCAGCGCCGCGCCCACCTCGGCCGCGGTGAAGAGGGTGGCCGGATCGGGCCCGGCCGCGGCAACGGCCTCCGCTCCGGGGACCGCGTCCCAGCCGGTGTGCCGCACCGGCGGGCTGTCCTCGACGACCTGGCTGTCCAGCCCGGGCCCGCCGTCGTCGACCTGCACAGCCGCGCCCCGGCGGACCACCGACAGCGCGAAGACGTGGTGCAGCCAGGGACCGACGGTCACGCTGACCACGTCCCGCTCCCGCAGCGCCGGCATCCGGCGCGGCGGCACCGACCAGGCCCGGGTCTTCTCCGAGTGGCCGTCGTCCAGCGCGACCTGGTGCTCCTTGACCTCGCCCTCGTCGTCGCTGAGCGTGCGGATCCGCAGCACCTCGGCCTCGAACGTGCGCCGGCCGCCGAGGTCGAGCCCGGCCCGGACGACCACCCAGGCGCCCCAGATTCCGACCACCAGGACCGCGGCCAGCACCAGCAGCAGCACCGGCTGGGTCCACGGGCTGTCCAGCTTCTCGTCCGCGGCGGCGCCCAGGCCGAGCGAGCGGCCGGGCCCGAGCCGGTCCCGGATGCCCAGCACCAGCTTCGTGCCGTACCAGCCGACGACCAGGGCGGCGATGCCGACCAGGGCCGACAGCAGCGGGTGGCGGCCCTCGGCGGCCCGGTTGCCGGGGTAGCGGATGCGGACCTTGTGCCACGTCCCGCCGTACGCGGACCAGGCCAGCCGCTCGTCCTGGGCGCCGAAGGACAGCACCCGGCTGGCCGTGCCGGCGACCCCGGCCGCGGCGCCGTAGCCGAGGTAGCGGTCCCAGATCGCCACCGCGGCCGGCGGCAGGGTGTCGAACACCTCGTTGCGGCCGAGGTGGTCGCGCAGGCCCAGCCAGCGAGCGGCGGCCTCGCGACCGGCCGGGGTGTCGCGCTGCCGGTTGCGCGATCCCGCGTATCCGGCCAGCAGGACCCAGGTGACCACGGCGACGCCCCAGACCGGGTCGCCGTCGTCGGAGGCGTACCAGGCCACCAGCCCGGCCGCGGCCGCCGGCCCGGCCGAGGCGACGGAGGTCAGCGACTTGATCCCGGCGCCCCAGCGGTTGCGGGACAGCCCGCGGCGCTGGGCGTCGACGATGACCTCGCGGCGGAAGCCCTTCCACCAGCGCGAGGCCTGGGCCGAGTTGCCCTGGGCCAGCGCCGCCACCGGGACCACGCCGCCAGACGCCAGCCCGGCCACCCGGTCGTAGACCCGCCGCTCGTACGGGGTGAGGTCGGGCGGGACGGCCGCGCGCAGCTTGCAGATCGTGCGCTCCGGCTCCGGACCGGTCTGCACCAGGTCGAGCAGGTCCCGGGCGGCCAGGTCGAGCAGGGTCGCCGACAGCGCGTCGGTGGTCATCCGCCAGCCGTTGGTGAGCAGGTTGACGACGGCCGGCGGATCGGCGCCGCCGAGGTCCAGTGTGGACGGTCCCGGGCGGACCGGGCGGGGGCGGGTCGCGGTGGTCAGGGCCAGCAGCAGCAACGACCACAGGCCGGCCGCGACGGCCAGCAGCAGCAGCGCCCAGACCGGGACGTCGAAGAACTCCGTGGTCACGGCCGGGTCCGGAGGTCAGAACCGGACGGTGACCGGGCCCTGGGCCCCGCCCTCGGCCCGGAAGAACTCCCGGCTGCGGAAGCCCATCGGCCCGGCGATGAACACCGACGGGATGGTGTGGACCGAGTTGTTGTAGGACAGCACGGCGTCGTTGTAATACTGCCGGGCGTAGGCGGTGCGGTCCTCGGTGTTGGCCAGCTCCTGCTGCAGGCTCTGGAAGTTGGCGCTGGCCTTGAGGTCCGGGTAGGCCTCGCTGACCGCGAACAGGCTCTTCAGCGCGCCGGTCAGGGCGTTGTCGGCCTCGGCCCGCGCGGCCGGCCCCTGGGCCCCGAGGGCCTGGGCCCGGGCCCGGGTGACCCGGTCGAAGGTCTCCTGCTCGTGCCGCGCGTAGCCCTTGACCGTCTCGACCAGGTTGGGGATGAGCTCGTAGCGCCGGGTCAGCTGCACGTCGACCTGACCCCAGGCGTTGTCGACCTGGTTGCGCCGCCGGACCAGCCCGTTGTACGTCACCACGACGAACACCAGCAGCAGCACCACGACGACGATGACCACGCACAGCACGACCAGCACCGCGACCCCCTCCGACGAGCCGCACGGCGCGGCATCGGGTCGGACGATAGGGGCTGGCACCGACACTTCGCAGCGATCCGGACCAACTGCTGCACTTCTGGGCAATGAGCGGGCCCGGACACGCCGGAGGGGCGCCCGCGGGCGCCCCTCCGGTGGTGGGCTAGCTGTTGGAGAGCACGATCGCGCCGAGGATGAAGCCGAGGATCATGCCGCCCACCGCGACGCCGAGGGCGACCTTCCACAGCGGCTCGGCGCGGCGGTTGGCGACGACGGCGAGGATGATGCCGACGGGCCCGAAGACGATCGGCAGGATCAGGATCGCCACGACACCACAGACGATCGCCAGGATCGAGAAGATCTGCGGACCCTGACGCCGGGCCGGGCCGCCGGGATAGCCGGAGCTGTCCGAGCCACCGGGGTAGGAGTACGGATCCTGCGGGGCGGTCATGCGGTCCTCCAGGGGTTGGGGTGCCGCGAACCTACCCAACCCCCACTACCGCGACCCATCTCCCGGTCAACCCGTTGCCATCCGCGGGTCAACGCACCGGTGTCAGCACCACGACGGGGATCTGCCGGTCGGTCCGCGCCTGGTAGTCGTCGTACGGGGGCCAGACCGCGGTGACCAGCGGCCACAGCCGCGCCCGCTCGGCGTCGTCGGCGGAGCGGGCCGTCGCGTCGAACTCCTCCGCGCCGACCTGCACCCGCACGGCCGGGTCGGCGGCGAGGTTGCGATACCAGGCCGGGTGCGCGGGCGCGCCGCCCTGGGAGGCGACGACCAGGTAGGAGCCGCCGTCCCGGGCGTAGATCAGCGCGGTCCGCCGCCTGATCCCGGTCTTGTTGCCGGTAGTGGTCAGCAGCAGGGTCGGCACGCCCGGCTTCCACTCGTGCCCGTCCGCGCCGCCGGTGGCCACGTACCGGTCGATGTGCTCCTTGACCCAGGGCTCGGGGCTGTCGGTCAGGGTCTCGTCCGCCATCTCAGACCGCGCAGCTGTCGTCGGTGCAGGTCTCCCCGGGGTCGGTCGCGACCATGGCCAGCGGGTGTGCCGCCGTCCAGGCCTGGCGCAGCGCGCCCAGCAGCACCTCGGCCGGCTGCGCCCCGCTCACCCCGAACTTCCGGTCCAGCACGAAGAACGGCACCCCGGTGATGCCCAGCGCCGACGCCGTGGCCTGGTCCTCGCGGACCTCGGCCAGGTACTTGTCCGACTCCAGCACCGAGCGCGCCTCGGACTCGTCCAGGCCGGCCGCGCCGGCCAGCCGGACCAGCGTGTCGACCTCGCCGATCCGCTCGCCCTCGGTGAAGTAGGCCAGCAGCAGCCGCTCATTGGCCTCGGCCTGCCGCCCGCGGTCGAAGGCCAGGTGCAGCAGCCGGTGCGCGTCCACGGTGTTGCCGGGGTGGGCGATGTCGAAGCGGAAGTCCAGGCCCTCGGTCGCGGCCTGGTCGATCACCCGCTGCTGCATGGCCTCGGCCTGGGCCAGCGGCACGCCGTACTTGTCGGCCAGGCGCTGGGTGGCGTTGCCGTCGACCGTGCGCGGGGCGGTCGGGTCGAGCTCGAAGCTGCGGTAGCGCACCTCGACCTGGTCGCGGTGCTCGAAGCCCGCCAGCGCGGTCTCGAACCGCCGCTTGCCGATGGCGCACCACGGGCACACCACGTCCGACCAGATCTCCACCTGCACAGTTCGCTCCTCGTCCGGAAGTCCCTACCCGGATGACAACCGGACGAGGAGCGAGCCTCTTCCCCGCCGGGTCAGCGGGGCGGCAGCTCCGGGGCGCGCCGGGACGGCCGGGTGGACCGGTCGGGCGGGGTCGCCGCCGGCCGGGTCTCCAGCGCCTCCAGCACCATCCGTACGGCCGTCTCCAGCTGGGGGTCGCGGCCGGCGGCCCAGTCCTGCGGGGTGATGTCGACCTCGACGTCCGGGTCGACGCCGTAGTTCTCGATGCCCCAGCCGACGCCCTCGAACCACAGCGCGTAGCGCGGCTGGGTGACCGAGGTGCCGTCCACCAGCGTGTAGCGGCCGTCGATGCCGATCACGCCGCCCCAGGTGCGGACGCCGACGACCGGGCCGATGTCCCACAGCCGGAAGCCGGCGGTGACGATGTCGCCGTCGGAGCCGGCGTGCTGGTTGGTGACCGCGACCATCGGCCCGCGGGGCGCGTTGCCCGGGTAGGACGTGGCCGGGCCGGTGCGGTTGTTGTCCCAGCCCCGGACCCGGCGGGACAGCTTCTCCAGCACCAGCTCCGAGGTGTGGCCGCCGTTGTTGTCCCGGACGTCGACCACCACGCCCTCGCGGGCCACCTCGAGGATCAGGTCGCGGTGCAGCTGGGCCCAGCCGTTGGCCACCATGTCCGGGATGTGCAGGTAGCCGACCCGGCCGCCGGACAGCTCGTGCACCGCGGCCCGCCGCCCCGCCACCCAGGCCTGGTAGCGCAGGACCTTCTCGTCCTCCAGCGGCAGCACCACGACCCGGCGGACGTCGCCGCCGGCCGGGCGGACGGTCAGCTCGACCGGCACCCCGGCCGCGCCGGCCAGCAGCGGTGCCGGCCCCAGCCGCGGGTCCACCGGCCGGCCGTCCACGGCCAGGATCTCGTCCCCGGCCCGCACGGCCACCCCGGGCGCGGACAGCGGCGCCCGGGCCCCCCGGACCGAGGACTCGGCCGGCAGCACCCGCTCGACCAGCCAGCGGTCGCCGTCGCGGCGCAGGTCGGCGCCGAGGTGGCCGAGGACCCGGCCCGGCTCCACCGGCACCGGCGGCGGGCTCTCGTACGCGTGGGAGCTGCCGAGCTCGCCGATCGTCTCCCAGAACACCTCGGACAGGTCGTCGCGGGTGGCGACGCGGTCGACCAGCGGCCGGTATTTCGCCAGGACCGCGTCCCAGTCCACGTCGGCCATGTCCGGCGTCCAGTAGTGGTCGCGCATCAGCCGGCCGGCCTCGTCGAACATCTGCCGCCACTGCGCGCCCGGGTCGACCATGCCGCGCAGCCGGCGCAGGTCGATCTCGACCACCGCGTCCCGGTCGCCCTCGGACTCCGGCTCCACCCGCCGGTCCGACGGCACCAGCCGCAGCGCGCTCTCGTCGCGGACCAGCAGCTTCTTGCCGTCGCCGGTGACCGCGTAGCCGTCGAGCTCGCCGACCAGCACCGCGGACCGGCGCTTGGCGAAGTCCCAGCGGACCAGCTTGGGCCGGGTCGGCGCGCCGTCCTCGGTGGCCCGGTCCTCGCCGAGCAGGCCCGCCTGCGGGGTCTCCAGCCAGACCAGACCGCCCCGCACGGCCGCCAGCGCGCTGGCCCGGGCGGTCGCCACCGGCACCGGCACCACCCGCTGGTCGATGGCCTCGGCGTCGATGAGCACCGGCTGCGGTGGCGCGTCGGCGCCGCCGCCCTCGCCGCCGCCCTCGCCCTCCCCGTCCGCGGCTGCGCTCCGGCCGCCGGTCTCGGGGTGGAACGGCGACGGCGTCGTCGCGCCCAGCGGCACCACGTAAGGCCGGGTGCCGCCGAGGAAGGACAGGTCGAAGACCCAGTCGTCGTAGACGGGATCGAGGGTGCGGGTGGACAGAAAGGCCAGGTGCAGCCCGTCGGTCGTGAACACCGGGTCGGTGTCCAGGAACCGCAGCGGGGTGACCTCGATGGTGGTTGCGTCCGGGTCGGCGACCCGGTTGACCCGGATCTGCCGCAGCCCCTCCGCGCCCGGGTGGGACCAGGCCAGCCAGGCCGAGTCCGGCGACCAGGCCAGGCCGGAGGCGTCACTGTGGTCGGTGGTGGCGATCTCCCGCAGCTCACCGGTGGCGACGTCGGCGACCAGCACCCGGCCGTCGTGGGAGGCGGCGGCCAGCCGGGAGCCGTCCGGGGCGGCGACCAGCTCCAGCACCCGGCCGAGCCGGCCGGCGCCGAACCGGCGGGACGGCGCGCTGCCGTCGGCCGGCGCGACCTCGATCGCGTCGTCGCCGTCGGCGTCGGTGATCCAGGCGACCTCCGGGACCGCGGCCTCGGCGCTGACGGGCGGGCCCAGCACCTCCGGCAGCCGGGCCCGGACGCCCGGGGTGTCGGCCAGCGCCGGGGCCGGCCCGTCCCGGGTGGTCAGCCAGTGGATGGAGCCGAGCACCTCGACCGCGCTGGCCCGGCCGGTGCGGTCGGCGGCCAGCCCCCCGGGTTTGTCGCCGGCGCCCAGCGGCCGCGGGGTGCGCCCGGCGCGCGGCCCGGCCAGCCGTACGTCCAGCCGGCGGGGGTCGGCGTCCAGGCCGTCGAGCAGCCACAGGTCGCCGTGCGACTGCCAGACCAGCCGGGTGCCGTCGGTGCGCAGCGCCCGCGCGTACGCAGCGCCGTGGTCGCTGTGCCGGCGCAGGCCGGTGCCGTCCGGGAGCACCGAGTAGACGTTGCCCCAGCCCTCGTGGTCGGACAGGAACACCACCCGGTCGCCGACCCAGTCCGGGTCCTCCAGCTGGGCCGGGTTGTCCCCGAGCAGCCGGGCGAACTCGCCGCCGCCGTCCCGGTCGATCCACAGCTTGCCGGCCGTGCCGCCCCGGTAGCGCTGCCAGGTCGCGCCGGCCCGGCGCTGGTCGGTGCCGAGCACGACCGCGCCGCCGGGCCCGGGCGAGACCATGTAGGCCGGCCCGTACGGCAGGCGCTCGGGCGCGGCCGAGCCGTCGAGCGGCAGCGCCCAGGACCAGACCCGGCTGCGGAACGGCTCGCCGGTCGAGGTGCTGGCGACGACCCGGCCGTCCGGCAGCCAGCCCGCCACCCGGGTGTGTGGGTCGCCCCAGAAGGTCAGCCGGGTCGAGGCGCCGCCGTCGGCCGGGACCGCGTGCACCTCCGGCGCGCCGTCCCGGGTGCTGGTGAACGCCACCGTGCCGCCGTCCGGGGACAGCCGGGTGCCCGCCACCGGCACCGCGTCGGCGGTCAGCCGCCAGGCCCGGCCGCCGCCGGCGTCGGTCAGCCAGACGTCGTTCTCCGCGATCAGGGCGAGCCGGTCGCCGCGGATGCTCGGGTAACGCAGGTAGGGCCGCTCAACAGTCACCGGCACAACTTAGCCACCGCCGCCGACACTTTCCTGGTCGTCCCCCGGTCGGCCGGCACAGCCAGTTTCCTGGGGAGGTGAGGTCGGGTACGGGACCGGTCGTGAAGACGACCTGGAAGGCGCCGAGCGGGGGCCACGGCACCCTCGACGCCGACGACCGGAACAAGTTGCCCGACAGCGCGTACGCCTTCCCGGAGCAGCGCAAGGAACCACTGACCGACGCGCAGCACGTGCGCACCGCGCTGGCCCGCTTCGACCAGGTGAAGGACGTCAGCGACGCCGACCGCGAGCTGGCCTTCGCCAACATCAAGGCGGCGGCCGAGCACTTCGACGTCGAGGTGGCCGAGACCGACTGGAAGCAGCTGGGCAAGAAGCCGCACACCGACAACCCGGCCCACTAGACCGGGGGGCGCCGGGGGTAGAAGGGGCCAAGACGCCGCCGGGGCTGCTCGCCCGGCTGCGGCGCCGCCCGCGGGTACGGGGGCCGCTCGCCGGTCCCGGCCGAGTCGCCGATGGTGATGACGCTGCGGGTCGACAGGCCGGCGAGGTAGTACGCCTCCGGCGCCAGCGCCACGCCCGCGATCACCACCACGTCGACGTCGGCCCGGGGCAGCCCGCGCAGGTAGGCCCCGCGCGTGGTCGCCGCGACCAGCCGGACCCGGGCCCGCAGCGCCGGCTCGACGTCGTCGCGGGCGGCGACCAGCTCCCGGCGGGCGTCGGCCAGCCGGGCGCGCTGCTCGGCCGGGGTGCCGCCGGCCCCGACGATGTCCTCGACCTGGGGGACCGGCCGGTCCACCGCGGCCAGCTCCAGGGCGATCCGGTCGGCGTCCTTGCGGGCCGAGCGGCCCTGGGTCCGCAGCTCGTGCCGGCGGACCACCAGGGTGTCCGGGTCGATGCCGCGCCCGCGCCGGCCGACCCGGGCCCCGACCGTGCGCTCCAGCTGGAGGTCCAGATCGGCGGCGTGCCGGTCCAGCTCGGTGGCCTGCCGGTCCAGCTCGTCGTAGCGCAGCCGGCCCTCAGCCCGGTCCAGGTCGGTCAGCCGCGCGTCCACCCCGGCCCGCAGGTCGGCGGCGATGGTCGCCGCCTCCACGAACGGCCCGTACCGGTCCCGGACGGCGCCGGGGGCCAGCGGCCCGATCCGCTGCACCAGCCCCGAGCGCATCCGGCCGGACCGGCTCAGCCGCTCGCACAGCGCCCCCACCGTACGGTCCACGGCCGGGCCGGTCGGGGCCGTGAACAGGACCCGGGCGTCCAGGGACAGCAGCCGGTCCAGCAGCCGGGCGACCAGGCTGCCGGCGTCCGTGCCGGGCGGGGTCCGGACCTGGGCCCAGCGCTGCCGCAGGGCGCTGCGCAGCACGTCGCCGGCCCGGTCGTCGAAGCTCCACTCGCTGCTGTGGTCGGCCGCGGCGGCGATCGCGTCCTTCAGCTTCCCCCCCGGCTGGCCGAGCACCAGCTCGGCCTGGTCGAACCGGAAGGTCGGCGGGCTCGGCGGCTCCTCCAGCGCCTCCAGCCGGGTCCGCAGCCCGTGCAGCGGGCCGAGGTTGTCCACCACCAGCCGGCCGTCGAGCACCCGCGGGCCGAGGTCCTCCTCCACCTCCACCAGGCAGCTCTCGTCCGCGACCGCGCCCAGCCGGCCCTCGGCGGCGCGGTCGCCGGCCGACAGCCGGGCCGGCGCGTCCTCGACCAGCGTCACCTCCGGCGGCGGGTCGATCCGGTAGAGGCAGCCGCCGGGACCGCGGGCGACCCGGGTCGCGTCCACCCCGAACGCCGCCCGCCGGCCGCCGGTCCGCGCGGCGGCGAGCTCCTGTTCGACGGCGTCCCGCATCGAGCGCAGGGCGGCCTGGTGATCCGGTGCGCGCACTCTCACCGTCCTCTCGACCCCAACGTAATCAACCGGCCACTGCTGGCGACAGTCCCGGTCCGGGTGGTCATCGACCGTCCAGCTGCCGCAGCAGCCAGGACGGCCCGGTCCAGCCCGCGCCGACGGCGTCCAGCCGCTGCCGCAGGCCCCGGTCGGCGGTGATCACCACGGCCGTGTCGCCGCCGCGCCCGGCCGCCACCTCGACCAGCGTGTCGTCGCCCGAGCCGGGGGCGGCCACCACCTCGACCGGCCCGCGGACGCCGCCGTCCAGCACCGCGGACGCCGCGCCCTCGACCACCACCACGATCCGGGGCAACACCAGGTCCAGGCCGCCGCGCTCGACGCCGTCGGGCAGCTCGGGCAGCCCGTCGGCCAGCGGGGCCAGCGCGTCCAGCAGCCGGGCGGTCGCGCCGGCCCGGTCCCGCCACCAGCCGTCGCCGCGGCCCCGGGCGCCGACCACGTTGGCCGCGTCCACGACCAGCAGCAGCGGCGGCGGCGCGGCCCGCAGCGTCGGCCAGGCCGCGGCGAAGCCCGGATGCAGCGGCAGCGCGTCCAAGTCGGCGACGTCGACCCAGCGGACCTCCTCGCTCTCGCCCCCGACCGGCTCAGGGTCCACCGGCGCCACCGGCACCCCCAGCACCGTGCTGTACGCCCAGCCGCCGTGGTCGTCGACCAGCTCCCCGTACGGCCGGACGGCGGCGGGGTCGATCCCGGTCTCCTCCGCGGTCTCGCGCAGGGCGGCGGCGATCACGGTCTCGTCGCTGTCCCGGGCCCCGCCGGGCACGCCCCAGGTGCCGCCCTGGTGGCTCCACAGGGCCCGGTGCTGCAGGACGACCCGGTCGCGGTCGCCGGTGCGGTCGCGCAGGAGCAGGCCGGCGGCGCCGTTGCGGCCCCAGTGCCGGTGACCGGCCGCACACCGCGTCCAGCCGTCGCCGTCCCCTCGCACCCCGCCAGCCTTCCACGGCAGGGGGCGCCTCACCCGCCGGGGCGGCGCCGGACCCGGCCGGCCGCCTGCAGCGCCAGCGCGACCAGCACGCCGGTGATGAGGCCGCCGATGTGGGCCTGCCAGCTGATGTTCGGGACCGCGAAGGAGATGAACAGGTTGAGCCCGATGAGCACGACCAGGCCGCCGGCCTCGGCGCCGACCTGCCGGCGCAGGATCAGCAGCGCCCCGAACAGCCCGAAGATCGCGCCCGACGCCCCCACCCCGATGCTGAACTGCGGGCTCAGCCACAGCGACAGCAGCGAGCCGCCGAGCGCGGACAGCAGGTAGATCGTCAGGTAGCGCCCGGTCCGCAGCACCCGCTCCAGCGGCGCGCCGACGATGTAGAGCGTCAGCATGTTGGTCGCCAGGTGGAGCACATTGGCGTGCAGGAAGGTGGCGGTGATCAGCCGCTCGTACTGGCCGTCCTCGACCAGGAACGGGACCAGGCCGTACCGGGTGGTGATCGTGGGGTCGGCCTGCTGGAGCAGGAAGACGACCACGCAGATCGCGATCAGCCCCATCGTGACCGGGGTGCCGCCGGCCGGGCGGCGGGTGGCGGTGCGGGGCCGGTTGTCCCAGGGGCGGCGGGGGCGCTGGGGCGGGGTCTGGCGGGGACCGCCGCCGCTCAGCCGCCCGTACGCGGAGTCGCCCGGGGCCCAGGGGCCCTGCTGGCCGGGCTGGCCCGGGGCCCACGGGCCCTGCGGGCCGGGCTGGTTGGCGGGCTGGCCCCACTGCGGGGCCGGACCGTACGGGTCCTGGCCCCACTGGGCCGGCGGGCCGCCGCCGTACGGGGCCGGGCCGGGTCCGGGCCGGTCGGGCACCCAGGGCGGGGTGGGACCGCCGGCCTGGGCCTGGTCGGCGACCCAGGGCGGGGCGTCGCCCGCGGACCGGCCGGGACCGGCCGGGCCATCACCGGGCTGGGCGTCACCGGGCTGGGCGTCACCGGGGTGGCTGCTCCCGGGTTGGGTCGCGCCGGGCTGGGCGCCGGGCTGGGTCTGTCCGGGTCCGGGCTCGTAGCGACGTTGGTCCGCCGCGGGCGGCGGCCACCCGCCGGTCTCCGCGTACCGCTCGGACCAGTCGGAGTCCTGACCGGTCTGTCCGTCGCTCACGTGCACTCCGTCCGCCGTGGGGCCGCACGGCCACCACCCCTCCCAACGCGTCAGCCGCGCTCAGGACTCCCGGTATCCGAGCCTGTTCGGTCCGGTGTGGACGCCGGTACCGGCCGGGCGAATTATCATGGAGGAGCCGCGGCGCCCCGGGGGACACCGCGGTTTCCTGCACCCGGACGGGGAGGAGACCCCGCGTGCCCGAGCCGGAGCGCCGACGTGAGCGCCCCCTGCTCTCCGCCCACGTCGAATCGCTGGCCCAGGCGGTGACCGCCGGGGAGCCCCTGGCCCGGCTGGAGCTGGCCCACGCCACCGCCGCCGCGCTGGTCGACGCCGGCCGCGGCGACGCCGGTCCGGAGACCTCCGAGCTGGTCGACCTGGCCGAGACCGTCGGCCTGGACACCCTGTCGGAGCTGTGGCGGGACTCCCCGCCGGACTCGCTGCCGGGCGCCCTGTGGGCGCTCTACCTGCTGCGGACCTGGACCGAGCGGCAGGGCGAGGCGGTCGCCCGGATGTACCGGACCGGCCGGGCGTACGCGCCGGTCGACGAGGTCGTCGCCGGGGTGTCCGACGACGCCGACCCGGCCGCGGTCCGGGCGCTGGCGGAGTCCGTGCTGACCGGGGCGTACCGGGGGGAGTTCGACGTGGCCCTGGAGCGGGCGGCGGCGTTCTTCCGGGTCGTCGCCTCCGGCCGGCGGGAGCTGGGCGTGTCCGAGATCCCGCTGGCCGAGCGCAACGAGGCCTGCGCCGACGCCCTGCAACGGGCCGCCGCCGCCTGGCGCGACGGCACCCTGCAGTAACTGTCGTACCCCTCGGGTAGGCAGGACGCGTGGGACACATCCGGATCGGTACGGCGTCGTGGACGGACAAGACCCTGCTCGCCAGCGGGTGGTATCCGCCCGACGCCACCACCGCCGAGGAGCGGCTGGCCTACTACGCTTCCCGGTTCCCGATCGTCGAGGTCGACTCGACCTACTACACGCCGCCGAACGAGCGGAACAGCGAGCTGTGGGCGGCCCGGACCCCGCCCGGCTTCACGTTCAACATCAAGGCCTACTCGATGCTGACCCAGCACCCGACCCGGGTCGCCTCGATCTACAAGGACCTGCGGCCGGAGTCGACCAAGACCAACGTGTACGCCAAGGATCTCGACCCGAAGGTCGTGGACCAGGTGTGGGAGCGGTTCCTGGCCGCGCTCGACCCGCTGCACCAGGCCGGGAAGCTGGGCGCGCTGCTGTTCCAGTTCCCGCAGTGGTTCCCGATCGGGCGGCGCAACAAGGAGTACATCCTGGAGTGCAAGCGGCGGGCCGAGCCGGTGCCGATCTGCGTCGAGTTCCGCAACAAGACCTGGATGTCGGACGAGAACCAGGACGAGACGCTCGACTTCCTCCGGTCGTACGGGGTGCCGTACGTGTGCGTGGACATGCCGCAGGGGCACCCGTCCTCGATCCCGCCGGTGGTGGCGGCGACGGCCGACCTGGCCGTGATCCGCTTCCACGGGCACAGCGACAAGTGGACCAGCAAGGACATCTACGACCGGTTCGGCTACCACTACTCGCCGGAGGAGCTCCGCGACTGGGCGCCGAAGGTCGCCAACCTGGCCGACCAGGCCCGGGAGACCCACGTCCTGATGAACAACTGCTACTCCAACTATGCCCAGACCAACGCCCAGGACCTCATGGACCTCCTCACCGAGATCGACGCCGACGTCGAAGCCCCCCACACCCCTGCCGAACCGGCGCCGTAGACCGGGGTCTCAGGGGGTGGGTGGGTCGTCGTCGACCTTGGCGACCGGGGGGCGTTCGGTGGGGCGGGGCTTGGTGGTGTCGGACCAGCGCGGCGAGCGCATCCGTTCGCGGATTTCCGTGGCGAGGTCCTGCGCGGTGGTGGCGATCGCGTCGCCGAGGGAGCGGACGGCGCGCTGAGCCGAGTCGCGGACCTCGGGATCGCGGGCGGCGTCCGCGGCCTGGGCGGCGAACCGCTGGGCCGACTCCCGCATCTCCCGGACCGACTCGCGGGCGGAGTCCCAGTCCGGGCCGTTGTTGCGGGCGCGCCCGGACCAGCCCGGCCGGGCCGAGTCGGTGTGCCACTCGGAGTTCCCCCACCGCCAGGAGCCGACCCACCGCGCCGACCCCGCCGGCCCGCCGGCCCCCCGACCACGACCGCCGGCTGCGCCCGCGTCCCCGGCCGAACCGGCGTCGGAACCGCCGGCGCCCGCCGCACCGGCGGCACCTGGGTCGCCGGCTCCTGGCGCCGTCCCACCCGGCCCACCGGCGGCGGCGCTCGGAGCGGCCGGGTCGGACGTGCCACCGCCCTGCACCGGGGCGGAACCGGACGCGGCGGAGCCCTCCGGCGACGGGGCTCCGGCGGGCCCGGTCGGGCGGGCCCAGTCGGGGCGTCCCTCGGTGGACCGGGTGGCCTCGGCCCAGGCGTCGCCGCCGCCGGCACCGGAGGTCCCGCCGGACGGGGGTGCTGCGTCCGAACCGGCCGATCCAGGGGCCGGCCGGTCTGCCGCGGGACGGTCGCCGGGCGCCGTCGGGTCGGACGGCGTCCGGGCCGCGTCCGGGGACAGGTGCCCTCGGAGCACCTCGCCCAGCTCCTCGATGCGGGCGTTGACCTCGCTCCACAGCCCGCGCTGGTCCCGCGGCGTCTCACTCATCGGTTCCTCCTCCACTACCGGCCCCCGACCGGTACCTACCCAAACGAGCGGACGATCAGGTCGAGTTCCGTCACGCCGCCCCGAACGCGTTGAACGCGCACCAGCTCACGAACGCCCGCGGATCCGCCACGTCGAGCTCCGCCCGCGCCGCGAACAGCGCCGTCGCCAGCGACGCACCCTGCAACACAGACTCATGGAGCGACCGCATCAACGGCACCACGTCCCAGTCCGGTACGACGATCGCGCTCGCCACCAGCCCCGCGCTCCCGCGGGCCAGCAGCGCCGACACGAAGCCGAGGGTCTCGTTCCCCAGGTAGCCGACCTCGGAACCGGACTCGCAGGCCGCCAGCACGATCCGGTACGGCGCGAGTCCGCGCAGCTCCAGCTCGTGCACGGTCAGCGGCCCGTCGGCCAGCAGCAGCGAGGAGAAGATCGGGTTGTCCTGGCGCACCCGCCCGTGGCAGGCCAGGTGCGCGAGCGACGCCCGGGACAGCGCCGACACGACCGCGCCCGCGGTCGAGTCCGGCGGCCGCAGCACCATCGCGGCCGGGTGCAGCCCGGCCAGCGCGGCGATCTCGGCCGACCCGCCCGGCACGTCCGGCCCGGCCACCAGCACCACGTCCCCGCCCGGCGGCACCGACCGCGCGCTGCGCTCCCACATCGCCGCGGCCGGGGCGATCGACACCGGCACCGGGTGCAGCGCCGACCACGGCACCCGCTGCAGCACCCCGACCGGCACGACCACCAGCCCGGGGTGCGGCGGCAGGTCCAGCGGCCCGAGCAGCAGCGCGGCCAGCCGGTCCAGCCCGGCCCGGGCGGTGCTGAGCGCGGCCGCAGTGGAGCCGGTGCCGCGGGCCAGCCGCCGCAGCGCGAACAGCAGCGCGCTGATCTCGAACGTCACCGCGGCCAGCGGCCCCAGCCGGGCCAGCCGGGTCCGGCCCGGCGACACCACCGCGGCGATCACGTCGCCGTCCAGCACGTCGTACTCGACCAGCACCCGGTCGCCCAGCGCCTCCCGCAGCGACGCCAGCGACAGCCGCGGCGGCGGCGCCGGCCGGGCGGCCGTACGCAGCCAGGAGCTCTGCCGGATCCGCGCCTCCAGCTCGGCCTGCCGCGCGGTCAGCTCGGCCTGCCGCCGCCCGCCCGGGGCCGCCCGCACCTCGGCCGCCGCGGCCCGCATCGCCGCCAGCTCCGCGTCCAGCTCCGTCCCGGCCCCGCCGGCCGGCGACTCCCCGGCCCCGCCGGCCGCCGGGACGTCAGGGGCCGGCGAGACCGCCGACGCGGGGGAGACGGCCGCGGCCGCCGCCGCCCGGGTCCGTTCCATCCAGTCCAGGACCTGGGCCGGCGTCCCCCCGCGGACCAGCGCGGCCAGCCCGAGCCGGCCCAGCTCGACCCCCTGCCCGGATGCCAGCACCCGCAGCTCGTACGAGGCCAGCGACGACCGGTGCCGGGCCAGGTCGGCCAGCCCGGCCCGGCTGTGCCGCAGCACCGCCGCGTCGTCCCCGGCCAGCCGCCCGGCCAGCGCCCCCGCCACCCGCCCCCGCAACCGCACCAGCACCGGCGCCCGCCGCGACAGCTCCTGC
>DATDKW010000008.1:0-11344 GCA_036519715.1 Mycobacteriales bacterium
AGCAGCACGATCGGCTGGTTCACGGGCAGCTCCACCCGTACACCCACGACACGCAACTCGTTCACAGCGGAGCCTCCCCAGCAAGCAAGACCTGCCGATCCGACGCTACACGGTGCGGGCCGGGCACGCCGGTGGGTGGGGGCCGGTGCGCCGCCCGGGTGACGCCGGGTCAGCCGCCCAGCTCCGCCCGCAGGCCGGCCTTCACCAGCGTGGAGTGCAGCCTTATCGACAAAGCGGCTAGTTCACTCATCGTTTCCTCGGCCCGGCCCCGGGCCTCCGGGCTGCGCTGCCGCATCAGCGGCGTGACCACCTGCTCGAACAGGCCGATCTCGCGGTCGGCGGCGGTCCGGTACGCCCGAAGGTGGCGCGGCTCGATCCCGTACCGGGCCATCTCGGCGGCGCAGGTCGCCACCACCAGCGCGTCGCCGTCGTAGCTGCCGCCGGCCCGCTTGGCCACCAGGCCGTACTGCTCCAGCTGCTCGAGCTCGGCCGGCTCCAGGCCGGCGTGGGAGAGCAGCTCGTCCCGGGTCAGCCGGATCTCGGACGGCTCGGGCAGGAACGACTCCGCCCCCGGCAGCCCACCCGGCGGCACCGCCGACACCGCCCGCGGCCCGCGGCGGGTCGTGCTGCCCGGACCGGCCTCCGGCGGCTCCAGGCCGCGGTCGATCGCGTCCAGGTGGTCCTTGATCACCCGCAGCGGCAGGTAGTGGTCGCGCTGCTCGGCGAGCACGAACCGCAGCCGGGCCACGTCGCCGGAGGAGAACTTCCGGTAGCCGGACGGCGTCCGTTCCGGGTGGATGAGGCCCTCGGCCTCCAGGAAGCGGATCTTCGAGATCGTGATGTCCGGGAACTCCGGCCGCAGCTGACCGAGGACCTCCCCGATGCTGAGGGAGGACCGGGCGTGCGCCCCCGCCGCGCTCATGTCCGGTCCTCGCCCTGCGCCCGCTCCTCGGTCAGGCCGGCCCTCGTCGCTCCCCGCCCGCGCTGCGAGCCCTCGCACTCGATCATGGGATCACCTGGTGACGGCCGGCTCTTCACCGCCGGCGCGGGCACCGGCGAGATAGAGCAGCCGGAACTTGCCCACCTGGACCTCGTCGCCGCCGGTCAGGGCGGCCACGTCGATGCGCTGACGGTTGACGTACGTGCCGTTGAGGCTGCCGACGTCGTGCACCACGAAGCCGCCGCCCTCGCGCCGGAACTCCGCGTGCCGGCGGGAGACGGTCACGTCGTCGAGGAAGATGTCGCTGTCGGGGTGGCGGCCGGCGGTGGTGACGTCCTGGTCGAGCAGGAAGCGGCTGCCGGCGTTGGGGCCGCGCTTGACCACCAGCAGGGCCGAGCCCGGCGGCAGCGAGTCGACCGCGCCCGCGGCCTCCTCGCCCGGCTCGTCCCCGGCGGCGGCCTCGTCGAACGCGCCGGGCTGGAAGATCGACGTGGCGTCGGGCGACGACGCGTACTCGGCCCGGGACAGCGGGGCCCCGCACTGCGCGCAGAACCGCGCATCGTCCGGGTTGTCGTGGCCGCACCGGGTGCAGAACACGGTCGCGCTCGCCTCCTGCTCGGGGGTGGTCACTCGCTGTGCTGACTGACCGGCGGCAACTTTCCGGCCAGGACGAGCGAGCCTAGTCAGCCGGTTCGCCAAGGGTCAACCGACAGTGGAGGGTGATCCCGCTCAGGACTCGTCGACGAGCGACTCGTAGGCGTCCGCGGACAGCAGCGTGTCCAGCACGCCGAGATCCGCGACCTCGATCTCGAGGATCCAGCCCTCCCCGTACGGGTCGGAGTTGAGCAGCTCCGGCTGCGACTCCAGGGCATCGTTGCGGGTCAGCACCGTGCCGGCGACCGGGGCGAAGACGTCGGAGACGCTCTTGGTCGACTCGACCTCACCCAGAGGCTGGCCCGGGGTGACCGCGGTGCCGACGCTGGGCAGGGACACGAAGACGATGTCGCCTAGCGCGCTCTGCGCGTAGTCGGTGATGCCGATCCGCACGACCTGGCCGTCGGTGGCGCGGACCCACTCGTGCTCGGCGGTGTACCTCAGGTCCTGGGGCGTGTTCACGGCCAGACCGTACCTAGTTGGTCGGCTGGGAGTAGCGCGGGGTCCGGAGCGCCCGCAGGGCCCGGATCACCACCCGCTCGGCCTGCTCGGTCCGGGCCGCGCCGCCGGCCCGCTGGGCTGTGTCGGCCACCCCGCCCGGGATCTCCATCGCCGTGGCCAGCGTGGCCGGGTCCCCGATCGCGACGATCTGGTACGGCGCCGTCACGGTCACGCCGTCGACCGCGAGCCCGCGGTCGGTCGAGGTGAAGGAGGAGTCGAGGCCGATCCGGACACCGCCGACCTGGATCGCCTCGGCCCCGGCGGCGCGCAGCTCCTCGACGGCGTCGAGCAGGTCCTCGGCCGCCAGCCGGTGCTCGGGGTCGGTCAGCGTGAGCTGGATGCCGGGACCCTGGGCCGGCACGGTGCCGGCCAGGATGCCGAGCGCGTCGGAGCGCTTGCGGGCCTCCTCCAGGGCGGTACTGCTGGAGTTGCCGGTGGTGGACAGCCGGGTGCGGGCGGCCTCGAGCTCGGCGATCTGGCGGCGGAGCCGGTCCTCGCGGGAGGAGAGGTCGTCGAGGATCCGGACCAGGTCCTCCTGGCGGGCGGCGGGAAGCCCGCTTGTCGACGTATTGCTTCGTACCTGAACCGCCAAGGCGAAGCCGAGCAGGCCGATGAGGAGGCCGACCAGGAGGGCGGCCGGGGAGCGACTCCAGCCGAGCACCTGCGCCCACGGGGTCCGCCGTCCTCCGGCCCCGGCCGCCGCCTCAGGCTCCCCCGCAACCGCCGGCAATACCCCGGCCTGAGCCTCACCATCGACCCCGGCCTCGGTCCCGGCCGACCCGGCCCCGGCCGGCTCTGTCGCGGGCCCGGCCTCTGTGCCAGCGGGCCCGGCCTTTGCCTCGGTTCCAGCGGGCCCGGCCTCTGTGCCAGCGGGGCCGGCCTTTACCTCGGTTCCAGCGCGCCCGGCCTCTGTGCCAGCGGGGCCGGCCTTTACCTCGGTTCCAGTGCGCCCGGCCCCTGTGCCAGCGGGCCCGGCCTTCATCTCCGTGCCAGCGGGCGCGCCGTCCATCTCAGTGCCAGCAGCCCCGCCGTCCAACTCAGCGCCACCAGCCCCGCGGTCCACCTCTGTGCCAGGAGCTCCGCGGTCCACGTCTGTGCCAGCCCGCCCCGCGTGCAAATCGGTGCCGGACCGCCGGGCCTCGTCCTCGGTGCCGACGGGCTCGGTTCCGGTCTCGCCCTCCGTGCCAGCCCCCCTCGCCTCCCCCTGTGGGCCGGCGGGCCGGGCCTCCGCACCAGGACCGACGGGCTGAGCCTTCACCTCGGGGCCGGTGGTGCCAGCTCCGGTCTCTGTGCCGACTGGCTCGTCCAGGTCCGGGCCGGTGGGCCCGGCTCCTGCTGGAGCGCTCGTCGGCTCTCCGCCGGCCACTGTGCCGGGTTCGGCCGCCGTCTCCGTCCCGGTGGGCTCAGCCTCGGTCTTCGTCGCGACGGGGTCCGACCCGTCCGCCTGCACCGGCGTCCCGGTCGGCTCGTCGACCTCCGCCGGGGTCGGCGTGCCGCCGGTCTTGCCCGTCTTTGCGGTCTCATCCTCGGGTCGAGGGTGGGACGCTTCGTCCCGGCTCATGCGCGGAAGAGGTGCCGGCGGATCGCGGCCGCGTTGCCGAAGATGCGGATCCCGAGCACGACCACCACCCCGGTCGAGAGCTGCGCCCCCACCCCGAGCTTGTCCCCGAGGAACACGATGAGCGCCGCCACCAGCACGTTGGACACGAACGAGACCACGAAGACCTTGGAGTCGAAGATCCCGTCCAGCCGGGCCCGGATCCCGCCGAAGACGGCGTCGAGCGCCGCGACCACGGCGATCGGCAGGTACGGCTGCAACCACAGCGGCACGACCGGCTCGAAGAGCAGGCCGAGCACCACCCCGACCGCCAGGGCGAGCGCGGGGATCACGGTCCACCTCCCGAGGAGCCGGCCGGCTTCGGCGCCGGCGAGGAGCCGGAGCCGCCGGGCGAGCCCGATGAGCCGGCTGAGCCGGATGTCGACGGGGACACGGTAGTCGGGGCCGGCACCGGCGACGCGTACCGCAGGTCCGGGTCGGTCGCCGCCCGCAGCCGGACGTCGTCGGCCGCCCGCACCGAGAACTGGATCCCGTACAGGCCGGTGTAGGACTGGAACCGCCGGGCCGCCTCGCTGTCGGCGAACCGCGGCAGCAGCGTCGCCGGGTCCCCCACCGCCTCGATCCCGTACGGGCTCTGCACCGGCCGCAGGTCGACCAGGATGGCCTCCCCGGCGGCCCGGATCGTCGTGGTCGGCGCCAGCCGCTGCCCGCCGATGGAGATCGCCTCCGCTCCGGCGGCCCACAGCGCGTTCACCAGCGCCTGCAGGTCCCGGTCCCGGATCCGGCCGTTGTCGTCGACCGGCGTCGGCACCCGCTGCCCGGTGCCGGGGTCGACCCGGTCCCCGCCGGACGCGTCGCCGACGGTCACCGTGATGCCCGGTCCGTGCACGGCCCGCTGGGCCGCGGCCTCCTCCAGCCGGCGGACCTCGGCCCCGGCCCGGTCGCCGGCCCGGCTGGCGGCCAGCGCCGCGTCCCGTTCCCGGGTCAGCTGGGTCGACAGCGCCTCGGCCCGGCGCTGCAGGGAGTCGGTCAGCGCGGAGCCGTCCTGCACGTCGCGCACCAGCGCCTGCCGGGTCCGCTCGGAGTCGGGCGCCTGCCGCATCGTCCCCCGGTACGAGGCGGCCAGCACGAAGCCGAGCAGCAGCAGCCCCACGGCGAGCAGCGCCGTGGCCTTGCGGCGCCCCCGAGGCGACTCGTCCTTTTGTCGATGAGCCGCCGCGGAGTACCCGCCGTCGAGGTGATCGGTCATCAACTCGTTGAGCAGTGAAGTCGACATGGCGCCGAATCGGGGACGGTGCCGGGTGCGGTCCTCCCGGTCCTCCCCGCCGCGCAGCTCGAGAGCCCGCTGGATGAGCGGGTCCGGCGCGCCCTCGGCGTGCTCGCCCTTGCTCACCCGGCCGTCGCCGCCCGGTCCGCGGCCGCCGCCGCCCGGTCGGCCCGGACGAGCTGGATCAGCTGGATCCCGTACAGCGCGCCGGACCACACGTAGAAGGTGGTCCCCCAGATCACGAACGCCCACGCGACCGGCCGGCACACGTCCGACACGGCCCAGTCGTGCGCGCCGATGAGCAGCAGCGGGAAGGCGTACAGCAGGCAGAAGGTGGCGGCCTTGCCGAGGTAGCTGACGTTGAGCGGCGCGTAGCGATGGCGGCGCAGCAGCGCCACGCCGGGTGCGAGCACCACGTCCCGGCCGATGATGATCGCCGCCAGCCACCACGGGATGACGTCGCGGACCACGAACGCGACCAGCGTGGCCAGGATGTAGAGCCGGTCGGCGGCCGGGTCGAGCAGCACCCCGAGCTTGCTGGTCTGGCCCAGGGCCCGGGCGATCTTGCCGTCGAAGTAGTCGCTGGCGCCGGCCAGCATCAGCACCACCAGCGCCAGGATGTCGGCCTTCGGGCCGAGCAGCAGCCAGAGGAAGAGCGGCACGCCGAGCAGCCGCAGCACGCTGAGCGCGTTGGGGATGGTGACGATCCGGTCCGAGGGTCCGGTGCCGCGAGCGGCGGTCGTCGGCTCCCCGCTGCTCGGCGGCACCCCCGACCTCCTATGCCGTCTGCCGTGCTCTGTCGGGACGACAGGATTTGAACCTGCGACCCCCTGACCCCCAGTCAGGTGCGCTACCAAGCTGCGCCACGTCCCGATCGCACCCGTGAGTGCGGTGCCGAGCCTACCGCAGGGTGGCATCCCTCTTTTTCCGTGTTCCCGCGGCCGCGCCGGTCTCGACGTGGGGTCGAGGCTACGACTTCCGACATGGTTTCACGTGGATCCGTACGCGATCTTGCGGCGCGTCGCCTTGCTACTTCTTCCGTTCCCGTACTCGCACCGCCACCTCGACCGGCGACCCCGGGAAGCCGAAGTCCTCCCGCAGCCGCCGCTCCACGAACCGCCGGTACGCGGGCTCCAGGAACCCGGTGGTGAACAGCACGAACCGCGGCGGCTTGGTCGCGGCCTGGGTCGCGAACAGCACCCGCGGCTGCTTGCCACCCCGCACCGGCGGCGGCGTCGCGGCGATGAGCTCCCCCAGCCAGCTGTTGAGCCGACCCGTCGGGATCCGTCGCTCCCACGACTCCAGCGCCGTCCGCAGCGCCGGGGCCAGCCGGTCCACGCTGCGGCCGGTCAGGGCCGAGACGTTGACCCTGGGCGCCCAGCGGACCCGCAGCAGCTCCCGGTCGATCTCCTTGTCCAGCCGCTCCCGGCGGTCGGCGTCGACCAGGTCCCACTTGTTGAACGCGATCACCAGCGCCCGGCCGCTCTCGATGACCGTGCTGATCACCCGCTGGTCCTGCTCGGTGATCGGCTCGCTGGCGTCCAGCAGGACGACGGCGACCTCGGCCGCCTCGATCGCCGCGGCCGTACGCAGGCTGGCGTAGTACTCGGCCCCGGACGCGTGCGACACCCGGCGCCGCAGTCCCGCGGTATCGACAAACCGCCAGATCTCCGAACCGATCTCGACCAGCGAGTCGACCGGGTCGACGGTGGTGCCGGCGACCGGGTCGACCATCGCCCGCTCCTCGCCGGTGAGCCGGTTGAGCAGGCTGGACTTGCCGACGTTGGGCCGCCCCACCAGCGCGACCCGGCGCGGGCCGCCCGGCTCCTCGAACCGGTCGGCGGGCGCCTCCGGCAGCGCGGCCAGCAGCGCGTCGAGCAGGTCGCCGGAGCCGCGGCCGTGCAGGGCGCTGACCGGGTACGGCTCGCCCAGGCCGAGCGACCACAGCGACGCCGCCTCCGGCTCGATCCGCTCGTCGTCGACCTTGTTGGCGGCCAGCACCACCGGCTTGCCGCCGCGGCGCAGCACCCGGGCCACCGCCTCGTCGGTCGCGGTCGCGCCCACGCTGGCGTCGACCACCAGCAGGACGGCGTCGGCGGTGCGCATGGCCTGCTCGGCCTGGGCCGCGACCCGGCCGGCCATGCCCTTGGCGTCGGGCTCCCAGCCGCCGGTGTCGACCACCGTGAACCGGCGGCCGGCCCACAGCGCGTCGTACGCGACCCGGTCCCGGGTCACCCCCGGGACGTCCTGGACGACCGCCTCGCGGCGGCCGAGGATGCGGTTAACCAGGGTCGACTTGCCGACGTTGGGCCGGCCGACGACGGCGAGCACGGGCAGGTCGAGGACCTCGTCGGTGTCCTCGGCGAGGGTCATGGCTGATCTCTCTCCGGTTCCGGCCGCGTGGCGGCCACATGGGCCGCGAGGGTGCGATGGATCTCGCTCGCAGCTGCGGCCACGGTACGCCGGGCCGCGGGTCCCCGGGACAGGTGGAGCGGCGGGCCGAACGCGACGCTGACCGGCGGACGGTGCGGCACCAGGATCCGCCACCCCCGCCGCTGCCGGGTGCCGTGCACAGCGACGGGCACGACCGGGGCACCGGACCGCACGGCCAGATAGGCGATGCCGTGCCGGGCCTGGGCCACGTCCCCGTCGCCGCGGGTGCCCTCGGGGAAGACGCCGACGATCCCACCGGCCTGCAGCGCCGCCAGCGCCGCCCGCAGCGGGGCGGTCTCGGCGACGCCGCGCCGGACCGGGATCTGGCCGGTGTGCCGGAGCAGGGTGCCGAGGGGGCCGCGGAAGACCTCAGCCTTCACCAGGAATGCGACCGGCTGCGGCAGCTGCCCGTACAGCAGCGGGCCGTCGACCAGCGCCGTGTGGTTGACCGCGAGCAGGACCGCACCCTCCGGCACCGTGCCGGTGACGGTGACCCGCGCCAGCGCCCGGGCCAGCACCCGCCGGATCCCCCGCGTGAGCCGCAGGTCCCCCGGGGCCCACCTCCGGCTCCCCGGCGACACCGATCCGGTCGCTCATGTCCCGAGACGGCCGGCCCGCGCGACTCACTTCCCGGAGCGGTCGGCCCGAACGGCTCGCGTCCCGAGGCAGTCGGCCCGAGTCGCTCACGTCCCGGGGCAGCGGCCCCGAGTGGCTCGCCTCCCGGCGCGGTCGGCTCGGGTGGCTAGCGTCCCGGGGCGGCCGGCCCGGGTCGGTCACCTCCCGAGGCGGGCGGCCCGGATCGCTCACGTCCCGGGGCAGTTGGCCCGGGTCGCTCACGTCCCGGGGCAGCTGGCCCGGATCGCTCAGGCCCTGGAGCGGTCGGGTCGGGTGGCTCACTTCCCGGGGCGGGCGTCGGCGCGGATGATCGCGCGCTCCTCGGCCAGGTCGACAAGACGCTGGATCACCTCAGCGACCCCCATCGTCGTGGTGTCGACATGCACCGCGTCGTCAGCCGCCCGCAGCGGGCTGTGGGCCCGGCTGCTGTCGTAGGTGTCCCGGCGGTCGAGGTCCGCCACCGTCGAGCTGTGGTCGGCCGTGCCGTCCTGCCGGGACCGGCGGCTGGCCCGGGCGTCCGGCGAGGCGGTGAGGAAGATCTTCAGCGGCGCGTCCGGGGCGACGACCGTGCCGATGTCGCGCCCCTCCACCACCACAGACCCCGGCCCGATCAGCTCGCGCTGCGCCGCCACCAGCAGCGCCCGTACGCCCGGCGCCGCCGACACCGGGCTCACCGCGGTGGTGACCGCCTTGGACCGGATCTCCCGGTCGACCGGATGCCCGTCGACGGTGACGTGCTGGTGGTCCGGGTCGGTCGCCACGGTGATCGTCGTCCGGGCCGCGAGATCGGTGACGGCGGCCTGGTCCTCAGGGTCGATGCCCTCGCGCAGCACCGCCCAGGTGACCGCCCGGTACATGGCGCCCGTGTCGAGATACCGGAACCCCAGCCGCCGGGCCAGCCCGCGGGCGACGGTCGACTTCCCGGTGCCCGACGGACCGTCCAGGGCGATCACGTCGCGCACGTCGTCCGGCGCCTGCTCCCACACGGGCGCCATTGTGCCCACCCGCGTGTCCTGGTCACCCATCCGCCTCGCCAACCATTTCTCGACCACACACCTAGACTTTGTACGCTCATTCGTCCATCTCTCGACCTCATGTCAGGTCCTCATGGGTCCAACAGACCGCCAGCGCTACCGATGCCGGTACCCACTGAGCCCGGGTCCACCCGGGACAGCCGGCTCCTCGGCGCCGAGCGAAAACATGCCGTCTCGGTCGACGTGGTCGCCCTCCCCGTAGGCCCGGGCGGGCGCCGGCGTCCTCCTGACTGGAGGAACAAGGGTCCCGTCACAACTCCTCCCGGCCCAACTCCGACCGACCCTGCACCGGACCACGCGGACGACCCACCCGCACGCCGGGCCCGCACCCCAGGTCGCCGGATCCTCCGAACAGCCGCAACCGCGCCGAGACGTGGGAGTCCGCCGACGACGGACCCATCCCTCGCCCTGGTCCCGCACACCCAGCGGACGGCGACGAACCCTCCAAGACACGAAGGGTCCACTGACAACCGAACCACCCGCGTCCCCCGGGGTCCGCGGTCCCAAGCGGACAACGGCGGCCGTCCCGCACCACAGTAGCTCGCCGACTACGCGGCGACCGGCCCAACGACATCCCGCAGACCAGCGGCGGACGGCTTGAACACGGAAGTCCGCCGCCGACCTGGCCACGTTCCCGGCTCGGCGGACCATCGGACAAGGCGCCGGCTTGGAACACTGAAATGCGCCGACGGCCAGGCCACCGGCCATCCACTCCCGGTCCAGCAGACCCATCGGACAGCGGCGGCCGCCCTGGACATGAAGGTTCGCCGGCGAACCCGACGACCGGCTCATCTCGACTCCTCGGCCCGCCCACGGATGCCACCGCGGCTGACGGCCGCCGACGTCCTGAGCCCGCGGTGTCGCGCCTGACCCACCGCTCGCAGCCGACCGACACCGCGAGCTCGCCCCAGCTGTGGTCAGCACACCGCCTACTCGCCGGACGGACGACCTTCCGGCGTAAGGGACGGCGTACGGCTGCCCTGCACCGCTGCGCCGGGATCGCAGATGTCCGGCCTCACAGCTGCGGCGAAGGCGGTGAGCTGCTCGCAGCTCCGGTCGTAAATCAGACCCGTCCGCCCAGGCCCAGCCGCCCCCGACGAACCGTCCGACGACCCGTCTCCCCGAAGTACCGACTGGAACGGCCGGGTGCGGCGTAGCCGCCGGAGACACAGCCGCCGGACCGGCTGGCGGACCCGCCGACGCCGACCGGCCGACGCACCTCAAAGGTCACCTCCCCGCCGCGGACGGACACAGCCGACATCCCTACCGGGACCCGCGACGGCTCCCCTTCGCGGCAGCCACCTTTACGATTGGTCTCTGTATCGACAAGAAGTTAACCAGATGTAAGTATGTATAGGTAGACAGTCGACGAATACTATGTCGATACGGACGACCTCCGGTACTCAGCCGCTATGAGAAGAAGAGTCGACAAAGCTTCTTGCGGCAGCCTGCAGGAAGGCTAATGTGGCAGACAAATCGACTCTGCTAACCCACGGGCTCCGCGCTCATCGAGACCGTATCTTTGTCGATAGATAGGTTAATAGAGCGAGTGGGGATAGTCGACAAGCAGGTTCGGCGTTTCGTCTGGATAAAGGTAGGGCGGTGCAACGGCAAACCGTCGCACCGCCCTGGGGAAGCAGCGTCTAGCTGGACTGGTCGACCAGCATGTGGAGCTGGCCGATCTCGTGCTGGCTCAGCTTCCGTACGGTCCCCTGCCGCTGGTGCCCCAGCTTCACCGGGCCGATCGCCGTCCGGACGAGCCGGGACACGGGGTGCTCCACCGCCTCCAGCAACCGGCGGACGAGGTGGTTGCGACCCTCGTGCAGGACCAGCTCGACCACCGCCCGCCCGGCCGCGACGTCCACCACGGCGAACGAGTCGACCGCGATCATCCCGTCCTCGAGCTCGATCCCGTCCTTGAGCCGCTTGCCGAGCGAGCGCGGGATCGGACCGGGCACCTCGGCGACGTAGGTCTTGGGGACCTCGAAGGACGGATGCGTGAGCCGGTGGGCCAGGTCGCCGTCGTTGGTGAGCAGCAGCAGCCCCTCCGTCTCGGCGTCGAGCCGGCCGACGTGGAACAACCGCTGTGAGCGGTCCGCTACGTAGTCCCCCACCGTCGGGCGTCCCTCGGGGTCGCTCATCGTGGACAGCACGCCCTGCGGCTTGTTGAGAGCCAGGTAGACCAGGTCCTCGCGCACATTCACGCGGGACCCGTCCACGCTGACGACCGCGGTCTGCGGATCGACGCGCATGCCCTGGGTTCGGACGACCTTGCCGTCGACGGAGACCCGCCCGGCTTCGATGAGGTCCTCGCATGCGCGGCGGGACCCGAGGCCGGCGGC
>DATDKW010000009.1:0-3853 GCA_036519715.1 Mycobacteriales bacterium
ATGGGACACCAAGCCCGCAGCGCATCAGGGGGACGTTCCTACGCCCTGCATCGACACGCAGAACGTCTTTCTATGCCGCTGTTGGCGAGTTAGGGGACCGGCGGACAGCGTGAGCCGAATCCGCGGCGTCGTTGCTGGTGCGGAGTGAGTACCCCGATCAAGGACCTGTTCCGCGCTATGGAGTGTCGTCGCCGGCGACCTCGCTGCGGCGGCCGGAGTCGGGCCGCGCACCGACGAGCCGAGCGAGTGCCCGGGCCAGGCCCTCGGTGGGCCACCAAGTCATCATGAAAAGTCGGCCGCTTGACCATCGGCCCTCGACCCACCAGCCGGCGTGCTGCCCCGGACGGACTTCCACTTGACGACCAGCCACGGTTCACCTCCGACGACGCGACGAACCTATTAGGCCAGTTCAGATGGAACCACGCCTGCACCTTCCGCTCGAGCGCTGTTCTATCAGCGCCACGGCGATCACTTGACCGGTCCGGTCCAGGCATCCGGACCGCTCCGGCGTACTGCGCCGGGCGAGCGCCTCTACCGCGCTGGGCGCCATCCGCCCATGCCGCTGGTCGTTCGGAGCCAGAGCCGGTCCCGGCTTCGCTGAGCAGGCGCCGCCGGTTTCCGCGCAGGGTCGCCCTCCGGCGCATGACTCCGGTCCGGGCCGCCTTGGAGGGGTCCGTCGGCGCGTACGGCGGCGGCGAGCTCGTCGATGTGGGCAGCGGTGTAAGCGGTCGTGGTTCGCCGGTGAGCGCGATACCGATCCAGCCGGATTTGCAGGCATCGACTCCCAGCACCTGTCCGGCGGTCACCGGACCATCATCCCGCGGCCTTGTGGCTGCGGGCGGCAGGCTCAGGCGTTGGCTTCCTGGAACTTGGCGATGAGGTCGGCCGGGACCCGCCCGCGCTGGCTGACCTCGATCCCCTGGGACTCAGCCCAGACCCGGACCGCCTTGGGGTCATAGTCCCGGGACGCCTCGCCCCCGCCCCGACCAGCACTACCGCGGCCAGCGGTCCCGCGGCGGGTACCGGCGCCACGGCCGCCGCTCCCGGTGCGGCGCGCGGCCGCGACGTACTTGCTCACCGTGTCCCTTAGCGCTTTAGCGTTCTTGTCGGTGAGATCGATCTCGTACTCGGTCCGGTCCAAACCGAACCGGACCGTCTCACCCTTCCCGTTCGGAATCGGCTTACCGTCCAGGTCATCAGTGAGCTGAACAATCGTCCGCTGCGCCATCATCAACACCTTCCACAGACACGGAATAGCAATACTGCGCCGCCTTCGATCTATACGTCAGACGACCCATGCCATGTTAGCCGTTCACCGCGGGCGAGCCGCGCAGGCACCCGCACAGCGCGAGCAACTACTCCCACGGAGGAATGTCGGCCGGACGCACAATCACGACATGGGCGCACAGTCGGACCTATGACGACTTCCACAGTCCTTCCGGCCGACCTTCAGTACTCACACGACTCACACGCCGTGCGCCTAGCGACCGCGGCGTACCTGGCCAGGTTCAAGTCGACCACGCGGACCCACGCCGAGTCCGACCTGCGGGCCTACCTGGGCTGGTGCGCCGGCCGCGGGCTGGATCCGCTGGCCGCGTCGCGGCCGCAGATTGAGCTTTACGTGCGCTGGATGCAGGAGGTCCGCCGGCTCAAGCCCTCCACCGTCTCCCGCCGCATGTCCATCGTCGCCGGGTTCTACCGCACCGCCGTCATCGACGGTCTGCTCGAACACTCCCCGGCCGAACACGTCCGCCGACCCACCGTGCCGGCCGAATCACCGACACTCGGACTGACCCACCTGCAGCTGGAAGCCCTGCTGACCGCCGCCCGGCATTCGCAAAACCGGTACGACTTCGCCCTGGTGTGCCTCCTCGGGCTCCTCGGTCTGCGGATCTTCGAAGCCACCGGCCTCAACATCAAACGACCTCGGCGAAGAACACGGCCACCGGGTCCTACGAGTCGCCGGCAAAGGCGGCAAGACCATCCTCACCCCGCTACCACCAGCCGTCAGCCGCGCCCTCGACCACGCCACCGGCGACCGCGCCACCGGCTCGATCCTCCTCAACAGCCGAGGCGCGCCCGGATGGACCGGCACGCCGCCACCCGCCGCCTGCACTCCCTCGCCGCGGCATCCCCGATGCGACTGCCCCACCTGCACCCGCACATGCTCCGCACACCTACGTCACCACCATGCTCGACGCAGGCGTCGACCTCCGCGACGTGCACATCGCCGCCCGCCACGCCGACCCCCGCACCACCATGCGCTACGACCGAGCCCGCAACCACCTCGACCGCCACCCCAACTACATCCTCGCCGCCTACATGGCCTCCGGCACCTGACAAGCCTCATCACGCGATTCTGCCGAGGTGAGTGCGACCGAGTCGACGTCGAATACCGTGTCCCATGGTCTTGCTACGCACACCACGCGGCGGCACCGTGAAGGTCGTCGAGCAGGGGGTGGGCTCGCCGGTGGTGTTCCTTCATAGCGGGGTGGGCAGCGCCGGGGAGTGGCGGGACGCCTTCTCGATCTGGCCGCCGGGTCACCGCCTGATCGCCGTCGATGCCTACCGGGGCGGCAGCGGTCCGGGCCTCCCGGGGCACCGCTCCCTCGACGACTATGCCGACCAGGTCCATGCCGTGGTGAGCCACGTCGGGCAGCCCATCCACCTGGTCGGGTTCTCCTGGGGTGGGGCGACCGCGCTGCACGTGGCCGTCACCGCGCCGACGGTGCTGGCCTCCGTGGCCGTGATCGAGGCGGAGGCGTATTCGCTGCTCGAGCCCGACGACGAGCCGGCGTTCACCGCGCTGCGAGACCTGCGTGACCGGTGGCGTGAGGATGTGCGGGTGGGTGACTGGTACGGGGCGTTCGAGCAGTTCATCGACTTTTACAACGGTCGGGGGTCCTTCGCCGCGTGGCCGGCGGCCCGACGTGATGCGTTCCTCGCGGAGCAGCGCACGCGAGGAGACCTCTGGGACGTGCTCTTCGACGCGCCCATCACCGCGGACTCGCTGGCGTCGGTGACCGTGCCGGTGCACGTCATCGAGGGGTCGGCGACGTCGGTCGTCGACCGGGCGATCTGCGCCGCGGTGCTCCGCAGCGTCCCGCACGTCCGGCGCAGCGTCGTCGAGGGAGCCGGCCACATGATCCCGCTCACGCACGCGGCCGAACTCACCCGCCTACTCGTGCCGCGACCTGCCTGACGGGGGAGAATCCGCCCCGGGCAACAGGGACGGGCTCTCCGACCGGATAGCTGACCGGACATACGATCACGGCCGGCCTCGGATCCGAGCCGCGAAGTAGCCGGCGGCAAGCCAACCGATCTGCCGGTTGTCCACCCGCAGCGACGGAGTCTGCTGGGGATGGCACGCCGACGGCGCGTTGACCCGGGGTGATCCCGGCTCCTCCGGAGATCGACGGATCCCGACGCCGGTCGCGTCATCGACTGCCGGGACCCTCGGCCGCAGGCCCTGGACCTCGCTCGAACACGTCACCCAACCCGTGCTACTGAGCGAGGCGACCTGACCCGGCACCAGCGGTCGGCGACATCCGCATCTGCCGCGCGGCGCGCGGAACGCGCGACTCTGCCGCACTGCGTGCGGGACGCGCGACTCTGCCGCACTGCGTGCGGGACGCGCGACTCTGCCAGCGCTGCGCGCAGGATGCGCGACCATGCGCGACGGGTGCTGTCGCGGGCCCGTGGGCGTTCCAAGGAGGCGCTTTCCCGGCGGTCGGAGTGTTCAGTCGCTCCGGTCGGGTTGGCGGCCGGACCAGTCGAGTGGGAGCCAGTCACCGACGAGGTTGGCAGCGATCAGCACTCGACTGTCCGGGTCCCACAACAACACGGGGCTGTC
>DATDKW010000010.1:0-6287 GCA_036519715.1 Mycobacteriales bacterium
GACAGCCCCGTGTTGTTGTGGGACCCGGACAGTCGAGTGCTGATCGCTGCCAACCTCGTCGGTGACTGGCTCCCACTCGACTGGTCCGGCCGCCAACCCGACCGGAGCGACTGAACACTCCGACCGCCGGGAAAGCGCCTCATTGGAACGCCCACGGGCCCGCGACAGCACCCGTCGCGCATGGTCGCGCATCCTGCGCGCAGCGCTGGCAGAGTCGCGCGTCCCGCGCGCAGTGCGGCATGGGCGGATGAGCCGCTCCGCGGCATGGTCGGATGTTGGTCGACGACGGACTGGTGATTCACGAAGCCGCCACGGATGCTGTCAATTGAGATGAGTGGGATGGGTACCGACGTACGACCGGCTGTACCCCAGCGCTGGGCCGATGTCGCCGCCGTGCTAACCGGTCGAGGAGGTCGGGACGCCTGCTGGTGTCAGCGCTTCACCCGTCACGAAGCGGCCGACAACCAGGCTGCGCTCGAGGCCGAGATCGCCGCTGCCCCGGTCCCGATCGGCCTCGTGGCCTACCTCGACGAGAACCCGGTCGGATGGAGCAGGGTGGTCCCGCGACAGACCTTGCCCGGCATCATGGGTAACACGGCGCTGCGCCGACTGTACAGCGACGATGACGTCCGAGGCGCCAGCGCGGCGTGGTGGGTGAGCTGCTTCGCTGTCCGTCGGGACCACCGCGGTCACGGCGTCGGCGTCGCGCTCCTCCGGGCGGCAGCCGACTTCGCTCGTGAGCACGGCGCCGTCGTACTCGACGGACACCCCGTCGACGTCAGCCGCTTGACAGCGAAGCCCTCGCCCTCCGCCGTCTTCACCGGCACCACAGCGATGTTCGACGCCGCCGGCTTCGAGGAGATCGGCCGCACGTACGTCAGCAGGCCGGTCATGCGAAAGAGGCTGGAGTGATGGCCCGCCCCCGCGACGATTTCGTGCGCCCTCCGGACCGCATAGCGGCCGGCCACGTGAACGGACCCTCCGCCCCGGCCTGCGCGACCAGCGGCATGTGCACACTGCTGACGGCCCGGGGTTGGTCCCGGAGACGACGACGGGGTGCAAACACTTGAGTCGGACGATCCGATCTAGAATCGCTGACTTCGATCGTTCCTATGAGTGGCGGCAGAAAGGAGCAGTTGATGAGCCAGGTGATCGTCATCAACTCCGTCACACTCGACGGCGTCATGCAGGGTCCGGGCCGTCCGGAGGAGGACACTCGCGGCGGCTTCGCTCTCGGCGGATGGGCCGCACCGACGATGAACGACGAAGTGCAGGCCGCAGTCAACCAGCGGGTCACTGAGGCCGGCGGGCTACGGCTCCTGCTCGGCCGCCGCAGCTACGAGGGGATGTTGGGCTACTGGAACACCCAGGACCATCCGTTTAAGGAGGGGCTGAACAACGCTCCTAAGTACGTCGCGTCCACGACGTTGCGCGACCCAGCGCCGTGGCCGAACACGACCCTGCTCGCGGGCGACGTGCCCGACGCGGTGTCGGCGTTGAAGCGTCAGCCCGACAACGACCTCGTGATCATGGGCAGTGGTGGGCTGATCCAGACTCTGATGGGTCACGGCCTCATCGACGAATACATGCTCGTCATTCACCCGCGCGTGCTCGGCGCGGGCCGCCGGCTGTTTCCGGATGGCGTCGCGCCGATCTCGCTACACCTTGTCTCGGCCACCCCGACCAGCACAGGCGCATTGGTCGCCGTGTATCAGCCGCGGAGGTGACCGCAGCCGCAGTTCATGCCTTACCGCGCGGTAATGCTGGCGCTGGAGGGTGACGTCTTCAGATTCAGACCGTGTTCGCGGTGGTGATGGAGGCCTACCTGCGCGGCGTTAGCACCCGGAAGGTGGATTACCCGGTCAAGGACCTGGGTGCCGACACCGGGATCTCCAGGTCCGAGGTGTCCCGGATCTGCGCCGACCTCGACGCCGACGTGGCCGCGTTCCGGGACCGCAGCCTGACCGGGCAGGCGTTTCCCTACGTGTTCCTCGACGCCACCTACCGCAAGGCCCGGGTCGACCGGCGGGCCACCCAGGCCGTGGTGGTGGCGGCGGGTGCGGGCCGACGGGTGGCGGAAGGTCCTGCTTCGCCGTCGGCGACTCCGACGACGGCGCGTTCGCGGTCGATGACTTCCACTACGCCGCGTGACGCCACAGCGGCATGGGCGGATGTTGGCGGTCAGGTTCTTGCCCGAGTGGAGGCGGCATCAAGCGCCCCAGCAGTGCTGGCCGCTTGGCGGTCTGAGTCGTCTCGGCGCGGCGGCGTAATCCCGGGCGACCTCTTCAGCGGAGGTAAGGACTGACTCGACCTTGTCCAGCGCGAGCCGACCTGTTCGTTGCGGGTGCTGCTCACCCGGCGCAGAGCCGAACAACACCTCGACCTGCCTGCAGAACTCCTCGGTGGTAAGTGCGAGCACCTCCACTCGGGTGCTCTGACCTCCGCACCGCACGGTCGGGCCGCAGACACCGCGCTGAGTGGCGGCGCTGCGGTGGGACCAGTGCTGCCTTGGGTTCGAAGGGGCGGGGCTGCGGAGTGGCGTCCGAACGCCTCCGGTTAAAGCTCTGACCTTGCTCTTGAACGTGACCGAGCGTGACATTTCACGAAAGCCGGACAAGCCGACAAGCGTGCTGGATCATGTGGCGGTCGACGGTATCGTTCACAGGGCACGCTCGGTCACCCTTTCGGCTCGGTCCTCATTACCCTCCGACAAGGTCCGGCCGAGCAACGAACTCCCCGCACGCGCGTTCGGATCAACTACGCGCACGCCGCTCCTCCTCTCGAACCGGCGAACATCTGAGGACTCGAACAGCGACGCCTTCGTACGGGTTGATGACCGCGCGAGCCGACGGCTCCGGCAGCGGCACGAGGTGGCCATCGCGATGGCGGCGCGGCGGTCGCCCTCGGTGACGCGGCCGGCCCGCAGCGAAGCCCGTGCGATGCCCGACCCACCGCAAGTCTTCAGCGACGGCATCCCAGCGCCATCTGGACCTGACCACGACCCACCATCACCGCCGCGGCGGGCTACGTGGGGCCGGCTCGGACTCCGGACAACCCTAGGCGCCGGGCGGACAGCCGGCTCCCGGGCCGCCTCGGTTGGCGCGCCGCGGCTTCCCCGGGTTGCGCGGCCATTGACGCCGGCCGGCCGCGGTCCGGCCCGGCGGTCGCGCCGCCGGGCAGGACCGTTGGACTCAGAGGGAGATCGACGCGCAGTCGATCTGCGGGTGGTGCCGGTCGGTGGAGACGGTGAGCGGCCGGGACGAGACCAGGACCAGGGTGCTGCCGGCGAAGTGGTACGAGCGCAGGGTGCCGGGATAGCTGGCCCCGTCCGTGCTGGTGCCGTCCCAGGTCTGGATCGGCGCCGAAGGCTGCCGGCACACCCAGGAGTGGAGGTGCCCGACGGACCCGCCGTAGCCGAGCAGCGCCTGCCCGCCGTCCAGAGTGACCAGCCGCAGTCGGCCGGCGACGTGCCGGAAGACCGCGGCGAAGTCGGTGGACGCGCCCGACCCGGCCCGGACGAAGACCTCGGCCCGCCCGTCCCCATCCGCGTCGACGGCACCGAGGACCTGGACACCGGCGGTCGGCGACGCCCCGGACGCGTCGAAGCGCACCGTGTCGGTGGTTCCGTCGGCGTACCGGACCCGCAGGGTGCCGGACGCCGAGACGGTGATCGCGTCCCGCCGGCCGTCGCCGTCGACGTCCCCATCGAGGGCCGGCCGCGGCGGGCCGCTCGGCGGCGGACCGGATGGCGGGGACGGCTGCTCCGAGGTGGGAGCGGCCGTGGTGGGAGCGCTGCTCGGCGGGGCCGGTGCGGCGTCGCCCACCGGCGCCGGCTCCGGCGCCGATGGCCGGTCCACCGCGCTCGCGATCAGCACGGCGGCCACCGCCACCGCCGCTCCTCCGCCCAGGCCCAGGAGCCTCCTCCGGCGCCGACCCGGCTCGTCCGTCCTAATTGGAGTCTCGGTGCTGCTGGTCGTCATGGCGTTACCCCCGATGCTCGCCGGTCGGCCGGCGCAGCGCCGGCCGTTCGATGCGGGAAGGACGCCGGCCCAGCCGGCTCCGTTGTCACCCTTTCGGGCACACCCGCTGCCCGGTGTCCGGCGACGGGCACGGGTCCCGGGCCCCGGCGGTGGCCGCCGGGGCCCGTCCCGTCCAGCACAGCTCACCAGCGGTGCGCCACGTCGATCACCAGCCGGGACCCGGCGCCCGGCCCGGCCAGCATGAAGACCCGGAACGGCAGCCGCGCCCGCACCCCGAGCCCCACCGTGGTCGTGGCCTCGAAACTGCCCGCATAAGCCACCTGCCGGAACGTCCGATATCCAGCCACGTTCACCAGCTCCGCCCGGTTCGCCGGCCGGTACGTCGACCGGTAGTTCACGTCGTGGTCCGCAACCGCCGCGACCACCTGCAGCTTCGCCCCGCCGCGCAGCGGCACCAGGAAGCCGGCGCCGTCCGTGCGCACCTCCGGAACGTAGTTCACCCAGTACATGCCCGCCCGGCCACCGCGCACATCGAGCACCAGCCGGTCGAAGCAGGCATGCTGCCCGGCCCGCACGTTTGTCAGCTCCCCGCCGGACCCGCCCGACGCCTGCTTCGCCAGCGACCCCCAGGTGATCCCGCAGTACGGCGCTGCGGACGCAGACGCCGGAGCCACCCACACGGCCACCCCGAGCGCCACCGCCGCGGCCGCCACAGCCAGCCATCGCTTCATCTCAGTCCCCCTTCCGCGCCCGGGCTGTCCGGACAGTGCAAAGACGCCGGCCCGACGCGATCGGATTACCGACCGGCGGCGACTCTGCCCATCCGGGCACTCAGCGGGTCCAGCGGTAGACCAGGACGGTGGCCGGAGCTGGACGGTCGTCTTCGACGGCACCTATGGGCCGCGGCGGGACATCCCACCCGTCGACCGGCACCAAGGTGACGCACCCAGCTCCCGCGCTCAACCAGCGGCAGAAGTAGCCCTGTGTCAAGCGGGCCGGTTCAGGACGGTCTGCAGGGCCCGGTGTTTGGCCGGGTCGTAGGGGACGCCGTCGTGCCAGCAGCGCCAGATGACATGCAGCCAGGCGCGGGCGAGGACGCGGACGGCGTGGGGGTGGTCGTGGGGGTGGTCGTGGCCGCGGTCGCGGGCTCGGGTGTAGAGGTCGGCGGCCCAGGGGTTGGCGTGGTGGGAGTCGCCGGCGAAGTCGATGACGGCGCCACGCAGTTGTTTATCGACGGCCCAGCGAAAGCTGACGACCTTGTGCTTGCCGGACTGTCGGGTCGAGGGGGCGGCGCCAGCCAGACAGGTCAGGGATTCCGGGGTGGGATAGCGGCCGCGGGCGTCGCCGATCTCCGCGAGCAGCCGGGCTGCGCGCACGGTCCCCGAGCGGGGCAGCGAGGTGAAGATCGCGGCGTCCGGATGCTCGGCGAGCTGGACCGCGATGGCCTCCTCGAGAGCTCGGATCTGCTCGCGCAGCGCGCCGAGGGCGGCGACCAGAGCCAGGGTCACTCCAGCTTGGCCCGCGGCGTGGGGGCCGATGGTGCCGCGGGCGGCGCCGGCCAGGTGGGCGTGCAGGGCCGGGGCGTTGCGGGGATTGTTGTAGCCAGCGGCCCGCAGCCAGTTCTCCAACCGGAGCGGGGTGAGCCAGTCGGCCTTGTCCTGGCTGGGGAACCGACTCAGGAACCGCAAGCTGATCGGGCTATCGATGTCCCGGAACAGTCCGATCGCGCCCGGCAGGGTGGTCTGCAGATGGGCGCGCAGCTGGTTGGACATCGCGACCCGGGCCGCGACGCGGACCGTGACCAGGTCCTTGCGGGCCCGCACCGTCATCCGCAGCGTGACTGTTGCTGCCGAGTCCACGCTCAGCGGCCGCAGCCGCGCCCGATCAGTGCGCACGGTGTCAGCGAGCACGAACGCGTCGAAGGAGTCGTCCTTGTTGCCGGCCGAGCCGTAGCGGCTGCGGAGACCCCGGACACGGTTCGGGGAGATCACCAGCACGGTCAGACCCGCGGCCAGCAGCGCGTCGACCACGGGCCCGTCCGGACGTTCGATCCCGACCTCGACGACACCGGCACGCTGCAACCGACCAGGCAGCCGCCGCAGCCCGGCCGCGGTGTGCTCGACAGTGAACCGCCCGAGTTCAGCCCCCTGATAGCTAACCACCGAGACCGCGTGCGTCTCACTGGCCCAGTCGATCCCCGCCGTCGGTCGACCGGCGGGTCGACCCGGGCCGATGCTCTCGGCGACACTCATCGTGTCCTCCTTGCTGTTGGCGCAGCAGGTGGGCACCCGGTGGTCCCGGGACACG
>DATDKW010000011.1:0-3820 GCA_036519715.1 Mycobacteriales bacterium
GGCCAGCAGCCCGGTTACGGCCAGCCGGCCCAGCCCGACTACCAGTCCGGGCAGCAGGGCTACGGCGCCCAGCCGACGCAGCAGTTCGGCTCCCCGCCGGCGTACGGGCAGCCGGGCTACGACGCCGGCCAACAGGGCTACGGCCAGGCCGGATACGACTCCGGCCAGCCGCAGTACGGACAGTCCGGTTACGGGCAGCAGGCCAGCGCCGGCTACCCGGGCCAGCAGGGCTACGACGCGTACGCGCCGCAGTCGACGCAGCAGTTCCCGTCGTACGGGGGCGCGGCCCAGCAGCCGGCGTACGGGCAGCCGGCCTACGGGCAGCAGGGCTACCAGCCGGCCTACCCGGGCTCGACCGCGGCGGCCCCGAAGAAGAGCCGCGGCGCGCTGTACGCGATCCTCGGCGTGCTGGCGGTGCTCATCATCCTGGGCGGCGTGTTCGGGTTCCTGGCCCTGCGGCCGAAGGTCTTCGACGCCAGCGCGCTCAACTCGACGATCTCCCAGCAGTACAAGGAGAAGTTCGGCGACTCCACGGTCGCGGTGAACTGCCCGTCGGACCAGAAGGTGTCCAAGGGCTCGACGTTCACCTGCGACATCACCGGTCGCTCGGAGAAGATCCAGGTCACGGTCGCGTCCAACGACGGCGACTACACCTGGCGCCCGACCGGAAGCTGACCCGCACCGCGCGCCGGCGCCGGCGATCCCGCACCCGGGGTCGCCGGCGTCGCTGCTCACCCGGCCAGGGCTCAGCCGGCCAGGCTCACTCCGCCAGGGCTTACTCGGCCAGCGCGGAGAGGAGGCGGTTGAGGGGCGAGTCGATGCCCCACAGCTCACCCAGCTCGACCAGCTTGCGCGGGTGCGCGGGCTTCGTCGGCAGCGTGTCGTCGTACGTCGGCAGCGGGCAGTCGGTGCGCACCCGCGCCACCGCCGGCGCCGCCGTCAGGTAGTCCCGGGCCGCCGCCAGCTTGGTCCGCGACCCGGCCGGGAACCCGGCGTCCGTGCCCGCGTCCAGCGCCGCCACCATCGCGTCCAGCGAGCCGAACTTGCTGATCAGCGCCGCGGCCGACTTCTCGCCGACGCCCTTGACCCCGGGCAGCCCGTCGCTGGGGTCCCCGCGCAGCACGGCGAAGTCGGCATACCGCGGCCCCGGCACGCCGTACTTGGCCGCGACCTCGGCCTCGCCCATCGCCTCGTACTTGCGCACGCCCTTGCCGACATAGAGCACGTGCACCGGCGGCGAGTCCCGCACGACCTGGAACAGGTCCCGGTCCCCGCTGACCACCTCGACCGGCTCCTTCGAGGCGGCCGCGATGGTGCCGATCACGTCGTCGGCCTCGAACCCGGCCGAGCCGACCGCGGCGATGCCGACCGCGTCCAGCACGTCCAGGATGACCGGCACCTGCGGCACCAGCGCGTCCGGCACGGTCTCGCCGCCCTTGGGGCTGACCCGGTGCGCCTTGTACGACGGGACCGCGTCGGTCCGGAACTTCGGCCGCCAGTCCAGGTCCAGGCACGCCACCAGCCGGTCCGGCTTGCGCTCGCGGACCAGGAAGGCGATCGAGTCGAGGAATCCCCGGACGGCGTTGACCGGGGTCCCGTCGGGCCCGGTGACCGACTCGGGCACGCCGTGGAAGGCGCGGAAGTAGAGGCTCGCGGAGTCCAGGAGCATCAGCACCGGACCACCCTGGCACACTCGACGGGTGGATTTCGCCGACCGATTGCTGCGCGCCCGGGCCGCCACCGCCGCCGCCGGCGTGGACGCGCTGCTCGTCACCCCGGGTCCGGACCTGCGCTATCTCACCGGCTACCGGGCCCGGGCGTCGGAACGGCTGACCTGCCTGGTGCTGCCGGCCGCCGGCGACCCGGTCCTGGTGCTGCCGCGGATGGAGCGGACCGGGGCGCTGGCCTCGCCGCTCGGCCCGCTCGGGCTGGAGCTGCTGGACTGGTCCGACGGCGCCGACCCGTACGGGCTGGTGGCCAAGGCGCTGCCGGCCGCCGGCGCGGTCGCGGTGGACGACCACATGCCCGCGGCCCAGGTGCTGGGCCTGCGGGCTGCCCTCCCGGACGCCGAGCAGCGGCTGGCCGGCCCGGTGCTGGGCCCGCTGCGCACCCGCAAGGACCCGGACGAGGTCGCCGCGCTGCGGGCGGCCGGCGCCGCGATCGACCGGGTGCACGCGCGGATGGGGGAGTGGCTGCGGCCGGGCCGGACGGAGCGGGAGGTCGGCCGGGACATCGCCGACGCGATCCTGGCCGAGGGTCACGAGACCGTCGACTTCACCATCGTCGGCTCCGGGCCCAACGGCGCCAGCCCCCACCACGACGTGTCCGACCGGGTGATCGAGGCCGGCGAACCGGTGGTGGTGGACATCGGCGGCACCACCGCGGACGGCTACTGCTCGGACTCGACCCGGACCTACGTGCTCGGGTCGGCGCCGGCCGAGTTCACCGTCTACTACGACGTGCTGCGGGCGGCCCAGCACGCGGCGGTCGACGCGGTCCGCCCGGGGGTCACGGCCGAGTCGATCGACGCGGCCGCGCGCGAGGTCATCACCGCGGCCGGGTACGGCGACGCGTTCCTGCACCGCACCGGCCACGGGATCGGCGTGCAGACGCACGAGGACCCGTACATCGTGGACGGGAACAGGCAGCGGCTGGAGCCGGGCATGGCGTTCAGCGTGGAGCCGGGCATCTACTTCGCCGGGCAGCACGGCGCCCGGATCGAGGACATCGTGGTCGTGACCGACGACGGGGTCGAGCGGCTGAACCGCACCAGCCGCGTCCTCGGCGTGCTCTGACCGGTGTGAGTAGCGTCAGCGGGGTGGAGCAGCTCGATGCGGTCGACCGCCGGCTGGTGCAGGAGCTGACCGCGGACGGCCGGGCCAGCTACACCGACCTGGCCGAACGGGTCGGCCTGTCGGTGTCGGCCGCGCACCAGCGGGTGCGGCGGCTGGAGCAGCGCGGGGTCATCCGGGGCTACGCGGCCCGGGTCGACGCCGACTCGCTGGGGCTGCCGCTGACCGCGTTCGTGTCGGTGAAACCGATCGACGCCGGCGAGCCGGACGACGTGCCGGAGCGGCTGGCCGAGCTGACCGCGATCGAGGCCTGCCACAGCGTGGCCGGCGACGAGTCGTACATCCTCAAGGTGCGGGTGGGCGGGCCCGGGGCGCTGGAGTCGCTGCTGCAGGAGATCCGGGCCCGGGCCAACGTCTCGACCCGGACCACGGTCGTGCTCTCCACCCCGTACGAGGACCGTCCGCCGCCGGTGTGATCCGGGACGGGCCGATAGGGTCCGGCCATGCTGACCGTGCTGGGGGAGGCCATCGTCGACCTCGTCGCCGACGGGGAGCGGCGGTTCGTCGCGCACCCCGGCGGGTCGCCGCTCAACGTCGCGGTCGGGCTGGGCCGCCTGGGCCAGCCGGTGTCACTGGCCGCGCGGCTGTCCCGGGACGCGTTCGGGGCGATGTTCCGCGAGCACCTGGCGGCGTCCACAGTGGACCCGCGCCACCTCGTCGACGCGCCCCAGCCGTCGTCGCTGGCGGTCGCCACGCTCGACGTCGACGGCGTGGCCGTCTACGACTTCTGGACCGAGGGCACGGCCGACTGGCAGTGGACCGAGGCCGAGCTGGCCGGGATCGTCGACGACGACACCGTCGCGCTGCACACCGGCTCGCTGGCGCTCGAGCTGGAGCCGGGCGCGGCCCGGATCGTCGAGTTGCTGGGCCGCGTCCAGGGCCGGACCGCGATCAGCTACGACCCCAACGTCCGGATGGCGAAGCGCGGGCCGGTGGAGGCCGGACGGGCCGCGGTCGAGCGGGTGGTG
>DATDKW010000012.1:0-2882 GCA_036519715.1 Mycobacteriales bacterium
GTCGTCCGGGCCGACGGGTCGCGGGTGCCGACCCGGTCGACCGGGTCGACCGCGGTGCTGGACCGGCCGCAGCACGACCGCGACCGCGACATCGAGTTGGCCTCCGAGACCGTCCTGGTCACCGACGAGGACACCACGCCGCGGGCGCCGGGCACCCGGCGCGGCCAGCCGAAGACCTTCTTCGCGCTGCTGCTGCTGCTCGAGGTGATGATGATCGGGGTCTTCGCGGCCACCGACGTCTTCCTGTTCTACGTGTTCTTCGAGGCCATGCTGATCCCGATGTACTTCCTGATCGGGTCCTTCGGCGGCCCGCGCCGGCAGTACGCGGCGGTCAAATTCTTCCTCTACTCGCTGCTCGGCGGGCTGATCATGCTGGCCGCGGTGATCGGGCTCTACTTCGCCACCGACGCCCGGTCGTTCTCGTTCGAGGCGCTGGTCGCCGGCAACATCGACCCGGGCCTGCAGAAGTGGCTGTTCCTCGGCTTCTTCATCGCCTTCGCGATCAAGGCGCCGCTGGTGCCGTTCCACACCTGGCTGCCGGACGCCGGCGCCGAGGCCCCGGTCGGCGGGGCCGCGCTGCTGGTCGGCGTGCTGGACAAGGTGGGCACGTTCGGCTTCATCCGCTACTGCCTGCCGCTGTTCCCGGACGCCTCCCGCTACTTCGCGCCGCTGATCCTGGTCCTGTCGGTCGTCGGCATCCTGTACGCGGCGCTGCTGGCGATGGGCCAGAAGGACATGAAGCGGCTGGTGGCGTACACCTCGGTGGCGCACTTCGGCTTCATCGGCCTGGGCATCTTCGCCTTCACCACCCAGGGCCTGTCCGGCGCGACCTTCTACATGGTCAACCACGGCCTCTCCACCGGAGCCCTGTTCCTGGTGATCGGCATGGTCATCGCCCGCGGCGGCAGCCGGATGCTGGCCGACTACGGCGGGATCGCCAAGGTCGCGCCGATCCTGGGCGGGGTCTTCCTGGTCACCGGCCTGTCGTCGCTGGCGCTGCCGGGGATGTCGACGTTCGTCAGCGAGTTCCTGGTGCTGCTGGGGACGTACGCGCGGCATCCGGTCTACGCGATCATCGGCACCGCCGGCATCATCCTGGCCGCGCTCTACATCCTGCTGCTGATCCAGCGGACCGTGCACGGGCCGCCGCGCGGGCTGGCCGCCGGCGGCATGCGCGACCTGGCCGGCCGCGAGGTGCTGGCGGTCGCGCCGCTGCTCGCGCTGATCCTCTTCCTCGGCGTCTACCCGAAGCCGGTGCTCGACATGATCAACCCGGCGGTCACCCGCACCATGCAGGACGCCGGCCAGACCGACCCGGCTCCGGACGTCCCGGCGAACACGGAGAGCGGAGGCGGTCGGTGAACCCGGCGGTGCTGTTGGCGGCGGACTCCACGATCCAGACGCCGTCCATCTCGTACTCCGGGCTGCTCCCGGTCCTGATCGTGCTGGGCGCGGCCTGCGTGGGCGTGCTGGTCGAGGCGTTCCTCCCGGAGGAGAGCCGCTGGGCCGCGCAGACCACGGTCGCGCTGGTCGGCCTGGCCGGCGCGCTGGTCGCGGTGGTGGCCGTGGCCGGCACCACCGAGCTGACCGCGGCCGCTGCCATCGCGGTCGACGGCCCGGCCCTGTTCCTGCAGGGCACGCTGCTGGTGCTGGGGCTGATGTCGACGCTGCTGCTGGCCGAGCGGTCGGTGGACGTCGGCGGCGGGGCGTTCGTGTCCCAGGCGGCCGTGGTGGCGGGCAGCGCCCGCGACCGCCGGCTGCTGACCTCGACCCGGATCCAGACCGAGCTGTTCCCGCTGGCGACCTTCGCGCTGGCCGGCATGATGGTCTTCGTCGCGGCCAACAACCTGCTGGTCATGTTCGTCGCGCTCGAGGTCCTGTCGCTGCCGCTCTACCTGCTCTGCGGGCTGGCCCGGCGCCGCCGGCTGCTGTCCCAGGAAGCGGCGGTCAAGTACTTCCTGCTCGGCTCCTTCGCCTCCGCCTTCTTCCTGTACGGCCTGGCCCTGCTCTACGGCTACGCCGGCTCGGTCGACCTGCCGCAGATCCTGCGGGCGACCTCGTCATCGGAGAAGAGCGACATCCTGCTGTTCATGGGCCTGGCCCTGCTGCTCATCGGCCTGCTGTTCAAGGCGGGTGCGGCCCCGTTCCACGCCTGGACCCCGGACGTCTACCAGGGCGCGCCGACCCCGGTGACGGCGCTGATGGCCAGCTGCACCAAGGTGGCCGCGTTCGGCGCGATCCTGCGGGTGCTCTACGTCGCCTTCACCACCACCCGGTGGGACTGGCGGCCGATCATCTGGGCCGTCGCCATCGTCACGATGGCCGTCGGCGCGATCCTCGGCCTGACCCAGACCGACGTGAAGCGCATGCTGGCGTACTCGTCGATCGCCCACGCCGGCTTCCTGCTCGTCGGACTGATCTCGCTGGACCAGGCCGGCCTGTCCGGCACGATGTTCTACCTGCTGACGTACGGCTTCACCACGGTCGGCGCGTTCGCGGTGGTGACCCTGGTCCGGGACGCCGACGGCGAGGCCAGCCACCTGTCGCAGTGGTCCGGCCTGGCCCGGCGGTCCCCACTGCTGGCCGCGGTGTTCACGCTGTTCCTGCTGGCGCTGGCCGGGATCCCGCTGACCAGCGGCTTCACCGGCAAGTTCGTGATCTTCCGGGCCGCCACCCCGGTCGCGGCCCCGCTGGTGGTGGTCGCGCTCGTCGCCTCGGCCGTGGCCGCGTTCTTCTACCTGCGGATCGTCGTGCTCATGTACTTCTCCGAGCCGGCCGAGGACGGGCCGACGATCGCGCTGCCGTCCCCGCTGACCATGACCGCCCTGGCCGTCGGCGTGGCCGCGACCATCGTGCTCGGCGTCATCCCGCAGCCGCTGCTG
>DATDKW010000013.1:0-2657 GCA_036519715.1 Mycobacteriales bacterium
CCTCGAGGTCGACCGGGGTGCGGCCGTCGATCCCGCCGTCCTCGGTCCAGAACCCGATCTGTCCGGACCGCGGGTCGATCAGCCAGCAGTGGTCCCAGCTGTCCTGGTCCTGCAGCGCCGCGGCGATCTCCTCCAGGTCCAGCATGCCGAGCTCAAGCACGGTCGACCCCCAGATCGGTCGCCTCGACAGGTCGATCACGGTAACCCGCAGCGGCCACGAGCGGGCCGCCACCGTACGCCGGACCGCCGAGGCAACCCATGACCCAGAAAGCGCGCCCGGCAACAGCGGCGCGTCCCGCCCCCGCGGCGGCATAGGGGGACGTCAGCTGCGGCAGTCCAGGACTCTCGTCATGCGACCGCCGGGCACCGTGGGCGGTCCGTGGATCAGTCGGTAGAGCGACGGCCGACATCGGCGTCGTCGAGGTCGATGCGGATCGTGATCGGCGTCGTCGCCATGAGCCGGCCGAGCGCGGCGTCCCATTGATACGGCAGCGTCTTCGACCGCGCCTCCACGTCGTCGCCGGCCACGACCTGCGCTGTGCCGGTCCGCCAGCGACCGCTGACTTTGACCCTCACTCGAGGGTGGGCCAGCAGGTTGAGGACGTAGTCGGCTTGTTCGCCGTGTGCCGCGACCAGCCAGAAGGTGTCACCGATCAAGCCGTTGCCGACCGGAGTGTGGCGCAGCCGTCCCGAACGGCGTCCAGTGGTTTCCAGCAGCGCGAACGCCTTCGGGGCCAGGCCTCGCCGCAGCGCCACCCGGGTCAGTCGGTTGTTGACCGACTCCAGCCTCGTGACGATCCGATACTTCCTGGTCCGCATGCGTCCAGTGTGAAACGCGCGGCCAGCAGGCAACTGACCCACGCACCATCCGCGGCATGTCCGGACGATGTTGGCGCGGCCGCCCGCCGCTTTCCCGTTGGAATCATCAGGCGTCTGCGGGATCTCGTGGACCACTGCACGCGGCGACTCCCCATGGTCTCGACACGGGACGGAGGCGTTGACCGAGTCACCGCAGCGGCGGCAGTTCCTGGAAGTCGGCGATGAGAGGCTCGATCTGGCTGCCCATCTCGACCTGGGTAAGCAGCACACCGGCGGTGCCGTCCGGGTCGACGAAGAAGTCGGTGCCCAGGCCGCCCGACCAGCCGTACCGGCCGTGGTGTCGTCCCGCGGTGTGCACCGCGACCCCGAACCCCCAGCCCCTGCCGTCCCAGAAGCCGGGGAAGAAGCTGTCGGATGTCTTGCAGTGTTCCGACACCTGATCGCTGGTGAGCAGACGCTTGTGCTCGGCGGAGATCAGCCCAGTGTCGTCGGCAAGTGCCCGAGCAAAGCGGTAGAAGTCGCGCGCTGTCGAGACCAATTCGCCGTGGTCGATGTCGAAGGGCGGCGGGCCGGCGTAGAACCCGCCCCCCGCCGGCTCGGTCTCGACCAAGCCGTCCGGTCCGTGTCGATGCGCGGCCGGCAACCGATCGACCTTGTCGCTGGGCACCCACAGCGCCGTGTCGGTCATGCCCAGCGGAATGAAGATCTCCTCGGCCAGGTGCTCCCCCAGCGGGCGGCCGGTCACCCGCGCAATCACGATGCCGAGCACTGCGAACGAGTGGTGGTAACGCCAGCCTTGACCGGGTTGGAACGCCAGCGGCAGTTCGCCGAGCCTGCGCAACCATTCGCCTGCCCCGAGAGCAACCGGTTCCGGACCAGCCTCGGTGCCGTTGTCGGCCATCGCCTGTTTCAGCGGCGAGTCGACGAAAATCATGCCATACCCCGAGGTGTTGGTCAGCAGATGGCGCATCGTGATCGGGCGTTCGGCCGCGACGGTGTCATCGAGCGCAACTGTCGGGCTTGTCAGCACGCGGCGGTCAGCCAACTCAGGCAGCCACTCGTCGACTGACTGATCGAGGCTGATGTCTCCGCTCTCGATGAGGCGCAGCGTGGCGACCGCAGAAATCACTTTCGTCATCGACTGAATCCGCATGATGGCGTCGGCGGCCATGGGCGCCCCGCCGAGAGAGGCCACGCCGGCCGTGACCACCTCGGGTTCGTCGGCCGTTGCCATGATCGCGACTATGCCCGGGGCCGCTCCGGCCGCGACGTGCCGGTCGAGCAGCTGCTGAAGAGCCTCCGTCATCCGGCCGACTCTGCCACATGCTGCGGACAGATCTCTTCTACAAGTCGCACACAACTCGACGCAGCCCGCGCCGGAGGATGGACCGCGCTACCTACCGGCAACCTCCGCCGATCACCTCCCGAACCCGGGCCGCCCAGGCTCAGCCTCACCATGACCGCTACGCATACCACCTTGCGCAAAGCGGCAGAGTCGGACGTTTCCGCCGGTCGTGCGCTGAGCGGGTCGCCGGCCGGCCGACGATGGGCTTGAATCTCGGCATGGCGGGTGCTGGTCCGAACACGCTCAGGGTCAAGGTCGTCAACGCGAACTGGGCCGCGGGTGAGGACGGCGCGGACGGCGAGTTCGCCCTGCTGATCGTTACCGAGGACGATGAGCGGCACACGGTCGGCGGCAGTCCCGCGTCCATGCCGGCGCTCCTCGCGTTAGTCCGCGACAGCCCCGTGTTGTTGTGGGACCCGGACAGTCGAGTGCTGATCGCTGCCAACCTCGTCGGTGACTGGCTCCCACTCGACTGGTCCGGCCGCCAACCCGA
>DATDKW010000014.1:0-12943 GCA_036519715.1 Mycobacteriales bacterium
TCCCAGGACCCGCCGCCTTCCCAGGACCCGCCGCCTTCCCAGGACCCGCCGCCTTCCCAGGACCCGCCGCCTTCCCAGGACCGGCCGGCATGCGGGGTCCGACCGGCTTGTCGGAGCCCGCCGGCTGGCCAGGATCCGACAAGGACCCGGCCGAGTCCGGCTTGCCGGACGACGAGCCCGGCGATGCCGCCTCCCCTGGTGAGGGTTCTGACGACGCTGTCGACTTCTTGGTCCCCTGTCCAGCCGATCTGTCACTCGGCTTCGTCCCCGCCGAGGCCGGCCGTCCGCCGCCGGCTGGCTCGCTCGTTCGGAGCAGGATCTTCGTCGGCGGGCCGGCTCGACCGGGACCGACGCGGGCCGCGCCGGGACTGATCGGACCAGCGCTCGCCGTCGACGCGGCAGCCGGTTGTCGTTCCGGGGGGCCGATGACGCCGGTCCCCGCGGCGGCCGTCGTCCCTCCGACCACGACGGCCGTGACCACCGCCGCGGCCTGGCCGACATGCGTGCCGAGCAGCCAGCCCAGTACCGAGCCAACGACGGAACCGCCGCCGGCGGCGCCGCCTGCCGGTACGGCAGCGCCGACGGCCGCACCGGCCACGCCCACCGATGTGGCGCTGCCGGCGGAGGGCCCGGGGACACCACCCGCGGAGGGCCGGCGCGCCGTCGCGAAGGTGACCACGAGCGGTGCGAGGAGTCCGCGGATGCCGCCGTTCACCTCCGCGAGCTCCGCCGCCAGACCGCGACATCGTTCGCAGTGCGCCAGGTGTGCTCCGACCAGAGCCGTGTCGCCGGGCGAGAGCTTGCCTCGGGTCCAGCCGCCGAGTCGGCGAACCGTGGGCCGGCAGTCCTCGTCGGGATGGTCGTTGAGGTGGGCCTGCAGGAAAGCCTGACGCAGACCCTCCCGGGCCCGTAAGGCCAGCGCAGCCACGGCGTTCGGCCGCAGGCCCATCCGCTCGCCGACCTCGGCCGCGCTGCGTCCTTCGACCTCCGACTGCCACAGCACGGTCTGCCACCGCTCGGGCAGCGCCGAGAACGCCCGGGCTGCGAGCGAGGAATCCAGCTCGGCCTCGACCGGGTCGGCCCACGGGATGCCGCCATCGTGGTCGGCCATGTCGTCCTTGAACTCGAGCCGGCGGTCCCGGCGCGCCCGGTCGTACAGGCCGTTGCGCAACGTCGTCAGCAGGTACGCGCGGAAGAGCCGGTCGGGGCCGCCACCGGCCCGCAGGACGCCGAAGACCTTGGCGAACGCCTCGGCGACCAGGTCGTCGGCGTCCGCGACCGACCGGCTCAGATGACGGGCCACCGTACGAGCGGCCCCGAGGTGCCGTTCGTACAGCGTTCCATAGGCCTGCCGATCGCCTGCCCGTACCGCGAGGATCAACTCGGCATCACTCGGCGGGGTCGGTCCGTCGAGGTCTGTCGCAAGCGGGCGGGACAACGTCATGACGCTCCGGTCGGCCCTGAGGCGGTTCGGCGTACGGACGGAACACCTCTACCTGTCCCCATTCCCTCCGTAGCCGAACTCCCCTGGCGCCGACCGATCGGAGTCACTGCGATTGACCCGACCGGCGGTCGCAACGGGGTGGGAGAACGCCAACGTTGACCCGCACCTCGAGCGAGCACCTGAGCCCGTTCCTCTCGATCGAGGGTTTATTGATCACGGCAACGACCGATGCCGTGTATAGGCATCCGCGGCGCCCCGGCGTCCCCCGTACCCCCGCGCCAGCCGTCCGGACGTGTGCACGGGGCCGGTGCGCGACCTGCCGACCGATGTGCCGGCCGGGCGTCGACCGTGAGGAGGTCAGGTGCACGAGGCCGAGAAGGAGACCCGCGACCGGCTCATCGACGCGGCCCGGACCGACGTCGTCCTGCTGGCCGAGCGCCAGACCCGACTCGGCGACGTCCTCGACCGGCTCGACCGGCAGGCCTACGGCGACGCCGACCGGCTGCGGGGAGCGGCCGACCAGCTCCGGCGGCGTTTCGCCGGCGCGGACGCGATCCCGCTGCTGGAAGCGGCCGCGGACCACGCGCACCCGTCCACCGCGACAGAGCCGGAGCGGGACCACCGGCCCCGGCCTGCGGAGCCGGAGTAGCGCCGCCAGGTCCGCCACGCCCGAGCGAGGTCGGGCGCAGCGGACGCCGCCGGGGTCAGTTCCCCGAGGGTCGGTAGGTGAGGTCCACGACGCCGGTCCGGTACGTCTTGGCCGCCAGAAGGTCGAGGGCTCGCTGCGGCGTAGGAGCGTCGAACAGCCGTCGGCCCCGTCCGACCAGGACCGGATACACCAGCAGCCGCAGCTCGTCGAGCAGCCCCGCGTGCAGGAGCCATTCCACCAGACGCCCGCTCCCGGACATCGCGATGTCCCGGCCCGGCTGCTCCTTCAGGGCCGTGATCTCGGCCGCGACATCCCCGGTGACGATCGAGGAGTTGGTCCACTCGACGGTGTCCAGTGTCGTGGTCACGACGTACTTGTGGATGCCGTTGACCGTGTCGGCGAGCGGCCCTTCGCGGGTCGGCCACACTGCCGCCCACTCCTGGTAGTTGACCCGGCCCATCAGGAGCGCGTCGCTGGACGCGAACCCCTCGCCCACCGCGCGACCGACCTCCTCGTCGAAGTAGGGAAAGGTCCACGTGTCCGGCGCCTCGACGACGCCGTCCAGCGACACGAACAGGTTCGCCACGATCTTGCGCATGTCCACTCCCGCACCGGCTCGGGGCGGCTGCCGTTCAGCCGCCCTCACCTTGTGCCGCGAACGGCGGAGCCCCGGATCGACACGCGCGCCGAAACTTTCTCCCGGAGTCACTGCGCCGGTGCTGCGGCCGGCGCATCCGGCGCATCCTGACGTGATGTCGGCCCGGTTCGGACGTCCCTGAAGCGAGAGGTCCGCCCCGGTTACCAGACGCTGCCGGGGCGGGCCTTCTCACGAAGGACCGGCGGCGGCCACCCTCACCTCAGCCCGGCGAGCGGTTGACCCAGGTCACACCATCGGGTGACGTAATCCCGAGCGGCCGAATCGGTCTTCCCAGGGAGCCAACCAAGAGACGGGATGGGAACGATGCGATCGTTGCGCGGGGTGGTCGTCGCGGCCGTGGCCACGGTGCTGGCGCTGCACGGCAGTCCGGCCAGCGCAGCCGTCGGCCCGGTCCAGCAGAACCCGGCGGACTGGACGCCGCGGATGACGGCACCGGCCGGGGGCGGCTACGTCCGGCAGCTCACCCCGTGCGGCGGCACCATGTACGCGGTCGGCACGTTCGCGCAGTTCACCAGTCCGGCCGACGGCGGCGCCACGGTCACTCGCAACAACGCCATGTCGTTCAGCGGGACGACCGGGAAGATCACCGCCTTCAACCCGAACACCAACGGCACCGTCAACACGATCGCCCTCGACCCGGCGAACTGCGGCACCGCGTGGATCGGCGGCAAGTTCACCACGGTCGGCGGCCAGCCGGCGACCAACATCGCGGCCGTCGACACCGCGACCGGCGCGCTGAAGACCGGCTTCAAGCACAGCGCGAACGGCCAGGTCAACGCGCTGCTGTTCACCCACGGCCGACTGCTGGTGGGCGGCAACTTCACCAGCATCAACGGCGTCGCCCGCAGCCGGCTGGGCAGCCTCGACCCCGTCACCGGCGTCCCGGACTCCTACCTGACCCTCGGCCTGACCGGCAACTACCCGGGCGACACGAACCCGACCCGCGGCTACAACTTCACCCTCAGCCACAGCGGGAACCAGGTCCTCGTCACCGGCGACTTCACCGCGGTCGGCGGGGCGCACCGCGAGCAGGTGTTCCAGCTCAACCTGGGCACGACCAGCGCCACCCTGGACGGCTGGACGTCGACCGACTTCTACATCCACTGCGCCGACGCGCTGCCGTTCTACATCCAGGACGCCACCTACTCCCCCGACGACGCCACGATCTACATCGCCACCACCGGCTACAAGCAGGCCGGCGACCCGTTGCACACCGGCGTCTGCGACGCCACCGCCGCGTACCCCAACGCCGCCCGGTCGAGCAGCCGCATCTGGATCAACTACACCGGCTGCGACACGCTGCTCAGCGTCGTCGCCGATGCCAGCACCGTGTACGTCGGCGGCCACCAGCGCTGGCTCGACAACGGCAACGGCTGCGACGCCGCCGGCACCGGCGCGGTCTCCCGCCCCGGCATCGGCGGCATCAGTCCCACGACCGGCAAGGCCACCAGCTGGAATCCCACCCGCTCCCGCGGCGTCGGCGCCGACGACCTCGTCCTCGCCTTCAACGGCCTCTGGATCGCCAGCGACGACCGGGACGGCGCGACCCAGTGCGGCCGCGAGTACCACCCCGGCATCTGCTTCCTTCCCTACTGAGCTCGACTCCCACGACCCCGTCCCCGCTCCCTGGACCCGGCGCCACACCGCGCCGTCGCGCAGACCTCCGGCCGCCCGGACAACGGCATCGACAACGTGGACCGGCCGGTGGACGAGCCGGGACGGGTGCACGGCCGGTACTCCGGGCGGGTGCTGCAGCACAGCGCGCTGACCTCACTGCTCGGGCAACGCCGGCGGCCGGGTGAGGTGCTCGGCTCCGCGCTCACGGCCGCCCGGCGAAAGGCCGGCGTCGCGGGAGCCGGCGCCGACGGCTCCCGCGCCACCGGCCCGGGGACCGGCGCCGACAGCTGACCCCGGCACCACGGCGCCAGTGACCTGCGGCACCCGCACGGGGTTCAGGCGCTTGATGTTGGTCCAGCCGGTCCAGCCGCGCTCCTCGAGCAGCTCCAGCAGGCGCGGCGCGCACGCGAAGGCCTGCAGGAACGCCGAGTCGAGCAGCGCGACCAGGTCGTCGCTGATCGGCTGTTCCTCCTCCACCCCCTCGGCCTCGGCCGCCGCCGCCTCGATGAAGGCGACGACCCGGTCCGCGAGCGACGGCAGTCGCGGGTCGTCGGGCGCGCAGTCGGCGATCTCCCCCATGTCCAGGTAGAGCCGGCGCAGCGTCTCGTCCTCGATCTGGGTCCGCTTGATGGCCATGAAGGCCGGCACCTGGTCCGGCAGCTGGGCCGCGATCAGGATCCAGCTGTCGCGCTCGATGTCGATCAGCCGCTCCGGGAACCCGAGCTCGTGCATGCGGTCGACGTAGGCGGCCGCCTCCGGCGGCAGGGCCAGGCTGTCGCCCGCGGCAAGCTGGGCGATCCGCTCCCGGTGGCGCTGGCGTTCGCGGATCTCGGCCCGCAGCCGCCGGTCGATGTCCTCCACCGCCGCCGCGAACTCGTCGTCCCCGGCCGCCAGCAGCTCCCGTACCCGCGACAGCGGCACGCCCGCCTCGGCCAGGGTGCGGATCCTGATCAGCTCGACCACGGCCGCGGCGTCGTAGCGCCGGTAGCCGGAGGAGTCGCGCTCGGGCTCGGGCAGCAGGCCCTTGGCGTGGTAGTGCCGCACCGCGCGGATCGTCACGCCGGCGTACGACGCGAGCTGGCCGATCGTCAGCATGGCGCCCATCCTCCTGCTCCCGGCGGCGGTCAGGCGATCTTGCGGTGATAGGTCCGCATCGCCAGCGCGTAGGCGACGAGCAGCAGACCGGCGCACCAGGCGACGGCGATCCAGCCGTCGTCGCCGACCGGCTGCCCGGCGTACAGATCGCGGATGGTGTCGACGATCGACGTGACCGGCTGGTTTTCAGCGAACCAGCGCACCGGGCCCGGCATCCCGGCGGTCGGCACGAAGGCCGAGCTGATGAAGGGCAGGAAGATCAGCGGGTAGGAGAACCCGCTCACCCCGTCGACCGACCTCGCGGTCAGCCCGGGGATGACCGCCAGCCAGGTCAGCGCGAGCGTGAACAGCACCAGGATCCCGGCGACCGCGAGCCAGGCCAGCGGCCCGGCGCTGGACCGGAAGCCCATCGCCACCGCGACGAGCACGACCAGCACCAGCGAGATCAGGTTGGCCACGACCGAGGTCAGCACGTGCCCCCACAGCACCGCCGACCGGGCGATCGGCATGGACTGGAACCGTTCGAAGATGCCGCCCGAGACGTCGGTGAACAGCCGGAAGGCGGTGTAGGCGATGCCGGAGGCGATGGTGATGAGCAGGATCCCGGGCAGCAGGTAGTTGACGTAGCTGCCGCCGCCGACCTGGATGGCCCCGCCGAGGACGTAGACGAACAGCAGGAGCATGGCGATCGGCGTGACCGCGGTGGTGACGATCGTGTCCGGGCTGCGCAGGATGTGCCGCAGGGACCGCTTCAGCAGGACCGCGGTGTCGCTGAGGACGTAGCTGGTCATCGTTGGATCCCCTACTTTCCGGCGCCGGCGCCGGCGTGGCCGACGATCGTGAGGAAGACTTCTTCCAGGGTCGGCTGCCTCTCGACGTACTCGACCTTGGCCGGCGGCAGCAGCCGCTTGAGCTCGGCCAGGGCGCCGTCGGCGATGATCCGTCCCTGGTGCAGGATCGCGATCCGGTCGGCCAGCTGCTCGGCCTCGTCGAGGTACTGCGTGGTGAGCAGCACGGTGGTGCCCCGGCCGGCGAGCTCGCGGACCGTACGCCAGACCTCGATCCGCGACTGCGGGTCCAGGCCCGTCGTCGGCTCGTCCAGGAACAGCACCGGCGGGTCGCCGATCAGGCTCATCGCGATGTCGAGCCGGCGGCGCATCCCGCCCGAGTACGTCGCCACCCGGCGCGCGGCCGCGTCGGTCAGGTCGAACCGGGCCAGCAGGTCGTCCGCGATCCGGCCCGCGGCCCTGAGATGGCGGAGTTCGGCGACGAGCACGAGGTTCTCCCGCCCGGTGAGGATCTCGTCCACAGCGGCGAACTGCCCGGTGAGGCTGATCGACTCGCGCACCTTCGCGGGCTGGGTCGCGACGTCGTACCCGTTGACGGTGGCGGTCCCGCCGTCGGCCTTCAGGAGTGTGGACAGGATCCGCACGGCCGTGGTCTTGCCGGCGCCGTTGGAGCCCAGCAGGGCGACGATCGTGCCGGTGGGCACGCTCAGGTCGACGCCCGCGAGCACGACCTGGTCGCCGTAGGACTTGGTGAGCCCGTCGATCTCAATGGCTGGTGTCGTGGTCATGCCGTGAGCCTCCAGCCCTGACCCTGCGTCAAGGTCAAGCCCAGGTCTCCGGCAGCCAGGATGGGCCGACCGACAGCGTCTGACACCGCCGACGCTGGTGATCGTTGTCTACGTTGCTCTCATGGGCCGGGAGCCGCCCCGTCCAAGCCCGCCGACACGATGGGACATGACATGACCGCTGTCTATACCTGGGACGTCTTCTCCACTCTGGACGGCTACGGCTCCTTCGTCGAGGGCGCCGACTGGGGCGGCTACTGGGGCAAGCAGGGACCCGAGCTGCTCGAACACCGCGCCGCGCTGTTCGACACCGAGCAGCGCATGGTGTTCGGCGCCACCACGTTCCGGGAGACCGCGGAGATCATGACGTCGGGCATCGATCCCAACACCCTCGACGAGTGGAACGTCCGGACGATGCGCATGCCGGCGACGGTGATCTCCTCCACGTTGCAGGACACCCTGGGCTGGCCGGACGCGACCATCGTGCGCGGCGACGCCGTGGACATCGTCACCCGGCTCAAGCAGGAGTCCGACGTGCCGCTGCGCTCCCAGGCCAGCCTGTCGCTGAACTGGGCCCTGATGGCCGCCGGCCTGGTCGACCGCCTCCAGGTGACGATCTTCCCCGCCATCTCCGGTCGGACCGGGACCAGCCCGATCCTCGGCGGCGCCGGCGACTTCGACCTCCAGCTGCTCGAGAGCCGCACGCTCGACGGTCACACCCAGGAACTGGTCTACCGCCCCACGCCCCGCTCTCCCCAGCACCCGAACCGGAGCCGGAGTTGAATCTCGGGCTGCTGATGTTCATCCCGTACCGAGCCATGGAGGCTGAGGTGCTGGCCGCGCTGGCCGAAGCGGGATTCGACGACATCACCGTCGCCCAGGCGCGGGTGTTCCAGCGCATCGCGAGTGAGGGGTCGCGGCTGACCGACCTGGCGGCCGCGGCGCAGGTGACCAAGCAGACCGCGGGCTCGCTGGTCGACCAGTTGGAGAGCGCCGGCTACGTGGAACGGCGGCCGGATCCCCGGGACGGACGGGCTCGGCTCGTCGTCGTGTCCGAACGGGGTGCCGCGGCGGTGCGGGCGAGTCAGGACGTGGTGGCGCAGGTCGAGGCACGGTGGACCGCGCACCTGGGCGCCGAGAGAACGGCCCAGCTCCGGGACGCTCTGACCAGGCTGCGGGAGATCACCGACCCGTGGGCCGGGGCTGGTGACCAGCTTCGCCCTCCGCTACATTAGTCAGAAGATCTGACTAATCTGGTGGGCCGGGGAGGGCGGAGCCTATGGACGCCGACCGCAGCTGGGAGATCATCGAGCAGCAACGGCTGGCGATCGCCGACCTGCTGGGAAAGCTGTCCGCCGAGCAGTGGGAGGCCCCGTCACTGTGTGCCGGTTGGCGGGTCCGGGACGTGGCCGCTCACCTGTCGCTGGGCGAGCTGCCACCCACGCCGGGAGAACTACTCTGGCAGGGAGTCAAGGCCGGCGGGAGCTTCCACCGGCTCAACACCGCCATGTCCGTGCGCCGAGCGGCACGGCCCACCGCGCAGCTCGTCGCCGACCTTCGCGAGCATGCCGGGTCGCGCAAGGTGCCGTCGGTGAGCAGTCACCGCAACGTGCTCTACGACGTCCTGGTGCACGGCCAGGACATCGCAGTCCCGCTCGGCCTCGACCTGCCGATGCCCGCCGACGCGGCCGGCGAGGGCGCCAGCCGGGTCTGGACGATGGGATGGCCGTTCTGGGCGAAGCACCGGCTGCGCGGTCTCCGGCTCACTGCCACGGACCTGGACTGGACGGTGGGTTCGGGCGCCGACGTGAGCGGACCCATCCGGGCGATACTCCTGCTGCTCACCGGCCGCACCTCGACCGCCGCCACGGATCTGGCCGGGCCGGGCACGACCCGGCTCCCCGGCGTCTCCTCCCGGCCCCCGCGCTCCCGCTCCTAGCGCGCCGACCCGGCCGGGTCGGCGCCGTCCTGCGACCGGGACGTGCTCGAGGTGGACGGCCTGTCCGCCACCGCTGCTCGGGTGACGGCCGCCGCGTACCCGATGAGCGTGCATCTCACCAGTGCTGCTCCGGCAGCGTCAGCCGCGGCTGGTCGTAGAACGAGGTGCCGGAATCGGTGAAGCGAACGCCCATGAACCGCTGGGGGCCGGCGGCATCGTGGACCAGGCGCAGGCAGATGCCGTCGGGGTCGACGAACTCGGTCCATGTCCCGTCGGCGTGGGTTCCGCTCGTGTGCGGGATGCCGAGCGCGTCCGCCCGGCTGCGGATGCGTCCGGCGGCGGCGTCATCGCGGGCCTCGAGGATGATCGGGTGCTCGCCTCGGAGGTCGGCCTGGCCCTCGGTGGTGGAGCGGAGTCGCAGGGCGATCATGTAGCGGGCGGTGAAGTCGGCGAGCGCGCAGCCGGTGACGGCGGCGTCGTCGCCGAATTCGCGGACGTAGTCGAGCTCCAGCAGATCCCGGTACCAGGCGGCGCTGCGGGCCAGGTCGGTCACCGGCAGCGACACCACGAGGATGCCGAGCAGGTCGCGGGCGGTCGTCTCCTGGGCGGTTTCCCGGATCGGTGTGGTCGTCACTGGTGCGCTCCGTTGGTTGTGCGGACGGTGTCGTTGGAGCTGGACGCTACGGACGCCGAGCGAGACCATCCATGACTGAGCGTCCGGATTGCTTCATCGATCGTCTTGCTCCTGGAGTCGGGGTGGATGTCCTCAGCGCGGTCCTCCGCGAACTCCGGCTGGACAGCGCGACCTACCGCTCGCTGTCGCTACGTGCGCCATGGCGACTGCGCTTCGACGGCGGACTGCGCGGGGTGCACATCGTGGTCAGCGGCCGCTGCCTGCTGACGGTGGCGGGAGCACCGTCCACGCCGCTGGAGTCCGGGGACCTGGTCGTGTTGCCCCGGGCCGACTCCCACGAGCTCCGCTCACCGGACGGCAGCCGGGCCCCGCTGCTGTCCTCTCTCGCCCTGGCCGAACGCACCTCCGGCACCACACTGAGCGCCGGCGGGCAGGGCGAGCAGACGCGCATCGTCTGCGGCGCGTTCTTCCTCGGACAGGAAGACCATCCCGCCGTTGCCGGCCTTCCTGCCTGCATCCACGTGCCGGGCCAGCAGGGCCGCGCCCCTGCCTGGCTCTCCGGCCTGACCGCCGCGCTCGTCGCCGAGACCGAACAGGGCGGCGCCGGAAGCGACATCGTCATGGCCCGGCTCTCCGACGCCCTGGTCACCCGGGCCCTGCGGCACCATCTGGAGAGCGCGGACGAGCCGGGCTGGCTGCGGGGCCTGCGCGATCCCCACGTCGCCGGAGCGCTCGCCGCCCTGCACGCGGACCTGGCCGCGCCCTGGACCGTGGAGTCCCTGGCCCGCGCGGCCGGGCTGTCCCGCGCCGCCTTCGCCGCGAGATTCACCCGCACTGTCGGCCGGCCACCGATGGACTACGTCCTGCACTGCCGCATGCGCAAGGCGATGACCCTCCTGCGGGTCGAGCGTGCCACCGTCGGCAAGGTCGCGTCCCGGGTCGGCTACGGATCCGAAGCGGCGCTGTCCGCCGCGTTCCTCCGCCACACCGGCACGACACCCGGCGCCTACCGCCGGGCGACCACACCCATCCCCTCCGAGCAGACCGACTGACGGACCAGTGGCTCATCGCCCCAGGCGGCCTGCACCGACCTACTCCCGCATGAGCGTCGGTGCACCTCGTGCGGCGCCACGTTCGACACTCGGAACCGCCGGTGGACCGACCGACTCCCCATATGTGGCTCACCGGGCCGGCCGGCGGCGTCAAGAGGACATGAGACAGGAGAGGATCGGCGGCGTGGACACCGAGCGCCGAGAGGAGCTGGGCCGGGCCTTCACGACCGAGCGCCCCCGTCTCGTGTCCCTGGCATACCGGATGATCGGGAGCCTCGCGGACGCCGAGGACGTCGTCCAGGAGACCTGGATCCGCCTGCAGCGGGCCGCCACGGACGCATCCACAGCGCCGCGGGACCTACCCGCGTGGCTGACCACGACGGCGACCCGGCTCGCGCTCGACCAGTTGCGGGCAACCGGCCGGCGCAAGGAGACCTACGTGGGACCGTGGCTGCCCGAGCCCCGCGTGGCGGCCGCGCACCAGCAGTGGGTCGACCCCGAGCAGGCCGCCGCGCTGGCCGACGAGCTGAGCTTCGCGCTCCTGGTCGTGCTGGAGTCCCTGTCGCCGGCCCAGCGCGCGGCGTTCGTCCTGCACGACACCTTCGGTATCCCGTTCGAGCAGGTCGCCGACGTGCTGGGGCGCACGCCCGCCGCGGTGCGCCAGCTCGCCAGCCGGGCCCGCCAGCAGGTGGCGACCGGCGCCCGCCACCAGGACGCCGACGCCCAGACCCACCAACGCGTCGTCGAGGCCTTCCTGGCCGCCAGCGCGGGCGGGGACCTGCTCGCGCTCGTCGGGCTGCTCGACCCGTCGGTGGTCTACCGGGCCGACGGCGGCGGGGTCGTTCAGGCCGCGCGCAAGGCCGTCCACGGCGCCGACAACGTCGCGCGCCTCCTGCTCGGCGTCCTCGGCCGGGCCGAGCCCGGTACGGTCGTCGAGGTCCGGCTGGTGAACGGCGAGCCGGGCCTGGTGTTCGCCCAGGACGGCAAAGCCATCGGCGTCGTCGCCTTCGACGTCACGCCCGAGGGACGGATCGCGGCTCTGGACGTTCAGCTGAACCCTGAGAAGCTGGCACTCGTCCGGCTCCACTGAGCGGCGCAGCGACCAGCGCCGCGACCGCGGCCGGGTCGTCGGTCATCGGGACGTGGCCACAGCCCGGCAGAGCCGCCACGCGCGTGCCGGCAGGGAGCTCGTCCACCCGGCGCCACCTCCGCGAGATCAGGAGCCGGTCCCGCGAGCCGAACGCCAGGGTGGTCGGTACGTCGATTTCGTGAGGCGCCTGGTACCGACGGTGCGCCGTCGCGCGGAGCACGGCCTCGAACCCCGGCGCATCGGCGAGAGCGTGGATGCCGGCGCGCGCCTGCGCGGGTGACATCCGGCCGGGACGGCCCAGGATCTGACCGAGCACCACGCCACGGCCAGCCCGGGTGCCGACGACGGCGTCGATCGGCCGGCGCGCGTGCCGAGCCAGCCACCACGACGCGCGAAGGCTCACCCGGCAGTACAGCGGGGTGCCCTCGGGCCAGAGACCCGGAGGCGACAGCAGGGTGAGCGAGGCCACCGGCCGGACGGCGGCCAGCTCGAGCGCCACCCAGGCACCCAGCGAGTTCCCGGCGACGTGGGGCATCTCCAGCCCGAGCTCGTCGAGCAGGCCGGCGACAGCGAGGGCGAGCGCTGCGGGCGAGGGCTCCACGCCTTCGGGCAGCGCCGGCGAATCGCCGAACCCGGGCAGATCGACCGCAACGACGTCGGCGACCGCGGCGAGGGCGGGGATCACCGGGTCCCATGCCTGCCGGAAGGATCCGAGGCCGTGCAGCAGCACGAGCGGGTCCCCGCCGCCGGTCCGGGTGAACGCGAGAGTGTTCATGCCCGCCTGACGCACCCGACGCGATGGATGTGACATCGCCGGCCTGGCAGCCCTCCGTCACATCGACCTGAGTCGGTGACGGAACCTCCCCTCATCCCGAGAAGACCTCGATGAAGAGAGGTAGTACGCCGCACGCTCGATCCATACTTCCGTGCTGGTGCGCTGCGGATCGTGACCAAATCCGGGAAGCCGATCGCGACAGTCCTCCAGCGCGAACGTGACCTTCGGTGTGGTGCCCCCGGCAGGATTCGAACCTGCGGCACCCGCTTTAGGAGAGGAAAGCGTCACCCAGGCCGACGCCTCGAATAGCTGGCTGACCGAGTGCGGCAACAGCGGCCGACCGCCATCGGGATCGAGTGAGAAGACGAAGGGGTTGGCGAGGAAAGGGACGCCGAGATCGGCGCACCGCGACCGGAC
>DATDKW010000015.1:0-2568 GCA_036519715.1 Mycobacteriales bacterium
AAGAACCCATATCGGTTCGGCTTGACGACGCTCCTGCGGCGCCGGCGCCGGCGCCCTGTGGCCGCGGTCGGCCTCCCACGTGGTGTTCCGGCGGCCCAGTCAGCGGGCGATGACGACGGGGCTGTGCGCGTGCCGGAGCACTGCGTGGCTCACCGACCCGAGCAGCATTCCAGCCAGCCCACCGTGCCCGCGGGTACCAACCACCAGAAGGCTGGCCGTCCGGCTCGCCTCGACCAGCTTCTGCGCCGCTCCGCCTTCGGCCACGTCCGTACGAGAGTCGACCTCCGGGTACTTCTCCATCCACGTCCCGACGCCCTGCTCAGCGGTGCGGACGGCCTCGGCCCGGATGCGGGCCAGCTCCTCCTCGACCGGGTAGGGCGGAGCCGGGAACGGCATGACCGGGTAGATGACCGCCCCCGGCGTGTACACATGCAGCGCCACCAGCGGCAGGCCGTGCCGGTCCGCGTAGGTGAAGCCATACTCGAGGGCCGCCTCGCTGTCTGGGGAGCTGTCGATGCCCACGACGACCGGCCCACCGGCCGGCCGGCCGCGGACGACCACGGCCGGGCAGGGCGCGTGCTCGGCGACCCGGCTCCCGACCGCGCCGATCAGCAGCCGCCCCAACCGTCCGGTGCCGTGTGAGCCGACCACGACCTCCTCGGCGCCGGTCGCCAACCGCACCAGCTCGGCCGCCGGGTCACCGGTCAGCACCCGACTCTGCACCGGGACGCCGCCCGCTCCCTCCCGGGCACGGGCCACCGCGGCGTCCAGCCGGCGCTGCGCGCTCCGCTGAGCCGTGTCGACCACCTCAGTGCTGAGCGGGATGTCGGCCAGACGAGGCAGGTCCACCACGGTTGCGATGGTCAGCGGCGCCCGGCGGGCCGCCGCGTCCGCCGCCGCCCAGGCCAACGCCACCTGCGAACAGTCTGACTCGTCCACGCCAACCAGGACGCCGATCCCCTCAATGCTCATGTCCGATCTCCTCCACAGGGACCGCGTCCATACGATCCTGCATCCTCCATTCGACCGCGTGCACCGTCCCCGCAGAAGTGCCGGAAGTCCTGCCATTGGTCCCGTCCCAAGGACGAGAGGACGCGGGTGTAGACCCCGAGCCTCCCCAGCGTCGCGGTTGCGACCGCGCACGTGATGTCGGCCGTATGCCGCATGAGGCCTCACCTGTTTCCCACGCTCGTAGACGTGGTACAGCAGCAGGTTCCTGTGCCGAGCGACGGCGTCTCGGCCGCCTTCAGTAACACCCGGCCGAGTCGCGACCTCGCCCGAAGTCCGACCGTCACCTGTGGACGGTCGGAGCCCACCGCCGCGCCGTATCCGCGCGACGCCCAAGATGTTGCGGGCCGAAGATCAAGCCGGTGGCACTGCACCGACCCGTCCTGCCGCCGGGCGACAGAGCCGGGACTCGCGTCCCTGCCCGACCGGCAGCTGGAGGCCGGGCTGGGTGTCGCTGTTGGGCCGGCGGGAGCGACAGCGATGACCGGGAAAAGAACGGTCGTCCCCGTGACCCTGGGGCCCTTGCGGTGCTGCGGGGCCTGAGGAAGGACGATCCTGCCGTGCCCGCCGTGTCGAACGTCGGACATAGGGCGCCACAGGTCAGCCTCCCGACGTCGAAGGTGGCGCCGGACCGTGCGCCGGCGCGATGCGGCGCGATCCGGGTCCTCCTGCTCTGGTCAGCGGACACTCGCGGGCGGAGCGTGGGTCTGTGATCAAGGGGGCGGACATGGCCGGTACGGTCGTCGTCGGGGTCGATGGAAGCGGGCCGAGCCTGCTGGCGGTGCGGTGGGCGGTCCGGGAGGCGGACCTCGTCGGTGCCGGTCTGAGCGTGTGCTGTGTCGCGATAGAGGATGCACGCGGGCGTCCCATGCTCTGGACGAGCCCGCAGCTCGTGCGTCGGGACGCCACCGACATCGCCGAGCAGGCGGTCGATCAGGCCGCGGATGAGTGCGCGGACGTCGACGTCTCCGTGAACGTCGTGGTCGGCGATGTGGTGCCGGCACTCACAGCCGCTGCCGCCGGATCCGATCTCCTTGTGGTCGGCTGTCGCGGTCTCGGTGCGTTCTCCGGGTTGCTGCTCGGGTCGGTCAGTGAGCGGCTGGTCCGACACCCGCCGGGTCCTGTCGTGGTTGTCCGCGGCAACAGCTCGGCATGGGCGGGGCCAGTGCTGGTGGGGGTCGACGATGCGCCGGAGACCGCCCGGGCGGTCGAGTTCGCGGCCGCGGCCGCTGACCGCCGCCGGGTGCCGCTGGTGGCGCTCACCGCCGCTCCGCCGGTGTGGCCGGCGCCGCCGGCCGCCTTCCCGGTCGAGTCCGCGTCGAGCTCGGACGGCGTCATGGCGGTGCTGCGTGACGTGCAGGAGGACGGACTGGGACCGGCGCTGGCCCATCACCCCTCGGTCAGCGTGGAGCATCGGACGATGCTTGCCGGCGCAGCGTCATCCCTGATCGAGGCGAGTTCGGGCTGCGGCCTCGTCGTCGTCGGCGCCGGCCGTTCGGGACTGCTGGGCTCGGTCGCCGGTCACGTCGTCAGGCATGCCGCGTGTCCCGTCGCGGTCGT
>DATDKW010000016.1:0-5775 GCA_036519715.1 Mycobacteriales bacterium
CCCGCCGACCCGGGAACCGACCCGAAGTGGGCCCGGGCCACCGCCGCCACCTCGTCCGGGCCGCCGACCGTCCATGGCGCCGGGTACGCCGACTCGCGCAGGTAGAACGCGGGGAACGCCTCGGTCCGGTAGCCCAGCACCGGCACCGACCGGGTCTCCAGCGCCTCCAGCGTCGCCCCGATGTCCAGCACCGACTTCACCCCGGAGCACACCACCAGCACCGGCGTGGTCGCCAGCACGTCCAGGTCGGCCGACACGTCGTACGAGGCCGAGGCGCCGCGGTGCACCCCGCCCAGGCCGCCGGTCGCGAACAGCCGGATGCCGGCCGCGGCGGCCAGCGCGGCGGTGGCGGCGACCGTGGTGGCGCCGTCGCGGCCCAGCCCGTACGCCGGACCGAGGTCGCGGCGGGACAGCTTGACCAGCCCCGCGTCCGGGTCGCAGACCCGGTCCAGCTCGGCGTCGGACAGGCCCAGCACCGGCTGCCCGCCCAGCACCGCGATCGTCGCCGGGACCGCACCGGCCTGCCGGACCACGTCCTCCAGCCGGGCCGCCACCTTCCGGTTCCGGCCCGGGGGCAGCCCGTGGGCCAGGATCGTGCTCTCCAACGCGACCACGGCGCGCCCGCTCTCGAGCGCGCCCTCCACCTCCGGCGAGATCTTCACGGCATCACTATGCAGGGTCGGCTCAGAGCGGACGGTCGATGTCGGAGTGGGCGGTGCCGAACCTGCCTGTGATCTCCAGGGGCGGTCTGGTGTGGGCCTGTTCGGCGCGCCAGTGGTCCAGGTGCAGGCCGGTCAGCTTCTCCAGCAGCGTGATGTCCTCGTCGAAGACCGGCAGCAGCTCGGAGCGCTCCTGCGGCGTGAGCGGCGTCCGGGTCCGCTGCTCCCGCTGCAGCCGGCGCCGGACCCGGGTCGTCACCGGCGCCCGGACGGCGGCCGGCAGCCGGTCCAAGGCCGGCAGCACGGTGCCGACGGCGCGGTCGAGCCGGGACTGGGCCGCGGCCGCGGTCACGTTCTCGGCCGGCACCGTGCCCACCAGCCCGGTGTCCACGCCCAGGAAGGCGCAGATGCCGTCCAATGTGGACACCGGCTCCCGCCGCAGGTCCCGGTAGAGCACCACGTGCACCTGCGCGCGCGGGAAGACCGAGTAGAGGTGTTCCAGCTGCGCGCCGTAGCGGCCCAGGTCGAGGTAGCGCCAGAACGGCCCCCACCCGCGCGCGGCCCGGGACGGCTCCAGCGCGCAGGCCCGCAGGAAGTCGGCCTCCGGCTCCAGGCCGGCCGAGCGCAGGTGGGTCCAGTTGGAGTGGGCCCGGTCGACCGGGTCCCGCAGCACCGCCACCAGCCGCGCCTGCGGCAGGAGCGTCGCGATCCGGACGTGCGCGGCCGGGTCGCGCAGGTACAGCGTGGTCGACTCGCCCGCCAGGGTCCCGGCCGGCGCGGCCGCGAACAGCGCCTCGTAGTCCGGCCGCCGCCAGACGTACTCGCGGAAGGTCTGGGCGTCGCCCGGCCCGCCCGGACCGGCCGGCGGCGCGCCGTCGGTGAGGAAGAACTTCGGTTCCTTCACCGGCGAGAGGTAGAGCTGCGGGTGCCGGGCCAGGGCCACGTGCAGCGCCGTCGTGCCCGCTTTCGGTGCCCCGACCAGCAGGAAGTCAGGAAGCGTCACGGTCCCCCACCCTCGATCCGCTTTTCCGACCAAGCTACATGGAAAAGTATGGCAGGGTTCATGACGTGACCTCGACCCGCAACCGCGCCGCCCTCCCGCTCCCCCGCCTCAGCGCGTCCGCGCTGGTGGTGTCGCCGCCCTCCGACGGTGCCGGGGCCTGGGCCGGGGCGCCGAGCGCGGTGCTCCTCGACGGCACGTTCTACCTGGCCTACCGGCTGCGGCGGCCGATCGGCGAGGGCCGCGGGATCCGCAACGTGATCGCGGCCTCGGCCGACGGGGTGCGGTTCACCGAGATCGCCTGGCTGGAGCGGGACCGGTTCGGGGCCGAGTCGCTGGAGCGGCCGGCGCTGACGGTGACGCCCGAGGGCCGCTGGCGGGTGTACGTCAGCTGCGCCACCCCCGACTCCAAGCACTGGCGGGTCGACCTGCTGGAGGCCGCCACCCCGGAAGGGCTGACCACCGCCCCGGCCCGGACCGTGCTACCCGGCGACGAGACCGCCGGGGTCAAGGACCCGGTGCTGCTGCGGGCCGGCGACCGCTGGCACCTGTGGGCGTCCGTGCACCCGCTGCAGCGCTGGGACGACGCCGACCGGATGACCACCGAGTACGCCACCAGCCCGGACGGGATCTCCTGGACCTGGCACGGGCCGGTCCTGTCCGGCCGGGACGGCCGGTGGGACGCCCGCGGGGTCCGGGTCACCGCGGTGCTGCCGGCCGGCGACACGATCGAGGCCGCGTACGACGGGCGGGCGACCGCCGAGCAGAACTGGGAGGAGCTGACCGGCCTGGCCACCGGCACGCTCGGCCCGGACGGGCTGTTCGGCTCGCTGACCGCCCTGGACGGCGACCCGGTCCGGTCCCCCTTCGGCGGCGGCGGCGTCCGCTACCTGTCGGTGGTGCCGCTGCCGGACGGCTCCACCCGGATCTACTACGAGGTCACCCGCCCGGACGGCGCCCACGAGCTGCGCACCGAGCTGCACGAGTAGGCCGCGACGCCCGGCCGGCGCTGGCCGACCGGCGGAACGACCACGAGACCAGCAGTGCTGGCGAAGGAACGACCAGGAGACCAGCAGTGCTGGCCAACCGGCGGAACCACAAGCGACCGCTCAGTGCTGGCGAACCGGCGGAACCCCCAAGAAACTGAGAATATGCACCTTTCGGCGAAGGCGGACTACGCGGTCCGGGCCGCGGTCCACCTCGCCGGCTCCGCCGACCGCCCGGTCAAGGGCGACGCCATCGCCCAGGCCCAGGACATCCCGTACCCGTTCCTGGGCAGCATCCTGCGCGACCTGCGTGAGGCCGGGATCGTCCGCAGCCAGCGCGGCGCCGACGGCGGCTACTGGCTGGACCGGCCGGCGGCCGCGATCACCGTCGCGGACGTGATCCGGGCCGTCGACGGCCCACTGGCCTGGGTCCGCGGCGTCCGCCCGGAGGACCTGGAGTACGCGGGGGCGGCCCGGGCCCTGCAGGAGGTCTGGATCGCGGTCCGGGCCAACCTCCGGGACGTGCTGGAGGCGGTCACCCTGGCCGACGTGGCCGCGGGCACGCTGCCGGCCCGGATCAGCGAGCTGGCCGCCGACCCCGCCGCCTGGGAACCGCACTGAGGATCAGCTCGGCCACGGCCCGGGCCTGCACCGCCGGCCCGTCCGGCCCGAAGGCCTGGATGGTCGCGTAGACGCCTTCCATCACCAGCAGCAGCCGGTCGGTCAGCCCGTCCGGGTCGGGCAGCTCCGCGGCCACGGCCCGCAGCCGGTCCCGGACCTCGGCCTTGGTCCGGACCGCGGTGGCGTGGGCCGGGTGTGCGGGGTCGGGGAACTCGGCCAGCGCCATCAGGAACGGGCAGCCCCGGAAGCCCTCCGACGCCGCGGCCGCGGCCTGCTCGTCGAAGGCGGCCAGCAGCCGCTCGGCCGGCGTCCCGGCCGCGGACAGCCCGCGGTCCAGCCAGGCCAGGTAGTGCTCGCGGCCGTCCTCGAGGTAGGCCGCGATCAGGTCGTCCTTGCTGGCGAACAGCCGGTAGAGCGTGGTCGGCGCGACCCCGGCCGCGGCCGCGACCCGGTCGATGCCGGTGGCCCGGATGCCGTCGGTGTAGAAGAGCTCCCCGGCCACCGCGAGCACGTGCGCCCGCGTCTCGGCCGAGCTCCGCCGTACCTGGGTCGTCGTCATGAATACATGTTAGGGAACGTTCCCCTCTTGCGCTATGTTAGGGATCGTTCCCTATCACGGAGGCGTCCATGGACCCGCGACTCGCCCGCCGCCTGCGGCCGCTCCAGGTCGGCATCGGCCTGCAGGGCTTCATGCTCTGGGTCCCGGTGGAGAAGCTGTTCCAGACCGGGATCGGCTTCGACGCCGCCTCCATCGGGCTGATGGCGGCGGCGTACGCGGCCGTGGTCCCGATCTTCGAGGTGCCCTCGGGCGTGCTGGCCGACCGGTGGAGCCGCAGCGGGCTGCTGATCCTGGCCTGCCTGGCGCTGGCGGCCAGCTCGCTCATCGGCGGCCTGAGCACCGGCGTCGGCACGTACGTGCTGGCGGCCATGGTGCTGGGCGTCTACTTCGCGGCCAGCTCCGGCACCGTGGACAGCATCGTCTACGACACCGTGGTCGAGGAGACCGGCTCCAGCGCCGGGTACGAGCGCTGGATCGGGCGGGTCAACCTGGTGGAGAGCGCGGCGCTGGCGACCAGCGCGGTCGCCGGCGGGCTGCTGGCCGGCTGGACTTCGCCGCGGGTGACGTACTTCGTGACCGTGCCGTTCGGGCTGCTGGCCGTGATCGCGCTGGCCCGCTTCCGGGAGCCGGGCTGCACCGGGCGGCCGAGCCGGTCGCGCTGCACCGGCACCTGGCCACGACGCTGCGCGCGATGGTGTCGCAGCCGGCCGCCCGGCAGGCGATGCTGCTGGTGGCGCTGGCCGCGCTGCTGTCCCAGACGCTGTTCGAGTTCGGGCCGCTGTGGCTGGTCGCGGCGGACGCGCCGGCCGCCGCCTTCGGGCCGTACTGGGCCGGGCTGGTGGCCACGCTCGGGATCGGCGGGCTGCTGGCCGGGCGGCTGCGGCTGGACCACCGGCCGACCCTGTTCGGGCTGGCCGGCCTGCTCGCGCTGCTCCCGCTGGGGCTGACCGGCGAGCGACCGCTGCCGGTGGTGATCGCGGCCCAGACCGCGCTGGCGGTCCTGCTGGCGGTGGTGGCGATCCACGCCGGGCGGCTCCTGCACGACGCGGTCGGCTCGTCCGTCCGGGCCGGGGTGGCGTCCGGGGCCGGGACGCTGTCCTGGCTGCTGTTCCTGCCGTTCTCGATCGGCTTCGGCCGCCTGACCCAGGGCTCCGGGGTCGGAACCTCGGCCTGGCTGGTCGCGGCGGTGGTGCTGGTCCTGGCGCTGCTGCTGGCCCTGACCGCCCCGCGGCGCATCCCAACCGCGGCCGACCCGGCCGGGCCGGGGCCGGTTTCGGGCGTGCCGGTGGGGCTTACTTCTTCGGCAGGTTGAGCTTGGAGAGGTCCGGCATCTGCATGCCGGGCGGCAGCTGGTTGAGCGCCCCCGGCGGCAGGGCCGGCATCCCGCCCCGCACCTTCGGCGGCGTCGGCCCCCGGCCCTTGCCCTTCTTCCCCTTCTTGCCCCGGGTCTTGGAGGTCCGGCGCATGCCCGGCAACCCCATCCCGCCCGCCATCTGCTGCATCATCTTGCGGGCCTCGAAGAACCGGTCGACCAGGCCGTTGACCTCGGACACGCTGACGCCCGACCCGCGGGCGATCCGGGCCCGCCGGGACCCGTTGATGATCTTCGGGTCCTGCCGCTCGGCCGGGGTCATGCCGCGGATGATCGCCGCCGTCCGGTCCAGGTCCCGGTCGTCGATGTTGGCGATCTGGTCCTTCATCTGCCCCATGCCCGGCATCAGCCCGAGCAGGTTGGAGATCGGGCCCATCTTGCGGATCGCCATCATCTGCTCGAGGAAGTCCTCGAGGGTGAAGTTGTTGCCGGAGGCGAGCTTGCCCGCCATCCGCTCGGCCTCGTCCTCGTCGAAGGCCGACTGGGCCTGCTCGATGAGGGTGAGCACGTCGCCCATGCCGAGGATGCGCGAGGCCATCCGCTCGGGGTGGAAGACGTCGAAGTCGGCCAGCTTCTCG
>DATDKW010000017.1:0-15722 GCA_036519715.1 Mycobacteriales bacterium
GCTGCTCGCCGCGCAGGAGGAGCTGGCCCAGACGGAGGTGACCGGCTCCGCGGGCGGCGGCCTGGTGACCGCCACCGTCTCCGGCTCCAACGAGCTCAAGTCCGTGGTCATCGACCCGAGCGTGGTCGACCCGGACGACGTCGAGACCCTGCAGGACCTGGTGGTCGCCGCGATCCGGGACGCCAACCGGGCGGCCCAGGACCTGGCGGGGCAGCGGATGGGTCCGCTCACCCAGGGCATGGGCGGCCTCGGCCTGGGGATGTAGGGACCTGTGTATGAGGGCGCGGTCCAGGACCTGATCGACGAGCTCGGCCGGCTGCCGGGCATCGGTCCGAAGAGCGCGCAGCGGATCGCCTTCCACCTGCTCGCGGCCGAGCCCGCCGACGTGACCCGGCTGGCCGCGGTCCTGCAGCGGGTGAAGGACGAGGTCAAGTTCTGCAAGGTCTGCGGCAACGTGGCCGAGGCGGAGGAGTGCCGCATCTGCCGGGACCCGCGCCGGGACCTGACCGTCATCTGCGTGGTCGAGGAGCCCAAGGACGTCGTCGCGATCGAGCGGACGCGCGAGTTCCGCGGCCGCTACCACGTGCTCGGCGGGGCGATCAGCCCGATCGAGGGCATCGGGCCGGACGACCTCAAGGTCCGGGAGCTGCTGCTGCGCCTGCAGGACGGGGTGGTGACGGAGCTGATCCTGGCCACCGACCCCAACCTGGAGGGCGAGGCGACCGCGACCTACCTGGCCCGGCTGATCAAGCCGACGGGCCTGACGGTGACCCGGCTGGCCAGCGGCCTGCCCGTCGGCGGCGACCTGGAGTATGCGGACGAGGTCACCCTGGGCCGCGCGTTCTCCGGCCGCCGGCTGCTCGACGTCTAGCCGATCGTCTCCGTCCGCCAGATCTCGCCCTCGTCGTACGAGGCACGAGCCGGTCCGGGATCCGGCCGCGCAGGGTGGCGGCCACCACCGCGGTCGGGGCCGGCCGGGTCCGCCAGGTCCGGCCCTGGTCGGTGCTCAGCGCCCGAAGCGTTCGTAGCGCCAGGTCAGCCCGCCGTCGTGGGAGAACTGCACGGTGCCGGGCGTCGGCGGCAGCCCGGCCAGCACTCGCCCCGGACCGCCGGCCAGGAAGCCGGGCACGCCCGGCAGCTCCAGGAACCGGCCGTCGCTGAGCAGCCGCCAGGCCTTCCCGTCGGAGTCCCCTACCAGCAGCCCCCACTCGTCCACCACGGCCGAGTACGCCGTGACCGGCCCGGTCGCCGGGGTCAGCCGCTCCCAGCTCCCGGCCGGCCCGGCGATCCGCCGCACGTCCGGCCGCAGTGCGTCGTCGCGCAGCCCGACCAGGTATGCCCCGCCGCCGGGACGGCCGGTCAGCACCACCGGGCCGGTCTGCAGCAGGCCCCGGGACAGCGGCACGGTACGCCAGGACCGGCCGCCGTCCCGGCTCACCGCGGTGCTGGCCGAGGCCGGGCCGATCTGGGCGACCCAGAGCACGGCCCCCTCGGCCCGGGCCAGCCGGAGCCCGAAGCCCTGGAAGGCGGGCTGGGCCGTCAGCGCCCGGACGTCCCCGGTGGCCGGGTCGAGCACGGTGACCCGCTCGTCGCAGCCGTCGCAGAGACCGTCGGCGAGGATGCCGCCGGCCGGCAGGGCCGCGATCGGCGGGCCGCGCCGCAGCCGCGCGGTGTGGACCGTGGTGCCGCCGTCGGGCGAGGAGACGACGACCTCGTTGCGATGCACCAGCGCGATCCGGTCGGTGCCGGTGAGCCGCAGGGTGACGTCGAGCCCGGTCGTCGTACGCCCGCTGACGTGCATCGGCAGCGGCCGCCAGCGGGGCTCGGCCGGCTCCCACCGGTGCACCCGGTAGTCGCACTCGTGCACGATCTGGCTGTCGCACACCGACACCAGCGCGTAGCTCCAGCGCGCGCCCACGGCGACCGACACCACGCTGGTCACGGCCGGGGCGGCGATGGGCCGAGGCGGGGGCGACGGCGCCGGCACCGGGTCGACCCGGTGGGCCTGCACGACGACCACGGCCGCGAACGCCAGCGCGCCTGCGACCGCCGGCCACCGCCGCGGCCGGACCGGGCCGTCGCCGCCGCCACTGAGCACCTCGGCCACACCCCTGACGGTAAGCCCGGATCAGGCCGGCAGCGGGACGACCGTCCAGCTGACGTCGGTGCTGCGCCGCAGCAGCAGGTGCCCGCCGTCGGCGGTGACCGCGGCGACCGTGCCGGCCGCGTCCGACCGCAGCAGGTACGGGATCAGCGGCGGGTCGCCGGTCCCGCCCGGCGGCACGGCCAGCACCTCGCGGCCGGTGTCGTAGGCCAGGACCCCGCCGGTGAGGCCGTCGGCCAGCAGCACCCCGCCGGTCGGCGTGGCCACCGCGTTGCTGAACCGCGGGGTGCTGCCGCCCTGCTGCAGGAAGTCGGCCGACTGGGTCCAGGTCGGGCCGCTGTGCCAGATCGCGGCCACACCGGGCTCGCCCGCCGCCAGCGGCCGGGTCACCACCAGGTAGGCCGAGCCGTCGGCCGCCCCGACCAGGGCCAGCTCCGGGGTCCGGTACGCCACCCGGGTCACCGTGGCCCGGGTCCAGGTCCGGCCGGCGTCGGTGCTGGTGGCGACGACCAGCGCGGTGCCCTGGCGGGCGACGGCCCGCAGCGTGCGGCCGGTCGCGGCGACCGAGCGCAGGCCGGTCATGGGCTGCGTCGCCAGCGGGCGCCAGGCGCCGGTGGCCGGGTCGAAGACGCCGACGCCGCGCTCGCCCAGCTCCGCGACCAGGCCGTCCGGGACCGCCGGGACCGGCGGGCCGGTGCGGGCCGGGCGGGTGCGGAAGGTCCGGCCGCCGTCCGTGCTGACGTAGGCCCCCGGCACGGAGCCGTCGAGGACGGCGAGGGACTGGCCGGTGACCAGCAGCCGGCCGGGCACCTCGGCCGTGCGCGGCACGGCCAGCGGCGTGCTGGTCCACCGGCCGCTGGCGAAGGCCAGCAGCCGGTAACCGCAGGTCCGGGTCTTCCCGCACACCCTGGCCAGCGCGTAGACACGGTCGCCGGCCACGGTCACGTCGAAGACCAGGTACGGCGGCGGCCGCACGACGCCGGCCGGCGGGGGGACCACCGGGGCGGGCACGGCCCGCGGGGCGGGCGGGTCGCCATCGGCCCGGGCGGCCAGCACGACCACGCCGGCGACCAGGACGGCGGCGACGCCGGCCAGCCGGCGCCGGGACGGCCGGGACGGCCGGGACGGCGGCCGGGCGGACCCGGACACGAGCAGCTCCGGCCCGGTCACCACCCCATGGTCGCAGCGAACGGCCGCCGCGACCATGGGAGCGGCGGGTCAGCCCCGGGCGACCCGGGCGACCGCGTTGAGGACCGCGTGCAGCGAGGCGGTGACGATGTTCTCGTCGACCGCGACCCCCCACAGCACCCGCTCGCCGATCTGCACCTCGAGGTAGGCCGCGGCCCGCGCGTCCCCACCGGCGGACAGCGCGTGCTCGGCGTAGTCGAGCACCCGCACGTCCCAGCCCAGCGGGGCCAGCCCGGCCGTGAACGCCGCGATCGGCCCGTTCCCGCGGCCGGTGATCGTCTGCGCCACCCCGTCGACGGTCACCGCCGCCGTCACCGTCACCACACCGTCCACAGTGGACGACTGGTGGGAGACCAGCCGGATCGGCCCGGGCACCAGGTATTCGGCCGAGAACACCGACCAGAGCTGCCCGGCGTCGACCTCGCCGCCCTCGGAGTCGGTGACCCGCTGCACCACCTGCGAGAACTCGATCTGCAGCCGGCGGGGCAGGTCGAGCGCGTGCTCGGTCTTCATCAGGTAGGCCACGCCGCCCTTGCCGGACTGCGAGTTGACCCGGATGACGGCCTCGTACGAGCGCCCGACGTCCTTGGGGTCGATGGGCAGGTACGGAACGCCCCACGGGAACTCCGACACCGGCACCCCGGCGGCGGCGGCGTCCCGGGCCAGCGCGTCGAAGCCCTTCTTGATCGCGTCCTGGTGGGAGCCGGAGAAAGCGGTGTAGACCAGGTCCCCGCCGTACGGGTGGCGCTCCTGCACCGGCAGCTGGTTGCAGTACTCCACGGTCCGGCGGATCTCGTCGATGTCGGCGAAGTCGATCATCGGGTCGACGCCCTGGGAGAACAGGTTGAGCCCCAGGGTGACCAGGTCGACGTTGCCGGTCCGCTCGCCGTTGCCGAACAGGGTGCCCTCGACCCGGTCGGCCCCGGCCATGACGCCGAGCTCGGCCGCGGCCACGGCGGTGCCCCGGTCGTTGTGCGGGTGCAGCGACAGCACCACCGCATCCCGCCGGGAGAGGTTCCGCGACATCCACTCGATGGAGTCCGCGTACACGTTGGGGGTGGCCATCTCGACCGTGGCCGGCAGGTTGAGGATCACCGGCCAGTCGGGGGTCGGCTGCCAGACGTCGGTGACCGCGTCACAGACCTCCAGCGCGTAGTCCAGCTCGGTGCCGGTGTAGGACTCGGGCGAGTACTCGAAGCGGATCTCGGTGTCCCCGGCCTGCTCGGCCAGCTTCAGGCAGAGCCGCGCGGCGTCGGTGGCGATCGCGGTGATGCCGGCCTTGTCCAGCCCGAACACCACCCGCCGCTGCAGCGTCGAGGTCGAGTTGTAGAGGTGCACGATGGCCCGCGGCGCCCCCACGATCGACTCGTACGTGCGCTCGATCAGCGGCTCCCGGGCCTGGGTCAGCACCTGGATGGTGACGTCGTCGGGGATCAGGTCCTGCTCGATGATCTCGCGGACGAAGTCGAAGTCGGTCTGCGACGCCGACGGGAAGCCGACCTCGATCTCCTTGTAACCCATCTTCACCAGCAGGTCGAACATCCGGCGCTTGCGGGCCGGGGTCATCGGGTCGATGAGCGCCTGGTTGCCGTCCCGCAGGTCGACCGAGCACCACAGCGGGGCGGTCTCGATTCGCTTCGCCGGCCAGCTGCGGTCGGGCAGCTCGATCGGCGGGAACGGCTGGTAGCGGGCGTACGGCAGGCCGGACGGGTTCTGCACGGGCGGTTGGTAGTGGAACGACACGGCTGCGGGCTCCTCGGGCGAAGCGGGTGGCGGCCGACCAGCCGAAGACCCCGCGGCAGGGGAGCCGGCCTCTAGAGGGCCCCGCCGCGGCAGAGAAGGAGCAGGATCGCCTCGTACGCCACGGCAGCAGGCTACTACGCGTGACAGGGCGCCGGACACCGGCCGCTGACTCGCCGCCGGCCCGGACGCTGGGTCAGGCGATGCGCTGGCCGCGGGCCAGCCGGGCCGTCGGCGTCCGCAGCCGGATCGTCGCCACCCAGATCGCCGCGGCGGCCAGGGCCAGGTCGATGCCCAGCCCCAGCGGCCAGACCGGGCCGCCGGTCGTCCCGTCCGGCACCCCGTACGTGGTGCCGTACTGGTCCTGCTGCGCCGCCGGCCTGGCCCGGATCTTGTGCAGCTCCCGGGACAGCCCGCCGAGCACGTCCACGCTGGCCGGCTCGGTCACCACGTCCCCGTTGGGCAGCCGGATCCGGTTCACCGGCCCGGCCGGGGCCGAGTCGGCCAGCACCGCGAACGGGTTGGGCGCGACCAGCCACCAGGTCCGGTCCGGCCGCGCGATCGTGGTCTGGTACGAGCTATCCACGCAGTTGCTGCCGCTCTCGTCGCAGGACCGGCTGATGCCGGTGACCTTCTGCTGCGTCGTCTCGGTGACCAGCGCGAACAGGATCGCGGTGCCGACGGCCAGCGCGAACACGGTCAGGTAGGCCAGCACCCCGGACGTGGTCGACCGGGCCAGCAGCGCCGACAGCCCGAGCGAGATCGCGCACACCACCCCGAGCAGCAGCGCGGTGACCAGGTAGACGCCGGCCACCCGGACCAGCGACAGGCCGCCCTCGGCGTAGCACCACAGCGCCAGCGGCAGCGTGACGGCGAGGAACACCAGCGCGGTGCCCCAGGACGCGGCCAGCTTGCCCAGCGCGATCTCGCTGGCCCGCAGCCGGGTGACCTGCAGCGTGGCCAGCGTGCCGCGCTCCCGGTCGCCGTTGACCGACTGGGCCGCCAGGGCGGGCGCCACCAGCAGCGCCAGCGCCAGCACGACCAGCACGACCACGCCGAACATGACCGCGCCGAGGGTCTTCGGGCCCTGCGTCTCCGGGCCGACCAGGTTGGGCTGGGCCGCGGCGTTGCGGACCAGCCAGGTCACCCCGGCCAGGACCAGGAACCAGGCGCCGACCAGCCAGCGCCAGCGCCCGGCCCGGATCCGCAACCGGAACTCCAGCCGCGCAACAGTCAAGATCCCACTCACTGTGCCCGCTCCTCGGACAGGTCGGCCGGTGCAAGCGCCGGCCGACCGGCCCTCGTCGCTCCCCGCGAGCGCTGCGCGCTCTCCCGCTCGCTCATCTCTGCCCTTCCACGAGATCCAGGTACGTCGCTTCCAGGGAGCCGCCGACCGGGGCGAACGCGGCCACCTGCACGCCGCCTGCGATCAGCTCGCCGAGCAGCCGGGCCGCGACCTCCTCGCCCCCGAGCACCTGCACGTCGATGCCGGCGTGCCCGGCCGCGGTCCAGCCGACCCCCGCCTCCTCCAGGGCCTGCTGCAGCGCGACCGGGTTCAGCGCCCGCAGCCGGTAGGTCCGGGCCGAGCCGGCCCCCGGCAGGTCGCCGATCGCGTGCTGCCCGACCGTACGGCCGGCGTCGACGAACACCACCCGGTCCGCGACCTCCTCCAGGTCGGACAGGATGTGGCTGGACACCAGCACGGCCCGGCCCTCACCGGCCAGCCGGCGCAGCAGGTCGCGCAGCTCCACCCGGCTGCGCGGGTCCAGCCCGGACGCGGGCTCGTCCAGCAGCAGCACGGCCGGGTCGTGCACCAGGGCCCGGACCAGCCCGAGCCGCTGCTTCTGGCCCCGGGACAGGGTGTGCACCGGCGCGTCCGGGTGCGGCAGCCGGGCCAGCCCGAGGAGGTGCTCGACCCGCGGCCCCCGGGCCGGCTTCGGCAGCCGGTACGCCGCCGCCATCACCTCCAGGTACTCCCGGCAGCTGAGCGTGTCGTACAGCCCGAAGACGTCCGGGGACCAGCCCATCCGGGCCCGGACCTCGTCGGCCTGGGTGACCGGGTCGAACCCGGCCACCCGGACCTCGCCCGCGTCCGGGGTGAGCAGCGTGGCCAGCACCAGCATGACCGTCGTCTTGCCGGCGCCGTTGGGCCCGACCAGGGCGGTGACCTGGCCCGGGGGTGCGTCCAGGTCGATGCCCTGGACGGCGGGCACCGGCCCGAACGAGCGGCGGATGCCGCGGGCGCTGATCCCGCCCGGTCCTGTCATGGCCATTCCTTCGTCGGGAGTCGCGCGATTGCCTGCCGGTAGTGTGGACGCTCGGGCGAACCGATCCGTCGCAGGTAGGGGAGATGTCGTGGGACTCGTCGTCCAGAAGTACGGCGGTTCCTCCGTCGCCGACGCCGCCGGCATCAAACGGGTGGCCCAGCGCGTGGTCGACACCCGCAAGGCCGGTGACGACGTCGTGGTCGTGGTCTCGGCCATGGGCGACACGACCGACGAGCTGCGCGATCTGGCCGAGCAGGTGACGCCGCTGCCCCCGGGCCGCGAGCTCGACATGCTGCTGACCGCGGGCGAGCGGATCAGCATGGCTCTGCTGGCGATGGCCATCTCCGCGCTCGGCATCGACGCCCGGTCGTTCACCGGTTCCCAGGCCGGCGTGATCACCGACTCCGCGCACGGCCGGGCCAAGATCATCGACATCACCCCGAGCCGGATCGAGGCGGCCGTCGGCGAGGGCGCCATCGCCATCGTGGCCGGCTTCCAGGGTGTCTCGCAGGACACCAAGGACATCACCACCCTCGGCCGCGGTGCCTCCGACACCACCGCGGTGGCGCTGGCGGCCGCCCTGGGCGCCGACGTCTGCGAGATCTACACCGACGTGGACGGCGTCTTCTCGGCCGACCCGCGGATCGTGTCCCGGGCCCGCCGCCTGGACACCATCACGTACGAGGAGATGCTGGAGATGGCCGCGTGCGGGGCCAAGGTGCTCAACCTGCGGTCGGTGGAGTACGCGAGGCGTTACGACATGCCGGTCCGGGTCCGGTCGTCGTTCTCGCAGCTGCCGGGGACGCTGGTCACCGGCTCGATAGGAGACCTCAGCATGGAACAGGCCATCATCACCGGCGTCGCGCACGACCGGAGCGAAGCGAAGATCACCGTGGTCGGCGTGCCGGACAAGCCCGGCCAGGCCGCGGCGCTGTTCCGGGCGGTGGCCCTGGCCGAGATCAACATCGACATGATCGTGCAGAACGTGTCGGTGGCGGCGACGGCCCGCACGGACATCTCGTTCACGCTGCCCAAGGCGGACGGGCCGGTCGGCATGGCCGCGCTGCAGAAGGTGCAGGCCTCGGTCGGCTTCGACGCCCTGGTCTACGACGACCATGTCGGCAAGGTGTCCCTGGTCGGGGCGGGCATGCGGTCCCACCCGGGGGTGTCGGCCCGGTTCTTCGGCGCCCTGGCCGACGCCGGGGTGAACGTCGAGCTGATCTCCACCTCCGAGATCCGCATCTCGGTGCTGGTCCGGGACTCCGACCTCGACCTGGCCGTGCAGTGCGTGCACGACGCCTTCGAGCTGGGCGGCGCCGAGGCCGCCACCGTCTACGCCGGGACCGGCCGGTGAGCCGGCCCGGGGGTCCGCAGGGCAGCAGCGGGCGGCCGACCCTGGCGCTGGTCGGGGCGACCGGCGCGGTCGGGACGGTGATGCTGGGGATCCTGTCCGAGCGGCCGTTCCCGTGGGGCGAGATCCGGCTGGTCGCGTCGGCCCGGTCGGCCGGCCGGACCCTGCGGGTACGGGGCGAGGACGTGACCGTGCGGGCGCTGGCGCCGGAGGTCTTCGACGGCGTCGACGTGGCCATGTTCGACGTGCCGGACGAGGTCTCGGCCGAGTGGGGGCCGATCGCGGCCGCCCGCGGCGCGGTGGTGGTCGACAACTCCGGCGCGTTCCGGATGGACCCGGACGTGCCGCTGGTGGTGCCCGAGGTCAACGCGGCCGAGGCCCGCAACCGGCCGAAGGGGATCATCGCCAACCCCAACTGCACGACCATGACCATGATGGCGGCGCTGGGTGCGCTGCACCGCCGCTGGGGCCTGCGGGCGCTGGTCGTCGCGTCCTACCAGGCCGCGTCCGGCGCCGGGCAGGCCGGCATCGACCGGCTGCACGACGAGCTGGACGCGATCGGCGGCGACCGGTCGCTCGGCTCGGTCGCCGGCGACGTCCGCAAGGCGCTGTCCGGACTGCCGGCCGGCTCGCCGTTCCCGGCCCCGCTGGCCCTCAACGTGGTGCCCTGGGCCGGGTCGGACAAGGGTGACGGCTGGTCGTCGGAGGAGCTCAAGGTCCGCAACGAGGCCCGCAAGATCCTCGGCCTGCCCGACCTGCCGGTGTCGGCGACGTGCGTGCGGGTGCCGGTGGTGACGACCCACTCCGCCGCGCTGCACGCGACCTTCGCCGGGCCGATCACGGTGGCGGAGGCCCGGGCCGAGCTGGCCGCACAGCCGTCGATCGTGGTGCTCGACGACGCCGCGGCCGGGGTGATGCCGACCCCGGCCGACGTGGTCGGCACCGACCCGACCTACGTGGGCCGGCTGCGGCAGGCCCTCGACTTCCCGGACACGCTCGACCTGTTCGTCGTCGGCGACAACCTCCGCAAGGGCGCCGCCCTCAACACCGCGGAGATCGCCGAGCTGGTCGGGGCCGAGCTGGCGGGCTGAGCTAGCGCGCTGACGCCCGCTCGGGCAGGCGGGACGCCGCGGCGCGGATGAGCACGACGGCCCAGGTCCGGAACGGGCGCCAGGGCTCGGCCAGCCGGGCCAGCTCCGCCGGGGACGGCGGCCCGTCCAGGTCGTACAGCTCGGCCATGGTGTCCAGCGCGATGGCCTCGTTGGTGACCAGCACGTCGGCCAGCCCGCAGGCCCGTACCACGACCAGCGCCGCGTAGAACGGCCCGATCCCGGGCAGCTCCTGCACCTCGGCCATCGCCTCGGCCGGGTCCATCGCGGCCAGCCGGGCGGCGTCGAGCCGGCCGTCCCAGGCCGCCTGTGCGACCGCGTGCAGCCGGGCCAGCTTCGGCTCCGGGACGCCCGGGAACTCCCGCACGTCCAGCAGCACCGACGGCGTCGGGAACGAGTGCCAGCGCTCGCCGGCCAGCTCGAAGGTGCTCCCGTACGCGGCCGACAGCGCGTCCCGCACCCGGGCCATCTGCCGGGCCGGCCGCCGGGCCGACAGCACCGCCCAGGCCGCCGCCTCGTACGGGGAGTGGAACTGCGGCGGCCGCAGCCCCGGCGCCACCTCCTGCAGCCGCCCGATCACCGGGTCCCGCCGCCCGACCTCCAGGAACGCGTCCCCGTCGTGGTCCAGCGACAGGATCCGCGCCACCTGCGCGGTCACCAGGTCAGGATCGGCGTCGCCGTGCACCTCGACATGGACCCCGTCCGGGTCCTGCCGGACGGCCACCCCGGCCCCCGACCGGTAGCCGTCGGCGCAGAACGCCATCCGCATCACCCCGTCGTACGAGGTCTCCAGCCGCTGCCCGAAGCCGAAGGTGGCCAGCTCCCGCAGCGAGAAAGGCCCCCGGGGCACGATCGTCGTCGTCATGCCCCGGAGGCTCTCAACCCGACCGGTCAGATCCTGACCGGAAGTGCTCAGACCCTGCGGAACTTGGCCTCGGCCAGCCCGTACAGCCCGTAGGCGAGCAGGCCGAGCGCCACGATGCTCAGCAGCACCTGCCCGTACGGCTGCCCGACCAGCGACTTCAGCGCGCCGTCCACGCCCTTGGCCTGATCCGGGTCGTACTGGACGGCCGCGATGATGATCAGCACGCCGATGATGCCGAACACCACGCCGTGCGCGACCCGGCCGACCCGGCCGAGCGTGATCACGGCCTTGCGGGTCCCCGCCGACTGCCCGCCGAGGGTGAGCTCCTTGGTGAAGTCGGCCTTGATGCCGTCGTAGATGAAGTACGCGCCGACGCCGATGGCGAGGACGCCGACCGCCCCGAGCAGGAACTGGCCGCCGGGCCAGCCCAGCACCATCGCCGTCTGCTTCTGGCCGCCGCCGCCGGAGGACGACCCGGAGCCGGCCGCGACCTTCACCGCGACGGCCGCGATCGCCCCGTAGCCGATGCCCTCGGCCAGCGCCTTGATCCGCTGCTTGGCGTCGGTGGCAACCGGGTCGACGCCGGCGCCGAAGGCCGCGGTGGCCAGCCGCCACAGCGCGTACCCGATCAGGCCCGCGGCGATGATCCAGACCAGGATCTGGCCGCCGGGCTTGGACGCGATCTCCTGCAGGGCGCCGTTCTGGCTGGCGTTGTCCTCGTAGTGCCCGAGGGCCACCCGGAACGCCAGGATGGCGATCACGATGTAGAGCACGCCCCGGGCGCCGAGCCCGAGCCGGGTGAGCCGCTCGGCCCACCGGTTGTTGGCGGTCCTGCGTACGGCCTGGCCGCCTGCTGTCGTAGTCACCGGTCACTCGCTCTCTGCTGACATCGCACCGGACATCCCCGACCGGGATCGTCCGATCCGCCACCCCGACCGGACGTTGCGACCTTTACCCGACCGTGGGTTTCGCGAATCAACCTGGGCCGTACGCTGGGGATGTGCCGCGCTACGAGTACCGCTGCCGCGCCTGCGGCGACACCTTCGAGGCCTCCCGCCCGATGGCGGAGTCGGCCCTGCCGGCGTCCTGCCCGGCCGGCCACGACGACACGGTCAAGCTGCTGTCCACGGTCGCGCTGACCGGCGCGCCCGGGTCGAGCCCGGCCCCCCGCCCGGCCGCCGGCGGCGGGTGCTGCGGCGGCGCCTGCGGCTGCGGCTAGCCCACCCTGGTCAGGAACCCCTCGACCGCGTCGGTGAGCGGCCCGGGCGCCGCGTAGACGCTGTTGTGCGGGCTGCCCGGCAGCACCGCCAGCTCGCCCCGGGGCAGCAGCGCGGCCGCCTGCGCCGCCCACCGGGCCGGCACGATCGGCTCGATCCCGCCCCGCACGACCAGCGCCGGCACCGGGATGCGGGGCAGCTTGTCCTCGATCCGGTCCCGGACCGAGTGTCGCAGGGTGGTCAGCACCCGCCGGACGCCGGCATCGCGCGTGTCCCGGACCAGGATCGGGCCCTGGGCCGGAGGCTCCCGGATCGCGTCCGACAGCCAGCGCAGCACCTGCCGGGTCGCGCTGCGGGCGGCCGGGTCGACGGTCGGGCCGGCCAGCACGACCGCCGCCGCGACGGCCGGCCGGCGGGCGACGAGGTCGGCGATCACCTGGCAGCCGTACGAGTTGCCCACCAGCACGACCGGCTCGTCGCCGGTGGCGGCCAGCCAGCCGCCGAGCGCGTCGGCCAGCTCCCGGGTGTCCAGGACCCGGCCGGGCTCGTCGCTGAGACCGAACCCGGGCAGGTCCAGCGCCGCGACCGGGTGGCGGCGGGCCAGCAGCGCCGCGGTCGGCATCAGGTAACGGTGCGAGACGGCCAGCCCGTGCACCAGCACGACCCGGATGCCCGCGGCGTCGTCGCAGGTGCGGGCGTGCAGCCGCCGGCCGCCGACCGTGGTCCACCCGCTGCGGAACCCGCCGTACGGCTCCGGCGCCGCCACCGCGAGCCGGTATCTGCTGGTCACCGGCCTCACACTAGGTCGACGGCACTCCGGCCCGGCGACCAGACTGCCGGCATGACCACCGGAGCCGTCAGAGTCCCCTGGCGCCGCCCGCTCTCCGGCCGCGACCCGGAGGAGGAGCACCGGGCCTCGACCCCGCTGGAGCTGCTGTTCGACCTGAGCTTCGTGGTCGCGGTGTCGGTGGCCGCGGCCGAGCTGCACCACGGCCTGGCCGAGGACCAGGTCGCCGGCTCGGTCGGGCGCTACCTGATGGTCTTCTTCGCCATCTGGTGGGCCTGGATGAACTTCACCTGGTTCGCCTCGGCGTACGACACCGACGACGCCGCGTACCGGCTGCTGACCCTGGTGCAGATCGCCGGGGCGCTGGTGCTGGCCGCCGGCGTGCACAACGCCTTCGTGGGGGAGGACTTCACCCTCGTCACGATCGGCTACCTGGTGATGCGGGTGCCGCTGGTGGTGCAGTGGCTGCGGGCGGCCCGGGACGATCCCACGCGCCGCGCGGTCGCCCGCCGGTACGCGCTGGGCGTCGCCGCGGTCCAGGCCGGCTGGCTGCTGCGACTGGCGCTGCCGGACCGGGCCGGGCTGGTCGCCTTCTTCGTGCTGGTGCTGGCCGACGTGGCCGTGCCGATCTGGGCCGAGCGGGCCGGCCCGATGACGCGCTGGCATCCCCAGCACATCGCCGAGCGGTACGGCCTCTTCACGCTGATCGTGCTCGGTGAGGCGATCCTGGCCGCCACGACCGCGATCCAGGCCGGACTGACCGAGAGCGGCGCGTCGGCCGCGCTCCTCGGCGTCGCCGGTGGCGGCCTGCTGCTGGTCTTCGGGGTGTGGTGGGTCTACTTCGCCCGCTCCGCCGGGGAGGCGCTGCGGGCCACGCCCGGGCTGTCGTTCTTCTGGGGCTACGCCCACTACCTGGTCTTCGCCGCGGTCGGCGCGCTCGGCGGCGGGCTGGAGGTGGCGGTCGAGACGGCGCTGCACGAGGCCCACACCGGCAGCCGGACGGCCGCGTTCGGGGTGGCGGTCCCGGTCACGGTGACGCTGCTGGTCATCGGCGCGCTGCAGGTGCGGCCGGCCGCCGGCCCGGCGGTGCTGGCCCGGTGCGCGGTCGCGGCTGCGCTGGTGCTGGTGGCCGCGCTGGTGGCTCCGCTGGGGCTGTCCGTGCTGCTCATGGGCGTGGTCGCGGGGCTGCTGGTGGCGGCCGAGATCGCCGCCCCGCAGGCCGGCGACTGGTCGTCGCCGGCCGCGGGTACGGACCGCGGATGAGCGGACTGGTCGAGCCCGAGGGCGTCAACGCGGGATCCGGCGAAGCGATGCGGGACGCGCGGCCGCACGGGGATCCGGTGCCCGGCGGCGACCCGGACGCCGTGTCCGCCGCCGAGCCCGCCGCCGACGTGCTCGGCGCCCCGCCCGAGGGCGACGCCGACGACGTGTACGGGTCGGAACCCCCGGCCTGAGCCGGGGGTTCCGCCGTACTCAGTGCGGCAGAGCGTGATCCAGGCGGATCTTGATCCAGTCGTTGTCGTCGGTGCGCTTGGTGCCGAGGTGCCGCCCGACGCTGAACGGGTCGTTGTTGTCGTTGACGATCACCAGCGTGCGCGGGTCCTTGACCACGACCGCCTCGATCGTCACGTACGGCATGGCCAGCTGGCCCGGCTCCCCGATCAGGTCGCCCGGCTGCGCGAACCGGTCCCGCCGGGCGATCCCGGCCGGGTCGGCGATGTGCAGCAGGTCGGCCACCGGCGCCTTGGCCACCGTGCCGCCGCCGGCCGGCAGGGTCACCGCGTACACCTCCTTGAGGCCGGTGGTGGTGCCGGTGGAGTTGTCCCGCTCGATCGCGACCCCGCGCCCGGGGGCGTAGAGCTGCAGGTCGGGCAGGCTGATCCCGCCCGGCCCGAACGGGTACGACCAGGTCGTGCCGGTGAACGACCGCGACCGGATGTCGAACTCGTAGATCAGCGCCGTGTTGTCGGCCGAGCCGGCCAGCGGCTTCTCCAGCGCCGGGTAGAGCCGGCGGCCGTCCGGCGAGATCGCCATCCCCTCGTACGCGCCGCTGGCCTGGACCCGGGCCGGGTCGGTGGCCAGGTTGTGGCGCCAGGGCCAGATCAGCCCGCCCAGCCACGGGGTGTTGCCGCCGACCGGCTGCAGGTTGCCGCCGTCACCGCTGCCGGCGATGGTCGGGTCGGCGAAGATCGGCGAGTCGCCCCACAGCGCCACCGTGGCGATCTTCGGGTGGTGGCGCTGGGCCAGCAGCAGGGTCCGCCAGTCGAAGGACTGCAGCGTGACCCGGCTCTGGAGGTGGTTGCGGGTGATGACCCGGCTGTCGATCCGCTCGAACGCCCGCGCCGACACCGTCCGGGACGCCAGCTCCGGCACCGGGTTGATCTTGGTCTCGACGTTGAAGTGCACCGTACGGGCGTTGCGGGCCTTGACCGCCGCGCCCGGGTCGGTGCGGCCCGGGCCGGTGGAGAACCAGCGCGCGTAGAAGGCGGCGAAGTCGAACAGGTCCTGCAGCCGCGGCTTCACGTACGGGTCGCGCAGCCCGTGCGAGGCCGCGTACGCGACCGCGACCGGGGACAGCGCCCGGTCGTTCGTCTGCCGCGGCCGGCCGGGCAGCAGCCGGTCGCAGACGTAGTCGCGCTGGATCTCCCGGGCGGTCAGGTCCCGGATCAGGATGTCCTCGGCCAGCGGCGAGCCGTCGGCGTTGCGGCACTTCGTCGGGTCCAGGTACGGGTCGTGGCTGAGCACCGGCACGCCGTCGCGGGTGATGCCGGTGTCGGTCTCCATCGTGTTCATGAGGTTGTCCAGCCCGGCCTCGAATGCCGGCAGCGTGTTCTCCGGGCGCAGGTCGCGGCTGCCACGGTGGCCCTCGGCGTCGAACTTGGCCCGGTCGATCCGGCCGTCGGGCAGCAGGTAGTCACCCGGGGTCCCGTCGCCGTTCGCGTCGAACGCGGCTACCCGCTGGTAGAGCAGGTCGGAGGCGTCGCTGATCAGCCCGTCGACGCCCAGCCGGAGCAGCGCGTCCATCCGGGCCGGGTCGTCGACGGTGTAGGGCACGACCTTGAAGCCGGCCGTGTGCAGGGTGGCCACGTTGAGG
>DATDKW010000018.1:0-9998 GCA_036519715.1 Mycobacteriales bacterium
CCAGGCCGGGCCGGAGAAGAACGAGGCCCAGTTGGTCGGCTCGGCCCCGGGCGCGCCCGGGTCCATGCCGTAGCGCGGCGGGCGCCACCAGTACCAGTCCCGCCGGGGGTCGTCCTTGGCGCTGCGGGAGGCGACGAACCAGGGGTGCTCGTCCGAGGTGTGGTTGACGACCAGGTCCATGACCAGCTTCAGGCCGCGCTCGTGCGCGGCCGCGAGCAGCCGGTCGAAGCCGGCCAGGGTGCCGAAGGCCGGGTCGATGTCCTGGTAGTCGCTGATGTCGTAGCCGCCGTCGTCCTGCGGGGACGGGTAGACCGGCGACAGCCAGAGCACGTCGACGCCGAGGTCGGTCAAGTGGTCGAGGTGGGCCTCGATGCCGGCCAGGTCGCCGATCCCGTCGCCGTCGGAGTCGGCGAAGCTGCGGGGGTAGATCTGGTAGACGACGGCGGTCTTCCACCACGGCTCGGGCATGAGCCGGACCCTAGCTTCCGCGCCGGTGCGCAGTGATCTCCCCGACACTCCGAGACGGGCCCGGGCCGCGGCATCACCTACGGGATCCAGCCGTACGGGGGGCGGACCGAGGGCTGGACCAACCCCTGGGTGCTGGCCGGGATCATCGGCGGCGTCGCGGCCCTGCCCGCCCTGGAAGCCCTCCTCGACGACTGAGCCGCCGGGCAACCCAGCCCTAGCTGCGGGCGGCCCGGATGATCTCGTCGATGCGGGTGGCCAGGTCGACGTCCTTGGCCGTGACGCCACCGGCGGAGTGGGTGGCGCAGGTGAAGGTGAGCGTGCGCCAGCGGATGTCGATGTCGGGGTGGTGATCGGCCTCCTCGGCCGCCTCCGCGACCCGGTCTACCACGGAGACCGCGACCGGGAAGCTCGGCAGCTCGGCGGTCCGGGTGATCCCGTCCGGCCCGCCGGTCCAGCCGTCCAGCCCGGACAGCGCGGCGTCGATCGCGGCCTGGTCCAGCAGCTCGCTCATGGCCCCATTCGATCACGGGACGGCCCGGTGGCACCCACCCGGCCGGCCGGTTGCGCCCGGCGGGCCTTCCTTCCTACGGTCCTGCCAGGACTCGTCCCGGCAGGACCATGAAGGGAACCGGCATGACGCCGTACGGCACCCCGCAGTTGCTCGACGCCCTGCAGGCCGCGCTCGCGGAGGCCGAGCGGCTCGGCGGGTCGTACGGGATCTGCCTGGTCGACGACGGCGGGCACGTGCTGCTGCACGTGCGGCAGCCGGAGGCGACCGTGGCCGCCGCCGACAGCGCGCTGACCAAGGCCCGGACGGCCGCGTGGATCGGCGCCGACACCGGCGTGCTGCCGCCGACCGCTTCGGTCGTGCCTGCGCTGGCCGCGGGCGTGCCGTGGCCGCTGGCGGTGTTCGCCGGCGGGCTGGTCCTGCGGGCCGGCGGCCGGATCGTCGGCGGGGTCGGCGTCGGCGGCAGCACCGACCCGGCCCAGGACCTGGCCGTGGCCCGGGCCGCCCACGCGGTGCTGGCCGGCTGACCCCGTTCTGGCACTGTGTCGCGGTGCGGATCGTGGTGGGTGCGGTGCTCCGCGACGGCGCCGGGCGGGTGCTCGGGGCCCGCCGGACCAGCCCGCCGGGCTGGGAGTTCCCCGGCGGCAAGGTCGAGCCGGGGGAGACCGAGGCGGCCGCGCTGGCCCGCGAGCTGCACGAGGAGCTGGGCGTGACGGCCGAGGTCGGGGAGCGGATCGGGCCGGACGTGCCGATGCCGACGGACCGGGTGCTGCGCGTCTACGCCGCCCGCGTCACCGCGGGCGAGCCGGCCCGGCTGGAGCACGCCGAGCTGCGCTGGTTCGCCCTGGCCGACCTCGACAGCGTGCCGTGGCTGCCCGCCGACCTCCCCATCGTCGCCGCCCTCCGGGCCTGACCCGGCCCGCGGCCCTGACCTGGCCGGCGGCCCGCGGCCGGGTCAGCCGGCGGCGCCGCCGGTGATGTGCCAGCCGGCCAGGTGCAGGCTCGGCGTGGAGACGACGACCTCCGGACCCCGTACGGGGACCGCGGCCGGCTCCGAGCCGACCGCGAGCACCGCCCCCGGCGCCACCGCGGCCGGGTAGGCCTGGGTGAACCGCAGCGTGCTCACCGGCGACACGATCTCGCCGTCCTCGACCAGCCAGACCCCGTTGCGGGTGAGCCCGGTGACGACCACGGTCCGCGGGTCGAGCACCCGGGTGTACCAGAAGTCGCTGACCAGCAGCCCGCGCCGCATCCCGGCGGTCAGCTGGGCCGTGGTGCCGCCGGTGCCGGGCCCGATGCGCGGCTGCGTCGGCGACGGCCCGAACCGCTCGCCGCCCTCGATCGCGTGCCCGGTCGACTCCGCGCCGGCCGCGGCCGCGGTCCGGCGGTCGTGCACCACGGCCGCGCTGACCCCGTCGACGACCAGGTCGACGTGCCGGCGCGGGGTGCCCTCGGCGTCGTACGGCAGCGCGGTCGACAGCGCGTCCCCGGGCCCGTCCCAGATCCGCAGGGCCGGGTCGAACTGCCGCTCGCCGACCCGCAGGAACGACCGGCCCTCCTCGACCGACCGGCCGTTGAACCCGTACGACAGCAGGAAGCTGAGCAGGTCTGCGACGCAGTCCGGCTCCAGCACGACCTCGTAGTCGCCCGGCGGGAGGTCGACCGGGTCGGCGCCGGCCCGGGCCTTGGCCGCCGCGGTCGTGCCCAGCGCGGCCCCGGTCAGCGCGGACAGGCCGACCGCGGCCTGGCGGGCGACCCCGTCCGCGCCCGGGATCCGGGCGATCCCGTCGGCGGCGCAGGCGGTGGCCCGGCCGGCCACGGACTGGCCGAGGGTGTTGGCGTAGACGGCCTCGGTCCGGAGGGTCTCGACGTAGCCGGCCGTCTCCAGCCCGCCGGCGGCGCCGACGAACTCGCGCACCACCGCGGCCCGCTGGTCCGGGGTGGCGTCGGCGGTGGCGTCGTCCCAGTTGCCGGCCGCACCGAGCGGGGCCGGCGGGGCGAAGCCGGGGAAGCCCGGGTCGGCCGGCCGGATCCGGGCCGCGGCCACGGCGGCCTCGACGGTGGCGACCAGCGCGTCGGCGTCGGCCCGGTCGGTGCTGACCGCGGCCCAGGAGCCGTCGACCAGCACCCGGAGCCGGATCCGCTCGCTGGTGTCGACGACGTTCTGGTGCACGAACGACCGCGCGAACCGGGTCAGCCCCCGGACCTGCGAGCTCACGTGCACCTCGGCCTGCGCCCCCGGCCCCGCCACCGACGCCGCCAGCTCCAGCACCCGCGCGGCCAGATCCTCCCGCGGGCTCACTGTGCCCGTTCCCGGCTCGCGCTGGAGCCCTCGCGCGGGCTCTGTGCCCGCTCCTCGGACAGACCGGCAGGCGCAAGCGCCGGCCGGCCGGCCCTCGTCGCTCCCCGCCCGCGCTGCGCGCTCTCGCGCGGGCTCATGCGCGGACCCCGACGCGGATGCCGCGGAAGCGGGCCGGGACGGACGGATGGCCGGTGTGGCCGATCTGGCCGGGCTGCCCCTTGCCGCAGTTGGGCGTGCCCCAGAAGGTCCACTCCGACCGGCCGCCGAGCATGTCCATCGACCCCCAGAACCGCGGGCTGATCCCCGTGTACGTCGGATTGCGCAGCATCCGCCCGCGCCGGCCGTTCTTGATCTCCCACCCGATCTCGCAGCCGAACTGGAAGTTGAGCCGCCGGTCGTCGATCGACCAGGACCGGTTGGTGTCCATCAGGATCCCGTCCTCGGTCGCCGCGATCATCTCCTCCAGCGACGAGGAGCCGGGCAGCAGGCCGACGTTGGTCATCCGCACCATCGGCAGCCGGGCCCAGCCGTCGGCCCGCACCATCCCGCCGTACGGCAGACCGGCCACCGAGGCCGAGTCCCGCCCGGACAGCACGCCGGTCCAGATCCCGTCCCGGACGATGTCGACCGGCGCGGCCGGCGACCCCTCGTCGTCGTAGCCGAAGGAGCCCAGCGCCCCCGGCAGCGTCGCGTCCGCGGTGATCGTCATCAGGTCGGAGCCGAACCGCAGCGACCCGAGCTGGGCCAGGTCGAGCCAGGACGTGCCGGCGTACGCGGCCTCCCAGCCCAGGATCCGGTCCAGCTCGACCGCGTGCCCGACCGACTCGTGGATCTGCAGCGCCATCTGCTCGCTGCCGAGGATGAGGTCGGTCTCGCCGGCCGGGCACTCCGGCGCGGTCAGCAGCGCCTGGGCCTCGGCCGCGATCCGCTCGGCGTTGCCGGGCAGGTCGAGCGAGCGGACCAGCTCCCAGCCGCGGGTGCCGTACTGCCACGGATCCCGGGGTAGGACCGGCGCTGGGTCTCACCGGCCCCGATCGCGGTCGCGTTCATGGCCGCGCCGCACTCCCGGATCCGCTGGTCGATGCGGGAGCCCTCGCTGGAGACGAACCACTTGGCGGTGTCCCAGATCAGGTAGCTGGCCTCGGCCAGCGACGCCCCGGCCGCCCGCATGGTCGCGGTCACCCCGGCGACCAGGTCGCCCTTCTCACCCAGCGGAACCGACAGCGGGTCCTCCTCGCACGGGCTGACCCAGCTGTCCTGCCGGACCTCGATCGGGACCAGCGACACGTCCGGACCGGGCACGAGCGCGGACGCCCGGGCCACCGCGGCCGCCTGCTCGCCGGCCCGCCGGGCCTCGGCGTCGGTCGGGTCGGGCACGGCCACGAAGCCCCACGACGACCCGACCAGGGCCCGTACGCCGACGCCGACCGACTCGCGCTGGACCAGGTCCTCGACCTGGCCGTTGCGCGCGGCCATCGACTCGGCGCGCTGGTGCATCGCCCGCGCGTCGGCATACCGGGCGCCGGCCGCCAGCGCGGCCTCCACCGCCGCTTCCGCCACCTCGAACATGGTCAGCGACCCTAACGGTGGTGTGACCCGGGTCCAACGGCGCGTGCCGGCCGGGCCCCGGCGGGTAGGGCAGCTGCATGACGACCAGCACCAGCACCGCCGCGGCGAGCGGCACCTTCCGGATCGGCGGTTCCACCCCCGTCCACCGCCTCGGCTACGGCGCGATGCGGATCACCGGCGACGGCATCTGGGGACCGCCGGCCGACCACGACGGCGCCCTGCGGGTGCTGCGCCGCGCGGTCGAGCTCGACGTCGACTTCATCGACACCGCCGACTCCTACGGCCCGTACGTCAGCGAGGAGCTGATCGCCGAGGCCCTGCACCCGTACCCGGCCGGGCTGGTCATCGCGACCAAGGGCGGCCTGGTCCGGACCGGACCGGGGGAGTGGCACCCGGTCGGCAACCCGAAGTACCTCCGCCAGGAGGTCGAGATGTCGCTGCGGCGGCTGAAGCTGGACCGGATCCCGCTCTACCAGTTCCACCGGCCCGACCCCGCCACCCCGTTCGAGGACTCGATCGGCGAGCTGGCCGCGCTCAAGGACGAGGGCAAGATCGAGCACGTCGGCGTGTCCAACGTGACCGTCGAGCAGCTGGCCCGGGCCCGTGCGGTCACCGACATCGCCACGGTGCAGAACCGCTACAACCTGGCCGACCGGTCCTCGGAGGACGTCCTGGACGTCTGCGCCGAGGCCGGGATCGGCTTCATCCCGTGGTTCCCGATCGCGGTCGGGGAGCTGGCCCGGCCGGGCGGCCCGCTGGACGAGATCTCGTCCCGGCACGGGGCCTCGCCGGGTCAGCTGGCGCTGGCCTGGCTGCTGCGCCGGTCGCCGGTGATGCTGCCGATCCCCGGCACGTCCTCGGTCGAGCACCTGGAGGAGAACGTCGCCGCGGCCGGCATCGAGCTGACCGACGACGAGTTCACCGCCCTGGAGAAAGCGGTCTGAGACTGACGTCGAAGGGGCGGACCGGCCGGGTCCGCCCCTTCGGGGTCAGTCGGTGGTGCTGGTGCGGTCGGGGCGGCGCTTGATCTTGTTGCCGAGCCACACCAGCGGGTCGTACTTGCGGTCGACCACGCGCTCCTTCATCGGGATCAGCGCGTTGTCGGTGATCTTGATGTGCTCGGGGCAGACCTCGGTGCAGCACTTGGTGATGTTGCAGAAGCCCAGCCCGTGCTCCTCCTGGGCCACGTCCTTGCGGTCGGCCTGGTCCAGCGGGTGCATGTCCAGCTCGGCCACCCGCATGAGGAACCGCGGCCCGGCGAAGTGCTCCTTGTTCTCGTCGTGGTCACGCACCGCGTGGCACACGTTGTTGCACATGAAGCACTCGATGCACTTGCGGAACTCCTGCGAGCGCTCGACGTCGATCTGCTGCATCCGGTATTCGCCCGGGGCCAGGTTCTTCGGCGGCTGGAAGGCCTGGATCTCGCGGGCCTTCTGGTAGTTGTAGCCGACGTTGGTGACCAGGTCGCGGATGACCGGGAAGGTCCGCATCGGCGTCACCGTCACGGTCTCGGCCTTCTCGAACGTCGACATCCGGGTCATGCACATCAGCCGGGGCTTGCCGTTGATCTCGGCGCTGCAGGAGCCGCACTTGCCGGCCTTGCAGTTCCAGCGGACGGCCAGGTCGGCGGCCTGAGTCGCCTGCAGCCGGTGGATGATGTCCAGGACGACCTCGCCGTCGTTGACCTCGACGGTGTAGTCGGCGAGCTCGCCGCCGGCGTCGTCCCCGCGCCAGACCCGGAAGTGGTGGTCGTACCCCATGCTGGTCAAGCTCCTTCGGACTGGTCGGGGAGGGCGGCCTTCTTCTCGGCGCCAGGGAGGTCCTCCAGCTCCTCCGGCGTCATGTACTTCGACAGCTCGCTCCACTCGAACAGCGACAGCAGCTCCAGCGGCATGGTCGGCAGCGGCTGCTTCTCGACCGACACCGCCTCCTCGACCATGGGGTCACCGGTCAGCTTGCAGACCAGGTTGACCTTGCGCCACTCCGGCTCCATGGCCGGGTGGTCGTCGCGGGTGTGGCCGCCGCGGGACTCGGTGCGGATCAGCGCCGCCTTGGCCACGCACTCCGAGACCAGCAGCATGTTGCGCAGGTCCAGGGCGATATGCCAGCCGGGGTTGAAGAACCGGCCGCCCTCCACGCTGACCTTCGCCACCCGGCCGCGCAGGTCCTGCAGGGCCACCAGCGCCTGCTCGATCTCGTCGTTCTTGCGGATGATGCCGACCAGGTCGTTCATGGACTGCTGCAGGTCGGACTGGATCGAGTACGCGTTCTCGCCGCCCTTGAGCCCGAACGGGGCCAGCGCCGACTCGATCGCCGCGGTCACGTCGGCCTCGGCCACCGCCGGCAGCGCGCCGCCCAGGCTCTTGACGTACTCGGCGGCGGCGACGCCGGAGCGCATGCCGAACACCAGCAGGTCCGACAGCGAGTTGCCGCCGAGCCGGTTGGAGCCGTGCATGCCGCCGGAGACCTCGCCCGCCGCGTACAGCCCGGGAACCGTGGACTGCTGGCTCTCCGGGTCGACCTCGACCCCGCCCATCACGTAGTGGCAGGTCGGGCCGACCTCCATCGGCTCGGCCGTGATGTCGACGTCGGCCAGCTCCTTGAACTGGTGGTACATCGACGGCAGCCGGCGCTGGATCTCGGCCGCGGGCAGCCGGGACGCGATGTCCAGGAACACGCCGCCGTTGGGGGAGCCCCGACCGGCCTTGACCTCGGCGTTGATGGCCCGGGCGACCTCGTCGCGGGGGAGCAGCTCCGGCGGGCGGCGGTTGTTGTCCGGGTCGGAGTACCAGCCGTCGGCTTCCTTGGGATCCGTCGCGTACTGGTTCTTGAAGACGTCCGGGATGTAGTTGAACATGAAGCGCTCACCCTCGGAGTTCTTGAGGATGCCGCCGTCACCGCGCACGGACTCGGTGACGAGGATGCCCTTCACCGACGGCGGCCAGACCATGCCCGTCGGGTGGAACTGGACGAACTCCATGTTGATCAGCGTCGCGCCGGCCCGCAGCGCCAGCGCGTGGCCGTCGCCGGTGTACTCCCAGCTGTTGCTGGTGACCTTGAACGACTTGCCGATGCCGCCGGTGGCCAGGATCACCGCCGGCGCCGAGAAGGCCAGGAAGCGCCCGTTCTCCCGCCAGTAGCCGAACGCGCCGGAGATCCGGTCGCCGTCCTTCATCAGCTCCGTGATCGTGCACTCGGCGAAGACGCGGATCCGGGACTCGTAGTCGCCGGTGTCGCGGAAGTCCTCCTGCTGCAGCGACACGATCTTCTGCTGCAGCGTCCGGATCATCTCCAGGCCGGTGCGGTCGCCGACGTGGGCCAGCCGCGGGTATTCGTGCCCGCCGAAGTTGCGCTGGCTGATCTTGCCGTCCTTGGTGCGGTCGAACAGCGCGCCGTACGTCTCCAGCTCCCAGACCCGCTCCGGCGCCTCCTGGGCGTGGAGCTGGGCCATCCGGTAGTTGTTGAGGAACTTGCCGCCGCGCATGGTGTCGCGGAAGTGGACCTGCCAGTTGTCGCGCGAGTTGACGTTGCCCATCGCCGCGGCGGCGCCACCCTCGGCCATCACCGTGTGGGCCTTGCCGAACAGCGACTTGCAGATGATCGCGGTGCGCATCCCGTTTTCCCGGGCGGCGATGGCGGCGCGCAGGCCGGCCCCGCCGGCCCCGATCACCAGCACGTCGAAGTCGAGCCGCTCGGGCTGCTCCTGCTCTGTCATGGCTGTCTCCTAACCGACGAAGCGGAGGTCGGAGAACCACCCGGCGGAGACGGCCATGATGTAGAAGTCCGTCACCACCAGCGTGCCGAGGGTGGTCCAGGCCAGCTGCATGTGCTTGCCGTTCAGCTTCGAGATGAAGCCCCAGGCCCGGTAGCGGATCGGGTGCTGCGAGAAGTGCCGCAGCCGCCCGCCCATGATGTGCCGGCAGGAGTGGCAGGAGACCGTGTAGGCCCACAGCAGCACCACGTTGACCAGCAGGACCAGGTTGCCGAGCCCGAAGCCGAACCCGCCCGGCGAGTGGAACGCGCGGATCGCGTCGTAGGTGTTGATCGCGGACAGGATCACCGCGGCGTAGAAGAAGTAGCGGTGCGAGTTCTGCAGGATCCCCGGGAAACGGCTCTCACCCTGGTATTTCCCGTGCATGTCCGGCACCCCGCAGGCCGGCGGCGAACCCCAGAACGACCGGTAGTAGGCCTTGCGGTAGTAGTAGCAGGTCAGCCGGAACAGGCCGAGGAACGGCAGCGAGAGCGCCGCGTACGGCAGGATCGGCCAGTCCGGCAGGAACCGCCCGAACTCTGCGGCCTCCGGCGCGCAGCCGTTGGAGATGCACGGCGAGTAAAATGGCGTCAGGTAGTGGTAATCCGCGACGTAATACCACTTCTGCATGAAGGCCCGGACGACCGCGTACAGGATCCAGGCGGTGAGCAGGACGACGGTCAGCAGCGGCGAGCGCTTCCAGTTGTCCGTCCGCAGCGTGCGCGCGGCGATCGCGGCCCGGCCGTGTCCGTTGGGACTGCGGGCCGGGGTGGTGCCCGTGGGGGAGTCGAGGGTGCCCGAAGCCATGGGTTTCTCCACGTTGAGGTTGCGGCGTCGGTGGCGTCGGGGCGGCCACAACTCGGCGCGCCCTGGACCGGGACGATGCACAGTATTCTGCGCCCGGTTGTTCCGAACTGCCGGGTCGGAGGCTTGTGAGACTGGCCACCGGCGCGGACCACGGGGACACCCTGAGTAGGCTGGGGTGTCGTGCCCACCAGAAATGACCTCCGCGACGTCGCGATCGTCGCCCACGTCGACCACGGCAAGACAACGCTGGTGGATGCCATGCTCTGGCAGTCCGGCGCTTTCGGCAGCCACGCCGAGGAACCGGACCGCATTCTCGACTCGATGGACCTCGAGCGCGAGAAGGGCATCACGATCCTGGCCAAGAACACCGCGGTGCGGTATGGCGGGACCCTCATCAACATCGTCGACACCCCCGGCCACGCCGACTTCGGCGGCGAGGTGGAGCGGGCACTGTCGATGGTCGACGGCGTGCTGCTGCTGGTCGACGCCAGCGAGGGGCCGCTGCCGCAGACCCGCTTCGTGCTGCGCAAGGCGCTGGAGGCGAAGCTGCCGGTGGTGCTGGTCGTCAACAAGGTCGACCGGCCCGACGCCCG
>DATDKW010000019.1:0-7028 GCA_036519715.1 Mycobacteriales bacterium
CCCCGGTCCCCCACCGGCGTGGAGAACGCGAACCCCGGCATCGACGGGACGACGACCGAGAACGCGTCCTCGGCCCGGCCGCCGTACCCGACCGGGTCGGTCAGCGGCCCGATCATGTCCAGGTAGTCCAGGAACGAGCCAGGATAGGTGTGCCCCAGCAGCAGCGGCGTGGCGCCCGGTTCGGCCGACGGCACGTGCAGGAAGTGCACGGTCTGCCCGTCGATCTCGGTCAGGTACTGCGGGAACTCGTTCATCCGCACTTCCTGGGCGCGCCAGTCGAACGTGGTGCGCCACCGGTCGACCATCTCGGCCAGGTACGAGTTCGGCGTGCCGTAGTCCCAGTCGTCGCCCGGCGCGGGCCGCGGCAGCCGGGTCCGCGCCAGCCGGGCGGCGAGGTCGTCGAGGTCGACCTGGTCGATGTCGACCCGGAACGGGCGTACGGCGGTGTCGGTGGGTGCGTCGGTCATGGCGGCGACGGTAGGAGCGGAGTAGGCACCGGGCGTTCCTAGTTGTCCGGCATCCTCGAGCGGTGCGCGACACCGCGGCCCGGCTGCTGACCCTGCTCTCCCTCCTGCAGTCCCGGCCTGACTGGCCCGGGTCCGAGCTCGCCGACCGGCTTGGCGTGACCCCGCGTACGGTCCGCAAGGACATCAGCCGGCTGCGCGAGCTGGGTTACCCAGTGGACGCCGTGCAGGGACCGGCCGGCCACTACCGCCTCGGTGCCGGGGCCACGCTGCCGCCGCTGCTGCTGGACGACGAGGAGGCGGTCGCGATCGCGGTGGGACTGCGGTCGGGGGCCGGGGTGAGCGGCATCCGGGACGCCAGCGCCCGCGCACTGGCGAAGCTGGAGCGGGTGCTGCCGCACCGGCTGCGCCGCTCCGTGGCGGCGATCTCCGCCTCGACGTCGCACGGACCGGAGAACACCGGCACCGACGCCCCGGACCCCGAGGTCGACCCGGCGCTGCTGAGCGCGCTGGCCGTGGCGATCCGGGACCGCGTGTCCGTACGGTTCGACTACTCCGACCCGGGCCGGCCCGGCCCTGCGGCCGGCGCCGCGCCGGCCCGCCTGGCGGAGCCCTACCGGCTGGTCAACTGGCAGCGGCGGTGGTATCTCGTGGCCAGGGAGCCGGGCCGCGGAGCCTGGCAGGTGCTGCGTGTCGACTGGATCGCGCTGCGGACGCCGGACGGCCCGCGGTTCCGTCCCGTGCCGCCGCCGGAGGACTACACCGATCTCGTCCTGCGCGAGGTCGCCTCGACCGGGTGGAAGGTGCGCGCCCGCATCGCGGTCGCGGCGCCGGCCGGCACCGTGCTCGCCCGGATCAACCCCGCGGTCGGGGTCGTCGAGACCGTGGACGAGAACAGCTCGATCCTGGTGACCGGGGCGGACAGCCTCGCAACCGTGGCCGCGTACGTCGGCATGCTCGACCTGGACTTCCGCGTCGCCGAGCCGCCCGAGCTCGTCGAGCACGTGCGACGGGTCGGGGAGCGCTACCTGCGCGCCACCGCGGCCGCGGGAAGCCCCGACCGGCCGGCGTGATCCGAGGTCAGCGCAGCGGGAGGTCGTAGGTGCGGCGGACGCTGGCCGGGTCGGTGCCGAGGTCGGCGCCGTAGACGTGCAGGGAGACGGCGGTGACGTCGCCGGTGTTGTGCACCCGGTGGATGTCGCCGGGCGGCGCGAACCCGCTCGCATCGCCGGTCCGGTTCGCCGCCCGGCCGATCTCCCGGAGGTGGTCGCCGTGGTCGCGGTAGAGCGTCTCGTACTCGACGCCCTGCAGGACCACGAAGCTGCACCAGGCGATGTGGTCGTGGACGGGGGTGCGCTGCCCCGGGCGCCACACCACCGCGACGACGGAGAACGCCGGCTCCGCATGCAGCACGTGCCGGGCGAAGTCGCCGCCGTCCCCGCCCCGCTCGTCGTCGGTGAGCAGGTCGAGCGACGGCGTCCGCCGGCGGAGCAGGTCGGCGACGGCCCCGGCAGTGTCGTGGGCATCGCGACCCGGCCACACCTCCGCCCTGATCGCCGAGGTGAGCTCGTCCAGTCCTGGTCGGGTCGTTGTCAGCATGCCGCCAGCCTGATCGGGCCGACACATCAGGTCTAATGCCAGTTTCCGCAGCCACTCATAGACTCAGGCTATGGATCTGGTCCGGCTCAGGGTGATCGAGGCGGTCGGCCGGCTCGGCTCGGTGACCGCGGCCGCCCGGGAGCTGCACTACTCGCAGCCGTCGGTGAGCCACCATCTCGCCCGGCTGGAGGCGGAGACCGGCGCGCAGCTGATCCAGCGGGTCGGCCGGGGCATCCGGCTCACCGAGGCCGGCCGGCTGCTCGCCGACCGGGCCGCCGAGATCCTCGGCCGGGTGGACTCCGCCGCGGCCGAGCTGTCCGCACACGTGGGGTTGAGCGCCGGGCGGGTCCGGCTCGCCGGGTTCGCCTCGGCGGTGAGCTCGCTGGTGCCCCGGGCGGCGGCGACCCTGGCCGCGCGGCATCCCGGCCTCCAGCTGACCGTCATCGACACCCACCCGCCCGAGGCGCTGGAGCTGCTGCGCGCCGGCCAGGTCGACGTCGCGGTCGTCTTCCGGTATGACGACACCACCCCGGAGACCCCCGACGTCCGGTTGCTGCACCTGCTCGACGACCCGCTCCACCTCCTCACCGCCGGCGGCCGCACGACCCTGGCCGACCACCGGGACGACCCGTGGATCGCCGGCTGCGACCGGTGCCGGCTGCACCTGGTCGAGATGTGCGCGCAGGCCGGGTTCAGCCCGCGGATCGCCTGCGTCAGCGACGACATGGTGGTGATCCAGTCGCTGGTCGCGGCCGGGATGGGCGTCGCCACGATCCCCGGGCTGGCGCTGCGGTCCGCCCGCGTCCCCGGCGTCACCACGACCGAGCTGGCCTCCTCCGCCCGGCACATCTACGCCGCGACGTACGGGGAACCGCCGGACCCGCCGGCCACCGCCGCCGTGCTCGCCGCGCTCACGGCGGCCACGGCGGCCGGCAGCGGGTGAGCCCGGCGCGTCCGGCTGTTGACGCCGGGGACGGTGGTTGCCAAGGTTCGGCGATGACGGCCGACCCGCTGCAGCGCGTCAACCCGCCCGGCCTGGCCGCGCCCTCCGGCTTCTCGCACGCGGTGGTGGCAGCCGGGTCCCGGGTGGTGTTCCTGGCCGGTCAGACCGGGATGGATGCGACCGGCGCGATCGTCGGCGGCGGCGTCGTGGCCCAGTTCGAGCAGGCGCTCGGCAACCTGCTGGCCGCGCTCGCCGCCGCCGGGGGCCGGCCGGAGCAGCTGGCCGGCCTGACCGTCTACATCGTCGACATGGACGACTACCGCAGCCGGGCCCGCGAGATCGGCGCCGTGTGGCGGCGCCTGGTCGGGCGGGACTACCCGGCGGTGGCCGGCGTCGGCGTGTCCCGGCTGTGGGACGCGGACGCGCTGGTCGAGCTGCAGGGCACCGCCGTGCTGGCCTGATCGGCATACTGGCTCTAACCCAACCCCGGGAGGGCGCGCCATGGACGTCGCGCAGGTGGCCAGGGCAGGGCTCGGTCCGTCCGCCCACGTCGACACCTTCTGCCGGGATGCGCTGCCGCCCCCGGAGCAGTGGCCGGACCTGCTGTTCCGGTTACCGGAGCTGCACTACCCACCCCGGCTGAACTGCGCGGAGGTCCTGCTCCACGGCACCATCGCCGAGCGCGGCCCGGACCGGCGCTGCCTGCTGTGGCCGGGTGGCGAGTGGACGTACGGCGACCTGCGGGAGCGGGCGGACTCGATCGCGCACGTACTGGTCGAGGACCTCGGTCTCGTGTCCGGCAACCGGGTCCTGCTGCGCGGCCCGAACACACCGCTGCTGGTCGCCTGCTGGCTGGGGGTGCTGGCCGCGGGCGGGGTGGCGGTCGCGACGATGCCGGCGCTGCGCCCCGCGGAGCTGCGATCGATCGGGGACATCACGAAGCCCCGGTTCGCCCTCTGCGACGCGCGGTTCACCGGCGACCTCGCCGCGGCCGGCATCCCCGGGCTGCGTACGGTCCCGTACGGGGGCGACGGCGAGGACGACCTCGGCGTGCTGGCCGCCCGGCACCGGGCGCCGTTCCGGCCGGTGCCGACCGCGTCGGACGACGTCGCGCTGCTGGCCGTCACCTCCGGCACCACCGGGGTGCCGAAGACGACCGCGCACTTCCACCGGGACGTGCTGGCGGTCGCGGACACCTTCTCCCGGCACGTGCTGAAGCCGACACCCGAGGACCTCTTCCTCGGCAGCCCGCCGCTGGCCTTCACCTACGGGCTCGGCGGCGAGGTGGTGTTCCCGCTGCGGGCGGGCGCCGCCAGCCTGCTGATCGAGCGTCCGACGCCGGACGTCCTCGCCGACGCCGTCGCCGAGCACGGCGTCACGGTGCTGTTCACCGCCCCCACGGCCTACCGGGCAATGCTCGCGGCCGGGACGGCGCCGGCCCTGGCCGGGCTGCGCCGGTGTGTGTCGGCCGGTGAGCCGCTGCCGCAGGCGGTGTCGGACGCGTTCCACGAGGCGACCGGGCTGCGGATCATCGACGGCATCGGCTCCACCGAGATGCTGCACATCTTCATCTCCGCGGCGGACGACGACGTCCGCCCAGGGTCGACGGGCCGACCGGTGCCCGGCTACGAGGCCGCGGTGCTGGACGCCGCCGGGCGGCCGGTGCCCGACGGGCAACCCGGCCGGCTCGCCGTCCGCGGCCCGACCGGCTGCCGCTACCTCGCCGACCCCCGGCAGCAGAGCTACGTGCAGCACGGCTGGAACATCACCGGCGACACCTACCGCCGCGACCCGGACGGCTACTTCTGGTACGTCGCCCGCAGCGACGACATGATCATCTCGGCCGGCTACAACATCGCCGGGCCGGAGGTCGAGAACGCGCTGCTGAAGTCCCCGGACGTGGTGGAGTGCGGGGTGGTCGCCAAGCCGGACCCGGACCGGGGCCACGTCGTGGCCGCGTACGTGGTGCTCAAGGAGGGCGTCCGCGGCGACGCCGCCAAGGCGGCCGAGCTGCAGGAGCTGGTGAAACGGGAGATCGCGCCGTACAAGTGCCCGCGGGTCGTGGAGTTCCGGCCCGAGCTGCCGCACACCCAGACCGGCAAGCTGCAGCGCTACAAGCTGCGCGAGCAGGCCCGGCGCAGCGCCGGGGACGGGGCCTGAGGCCGGTGCGCATCGCGGTCATCGGTGGCGGCCCGGGCGGGCTGTACTTCGCGCTGCTCGCCCGGCAGCTGGGACCCGGGCACGAGATCACCGTGTGGGAGCGCAACGCCCCGGACGACACGTTCGGCTTCGGCGTGGTCTTCTCCGACGAGACGCTCGGCGGCATCGAGCACGCCGACCCGGCCGTCTACCGGGCGATGGAGCGGGAGTTCGCCCGCTGGGACGACATCGACATCCGCTTCCGCCCGGAGGAGTCGGGACCGACCGAGGTGGTGACCTCCGGCGGCCACGGCTTCGCCGCTATGAGCCGGCGCCGCCTGCTGGGGATCCTGCAGGCCCGCTGCCGCGAGCTCGGCGTGCGGCTGCGGTTCCGGACCGAGGCCCCGGACCCGGACGAGCTCAGCCGCAGCCACGACCTCGTGGTGGCCAGCGACGGGGTCAACTCGGCGGTGCGGGCCAAGTACGCCGACCGCTTCCGGCCCAGCGTCGACACGCGACAGTGCAAGTACATGTGGCTGGGCACCGGCAAGGTCTTCGACGCCTTCACCTTCGACGTGCGGCGGACCCCGTACGGCGTCATGCAGGTGCACGCCTACCCGTACGACGCCACCGGCAGCACCTTCATCGTCGAGATGCACGACTCGGTGTGGCGCCGGGCCGGGTTCGACCGGTCGGCGGCCCGATCCTTCGCCCCGGGCGAGAGCGACCACGAGTCCATCGCGCTGGTCGCAGAGCTGTTCGCCGACCTGCTCGACGGGCAGCCGCTGGTGGCCAACAACTCCCGCTGGATCAGCTTCGGCACCGTCCGGTGCGAGTCCTGGCGGGACGCCAACGTCGTGCTGCTCGGCGACGCCGCCCACACCGCGCACTTCTCCATCGGCTCCGGTACGAAGCTGGCCATGGAGGACGCACTGGCGCTCGCCGCCTCGGTGCACGAGCAGTCCACCGTGGAGGACGCGCTGGCGGCCTACGACGCCGAGCGGCACCCGGTCGTCACCTCGACCCAGCGGGCGGCGCAGGCGAGCCTGGAGTGGTTCGAGAACCTCGGCCGCTACGTGCACCAGGACCCCGCCCAGTTCGCGTTCAACCTGCTCACCCGCAGCCGGCGGGTGACGCTGGACAACCTGCGGCTGCGCGACCCGGAGTTCGTGTCCTGGGTGGAGCGGAGCTTCTCCGCCGAGGCCGGCCGGGCCACCGGCACGGCGGTGCCGGCCGGGACACCGCCGATGTTCCATCCCATCCGGCTGCGCGGGCTGAAGCTGACCAACCGGGTGATCGTGTCCCCGATGGACATGTACTCCGCCGTGGATGGCGTCCCGTCCGACTTCCACCTGGTGCACCTGGGGAGCAAGGCCCTCGGCGGCGCCGGGCTGGTCATGACCGAGATGGCCTGCGTGTCGGCGGCCGGGCGGATCACCCCCGGCTGCGCCGGCCTCTACACGGACGGGCAGGAGGCGGGCTGGGCCCGGGTCGTGGACTTCGTGCACGGCCACACGAGTGCCGCCATCGGCCTGCAGCTCGGCCATTCCGGCCGCAAGGGCTCGACCCGGCTGATGTGGGAGGGCATCGACGAGCCGCTCCCGGAGGGCAACTGGGAGGTCTGCGGCCCGTCCGCGGTGCCGTACTCGACCGCCAACCAGGTGCCGCGCGCGCTCACCCGCGCGGAGATGGACGAGATCCGGGACCAGTTCGTGGCCGCCGCCGTCCGCGGCGCGCGGATCGGCTTCGACCTGCTCGAGTTGCACTGCGCGCACGGATACCTGCTGTCGTCGTTCCTGTCGCCGCTGTCCAACCGGCGGACGGACGAGTACGGCGGCACGCTGGCCAACCGGCTGCGCTACCCCCTCGAGGTGTTCGACGCG
>DATDKW010000020.1:0-14560 GCA_036519715.1 Mycobacteriales bacterium
CCGATCACCCGCACCCCGGACGCGCACTTCATGGTCGAAGCCCGGTACCGGGGGCAGAAGGTCGTGGTGGTCAGCCCGGACTACTCCGACCACACGAAGTTTGCCGACGACTGGCTGGCCTGCGCGCCGGGCACCGACGGCGCGCTGGCGATGGCCATGGGACACGTGATCCTGACCGAGTTCTTCCGGGACCGGTCGGTGCCGTACTTCGCCGACTACGTCAAGACCTACACCGACCTGCCGTTCCTGGTGACGCTGCGCGAGCATGACGATGCCTACGTTCCGGACCGGTTCCTGACCGCCGCGGACCTGGACCCGGACGGCTCGGCGCACCAGACCGTCCTGCTCGACTCCGCGACCGGCGCGCCGTTCCTGCCGAACGGCACCCTGGCAACGCACTTCGCCGACGCCGGCAAGGGAAGGTGGAACCTCGAGCTCGGTGGCGTCGATCCGGTGCTGAGCCTCTACGCCACGCGCGAGGACTCCGTCGCCGTCGACCTGCCCCGCTTCGATGTGGGCGAGACCGAGGGCGGCGGGGTGGTCCGGCGCGGCGTGCCGGTGCGGCGGATCGGTGGCCGGCTCGTGACCACGGTGTTCGACCTGCTGATGGCGCAGTACGCGGTGGCCCGGGACGGGCTGCCGGGCGAGTGGCCGTCCGGTTACGACGACCCACAGCCGTACACGCCGGCGTGGCAGCAGGTGATCACGTCGGTGCCGGCCGAGGCGGTGACGCGAGTGGCCCGCGAGTTCGCCCGCAACGCCGAGTTGTCGCACGGCCGCTCGATGATCGCGATGGGCGCCGGCACGAACCACTGGTACCACTCCGACCAGATCTACCGGACGTTCTTCACGCTGACCATGCTGTGCGGCTGCCAGGGCGTGAACGGCGGCGGCTGGGCGCACTACGTCGGGCAGGAGAAGGTGCGCCCGCTGACCGGGTTCCAGCAGGTGGCGTTCGGCCTCGACTGGCAGCGGCCCACCCGGCACATGACCGGCACGTCGTACTTCTACCTGCACACGGACCAATGGCGGTACGAGAGCTTCGGCGCCGAGGAGTTGGCCAGCCCGCTCGGCCGGGGCCTGTTCCGCGGCCGCGCGTTCGTCGACACGCTCGCCCAGGCGTCGCGGATGGGCTGGACCCCGTCCCATCCGGCCTTCGACCGCAACCCGCTCGACCTGGCGGACGAGGCAGCCGCCGCGGGCAGGAGCGTGGCCGACTACATCGTCGACGAGTTGCGGGCCGACCGGCTGCGCTTCGCCGGCGAGGACCCCGACAACCCGGCGAACTTCCCGCGGGTGATGACGGTGTGGCGGGCGAACCTGCTCGGCTCCTCCGGCAAGGGGATGGAGTACTTCATGCGGCACCTGCTCGGCGTCGAGGACGCCGTGCGGGCCGAGGAGTCGCCGGAGCGGCTGCGGCCGAGCGAGGTGACCTGGCGCGCGGAGGCACCGCGGGCCAAGCTCGACCTGGTCACCACGGTCGACTTCCGGATGACCAGCACCTGCACGTACGCGGACGTCGTCCTGCCGGCGGCCACCTGGTACGAGAAGCACGACATCTCCACCACGGACATGCACCCGTTCGTGCACTCGTTCAACCCGGCCATCCCACCGCCGTGGGAGACGCGCACGGACTTCGACGTGTTCACGACCATCGGCGAGCAGTTCTCCCGGCTGGCGGCCACCCACCTGGGCACCCGGACCGATGTGATCGCCGCTCCCCTGATGCACGACACCGCCGACGAGCAGGCGCAGCCCCGCGGTGTGGTGCGGGACTGGAAGCGTGGCGAGTGTGACCTCGTGCCAGGCGTGACCATGCCCCGGCTGGTCACAGTCGAACGCGACTACGCCGCGGTCGCCGACAAGATGGCCGCACTCGGTCCGCTGGTCGAGACCCTCGGCACCGGCGTCAAGGGCGTCAACTGGAAGCCCACCGCCGCCGTCCACCTGCTCGGCCGGGTCAACGGCCGGGTGCGCGGAGGGGTGGCGGACGGGCGGCCGAGGCTCACCAGGGACATCCACCTGGCCGAGGCGATCCTCGCGCTGTCCGGCACCACCAACGGGCAGGTCGCCGTCCAGGGCTGGCGCGACCTCGAGGAACGCACCGGCGTGGCGTTGGCCGATCTTGCCGAGGAGCGCTCCGGCGAGCGCATCGGCTTCGAGGACACCCAGATCCAGCCGCGCTCGGTCATCACCTCGCCGGAGTGGTCCGGCAGCGAGAGCGGCGGGCGCCGCTACTCGCCGTTCGTGGTCAACGTCGAGCGCAAGAAGCCGTGGCACACGCTCACCGGACGAATGCACTTCTTCCTGGACCACGACTGGATCATGGAGTACGGGGAAGCGTTGCCGACCTACCGCCCGCCGCTGGACTACGTGCGGCACTTCGGCGAGCAGGGGCTGCGCGAGGACCGGCGTCCGGAGATCACGGTCCGGTACCTGACGCCCCACTCGAAGTGGTCGATCCACTCGGAGTACCAGGACAACCTGCACATGCTGCGGCTGTTCCGCGGCGGCCCGGTGATCTGGATGAGCCCGGTCGACGCGGCGAAGATCGAGGTACGGGACAACGACTGGATCGAGGCGTACAACCGCAACGGCGTCGTGGCCTGCCGGGCCGTGGTGACGCACCGGATGCCGGAGGGGACGGTGTTCATGTACCACGCGAAGGACCGGCACCTGATGACCCCGAAATCCGAGGTGTCCGGCTGGCACGGCGGCGGCGACAACTCGCTCACCCGGCTGGTCGTCAAGCCGACCCACATGATCGGCGGCTATGCCCAGATGTCCTACGGGTTCAACTACTACGGGCCCACCGGAAACCAGCGCGACGAGCTCACCGTGATTCGCCGCCGGGCCCAGCAGGTCGAGTTCTGATGAGGGTCATGGCACAGATGTCGATGGTGATGAACCTCGACAAGTGCATCGGCTGCCACACGTGCACGGTCACCTGCAAGCAAGTCTGGACCAACCGGCCGGGCAGCGAATACGTCTACTTCAACAACGTCGAGACCAAGCCGGGCATCGGCTACCCCAGGCGCTACGAAGACCAGGAGCAGTGGCACGGCGGCTGGTCGCTGGACGGGAAGGGGCGCCTGCAGCTCAAGGCCGGCGGCCGGTTGCGCAAGCTGCTGTCGATCTTCTACAACCCGGACCTGCCGACGATCGACGACTACGGCGACCCGTGGACGTACGACTACCAGACGCTGATCCAGGCCCCGCTGGGCACCAGCAACCCGAGCGCGCACGCGATATCCGCGCTGACCGGCAGGGACATGGACCTCAAGTGGGGCAGCAACTTCGACGACGACCTGGCCGGCGCACCCGAGCACGCCCTCCGCGACCCCAACCTGGCCGGCCTCGAGGACCGCGTGAAGATGGAGTTCGAGCAGGTCTTCATGTTTTACCTGCCCCGCATCTGCGAACACTGCCTCAATCCGTCCTGCGTCGCGTCCTGCCCTTCGGGGGCGATGTACAAGCGCGAGGAGGACGGCATCGTCCTGGTCGACGAGGACCGCTGCCGGGGCTGGCGGATGTGCGTGTCCGGCTGCCCGTACAAGAAGGTGTACTTCAACCATCGCACCGGCAAGGCCGAGAAGTGCACGTTCTGCTTCCCACGCGTCGAGGCGGGCCAACCGACCATCTGCTCTGAGACCTGCGTCGGGCGGCTGCGCTACCTGGGCCTGATCCTCTACGACCCCGACAAGGTGCTCGACGCCGCGACGACGCGCGACGACCAGGACCTCTACGAGGCGCAGATGTCGGTGTTCCTCGACCCGGAGGACCCGCAGGTGCAGGCCGCGGCCGCCGAGCAGGGCATCCCCGCGGACTGGATTGTGGCCGCGCGCCGCTCACCGACCTACCAGCTCGCGGTGCGGCACCGGGTGGCGTTGCCGCTGCACCCGGAATACCGCACGCTGCCGATGGTCTGGTACATCCCGCCGCTGTCGCCCGTGTCGGACATCGTGCACGCGGCCGGCTACGACGACCCGGATCCCGACCAGGTGTTCGCGACCATCGACGCGCTGCGGATCCCGGTCGAGTACCTGGCCAACCTCTTCACGGCCGGCAAGGTCGAGACGGTGCAGCTGGTGCTGCGCAAGCTCGCCGTGATCCGCGCGATCCAGCGTGCCGGCCAGCTCGGGCTCGTCCCGAACGACAGGCTGACCGCGACGGTGGACAGCAGCCTGCACGAGCTGGATGACCTGTACCGACTGCTCGCGATCGCCAAGTACGAGGACCGATACGTCGTCCCCAAGGCACACGCCGAGGACGCCGGTGTCCTGATGGGCCAGCACGAGCAGCTGTTCTGCAGCCTGGACACCGACGGCGGCCCGGGGATGGGCGGCACCGGCCCGCACGGCATCACCAGCTACCGGCCGGACCAGCCCGCCGCCGATCCGGGCAGCAGCCACCTGTTCCAGGCCCAGGACGGGCGTACCCACTTCAACCTGCTCGGCTGGAACGGCAAGGGCGACGCGCCGTACCTGTTCCCGGGGGAGGGGCCGGCGTGACCGCCCGGACGGCGGGTCGGCCCGGCACCGCACCGGTCCGCGGAGATACCGCATGAACAGCGCTTTCAAGCTGGCGTCGGTGCTGCTGCAATACCCGAGCGCTGCGCTGTTCGACGGTCTGGACGAGCTGGACGCGTTCGCCGCGAGTACGTCGCCGAAGCCGGCCCGCGCGGCGTTCGCGCAGTTCCTGGCCTGGCTGCGGGTCACACCACCGACCGCGGTCGCCCAGCACTACGTCGAGACGTTCGACCTGCGCCGTCGCTGCGCGCTGTACCTGACCTACTACCGCTATGGCGACACCCGCAGACGGGGTATGGCGATGATCATCTTCAAGACCGCGTACCGCGACGCCGGGTTCGTCCCGTGCGAGGACGAGCTGCCGGACTACCTGCCGATGGTGCTCGACTTCGCTGCGCTGTGCCCGCGCGGCGAGCGGCTCCTGCACGCGCACCGGGCGGACGTCGAACTGCTGCGCCGCGCCCTGGTCAAGGCCGGATCACCGTACGCACCAGTGGTCGGTGCGGTGTCGGCCCAGTTGCCCAAGCTCGGACGGCGGGAGATCGGCCAGGTCCTCGCGGCATGGGAATCCGGGCCCCCCAGCGAGGACGTCGGTCTCGAACCCTTCGCCCCGCCGGACTACCTGACCGGCTACGGCGCCGGCGGGACGGGCCGACGTGCGGGGACCGACTCCACGGCGGCACCACGATGAACAGCACCGCCGCGGAACAGTTCTGGTGGGTGGGGCTGCCCTACCTGGCGCTCGGGATCTTCGTCGTCGGGCACGTCTGGCGCTGGCGCTACGACCAGTTCGGCTGGACCAGCCGCTCCACCCAGCTGCAAGAACGCCGGATGCTCAAGTGGGGCAGTCCGCTGTTCCACTACGGCACCTTCGCCGCCATCGCCGGCCACGCCATCGGCATGCTGATCCCCGAGAGCTGGACGAGGGCGATCGGCATCTCGGAGAACGCCTACCGGTGGTTCTCCGCCGTCGCCGGCACGCTCGCCTCCGTGCTGGTGATCGGCGGCGTGCTGGTGCTGGCCACCCGCCGCCTGTTCGTTCCCCGGGTCAAGGCGACCACCAACCCGATCGACTACGTGACGCTGATCCTGCTGCTGGTCATCATCCTGACCGGCATCGCGCCCACCGTCGGGGTCAACCTGTTCGGCGGCGGCTACGACTACCGCAGCACCGTCGCGCCTTGGTTCCGCGGCCTGTTCACCTTCACCCCCGCGACCCAGGCCATCGCGCACGCCCCGTTCGTCTACCAGCTGCACGCGGCCGCGGCGTGGCTCATCTTGGCCCTGTGGCCGTTCAGCCGGCTGGTACACGCCTGGAGCTACCCCGTCTGGTACCTCTGGCGGCCCTACGTCGTCTATCGCAGCCGCCGGGCGAGCCCGCCGGCCGAGCCCGGCACCGGCGGACGCAAGTGGCGCAAGATCGGTGTCCCCTACTGACCGCTCCGCGCCGCCCGAGGTCGGTGGTGGCGGCGGGGCGCGGGAGGCCGTCCGGACGCTGAACCCGGGCTACTTCGCGCTCGTCATGGCCACCGGCATCGTGTCGATCGCGATGCAGAGCCGTCAGATGTACGCGGTGTCGGTCGTGCTGCTGTGGCTTAGCGGCATCGAGTACGCGGTGCTGGTGGGGGCGTACACGTGGCGGCTGGCGGCCTTCCGTGCGGCCGTGCTGGCGGATCTCTCGGATCCGGCGCGGGCGTTCGGGTATTTCACCTTCGTCGCCGCGACCGGGGTGCTCGGCGCCCGCCTGGCGGTCGACAGACATCACATCGCGGCCTTGGTGCTGCTCGCGGTCGGCTGGCTCGCGTGGCTGGCACTCGGCTACGTCGTCCCCTGGGCCGCGGTACTCGGCCGTGCCCGCCGACCCGTGCTGCAGTACGCCAACGGCACGTGGTTCATCTGGGTGGTCGCCAGCCAGTCGGTCGCGGTGCTGGCCGCCACCCTCGAGCCTGAGGTCGGCACCGGACGCCGCGAGCTCGCGCTGCTCGCCGTCTTCTCCTGGTCGGTCGGGGTCTTTCTCTACGCAGCGGCCGGGGTCTTCGTCGCCGCCCGGCTGCTCCTCTACGACTTGCGACCGGTCCAGCTCACCCCGCCGTACTGGGTGTCGATGGGCGCGACCGCGATCACCGTCGTGGCGGGTGCTCGCATCGTGGACATGGCCGACGCGCCGATGGTGACCGCGACGCGTGGCCTGATCGCCGGCGCCTCGGTCGTCTTCTGGGCCTTCGGCAGTTGGCTCATCCCGGCTCTTGTCGCTGGCGGCGTCTGGCGCCACGTCGTGCACCACGTCCCACTGAGGTACGAGTCACCGTTGTGGAGCATCGTGTTCCCGCTCGGCATGTACGGCGTCGCCGGGGACTACCTCGGTCAGGCCGATCATCTGCCGCTCGTAGCCGCCATCGGTGCCGACGAGAGCTGGGTGGCGCTGGTCGCTTGGCTGCTGACCTTCCTGGCGATGCTGCGTCACCTGGTCCGGACGGTCCTGCCGACCGGTACCCCCTGGCACGGCGCGGCTGGCGCCGTGCGTGACGGCGATCTGCGATGACGGCGGGCGGGTCGGACGAGCAGGCGACCGGCGCAGGCGGCGGCCGATCGCCGGCCTGTGGGTCGGTCTGCCTCAGAACGTCGGACAGCGCGCGGCTCTCATCGTGCAGGGCCGTCAACGGGCCGGGATCCCCGCTCCATCGGATTGGCTCCTTCGCTCGAACACCGCCTTGCCGAGGCATCGTTGGCGTCGCTACGCCGGTGGATGCCAGGGAATCGACTCCGGCGTGACGAGGCAGAAGGGATGGCCGGCTGGGTCGGCGTAGACCCGGTAGCCGACCGGCTTGTCCGAGCCTTCCAGCAGTACCGCGCCAAGCCGCAGAACGCGGCGCTCGGCCTGATCGAGATCCTCGACCAGGACGTCCACGTGCAGCTGGGTCGGGATCGTCGGATCCGGCCAGGTCGGCGCCTGGTAGGGCAGCACGCGCTGGAAGGTGATCGCCGGCAGCCGGTCGGTGCCGATGGCGGCCCAGTCCGGCGCGTCGGCCAGCCGCGGCAGGCCGAGCAGTTCGGAGTAGAACTCGGCGAGCGTATGGGGCTCAGGACAGTCGAGAACGAGGCTGTGCAGGCGTCCGATCACCGACTCATGATGGCTCGGCTCCCTCAGTACGCCGGCGGTCATCGTCGGGGCCGGGAACCACGGCATCGACGGGTGTCTGCCGGCCCGCCGCAACCGGGCTGCCACCGTCGGCCGCCGGTCCTGCCGTGCTGGTAGAACAGGCCCATCCCGGCCACCACAGGAGGAATCGCATGATGACCTCGGACCGTCCCCGGCCGGAGACCACCTGGCCGAAACGGCATCCGGTGCTCACTTCGGTGCTGAAGCCGCTTGACCCCGCAGAACATGGGATGTCTGCCGCTGGTCGGGAGAGCCGAGCGGTGCCGGTCGCCTGCGGGTCTGCTGGCGGTCGTGTCGGTGCTAGTGCCGCAGCCGGCGCGGCCGGTGGGGGTCGGTGTTGCCGATGAGGATGGACGCCCGTGTCTCGGGGTGTTCTTCGTCGCGGTAGATGCGGCAGGCGGCGAGGTACCTGGTGTCGTAGGCCTCAGCTGCGGCGGCGCTGCCGCCGAGAGCGTTCGCGTCCCGGGCGATGCCTCGGGCTCGGGCGACGGTGTCTTCGATTGCGAGGTAGATGACCTGATCCCAGCGGTCGCGCAGCGGTCCTCGTTGGATGAACGTGCAGTCGAACAGCACGACGGCGTTCGGATCGACGCTGGCTTCGACGCGTTCGAGGCGATCGGTCGCGAGGTCGTGGACCTTGACGGCGATGCGTCGGTCCCCGTCCGGCCCGAGTGGCCGCAGCACCAGCCGCTCCAGGGCGGTGAAGTCGTACGCGTCGTCATAGTAGCCGCGGGCGGATCCGCGGCCTTGGCGATAGCGGATAGCGCGGGGATGGTGGAAACCGTCAGAATCGAGCTCGACGATCGGTCTCGCGCCGGCTGGCAGCCGGTCTGCCAGGGCTCGTCTGAAGGTGGTCTTGCCTGATCCGCACCAGCCGTCGATCCCGACGCGGAGTGGGTGACCGGGGTCGTGCTCGAGCAGGTAGGCGGCCAGCTCATCGAGAACGTCAGGCCGGCCCACCAGGTGACCGTACTAGCCTGGTGATCTGCGCGATCATCGTCTCCACCAGGACCGCAGTCCTGAACGGCTCGTGGCACCCGCGAACATCCGATTCTGCCGCGGAGCGGCTCATCCGCCCACTGGGCGAACCTGTTCGTGCTGGCGGTTCTTGTCGGGCATCGTGCTGGTGCCGGTGGCATGGGGTCGCCGGTGCACCCTGGTTCCCGTCGGGTCATCGCCTCGTCCGCGTGACCGGTGGAGGTCCTGCATGAGTTTCGCGGGGCCCGGCGGCCCAGGACGCGGGGACTGACCAGAGCGCCGATCAGTGAGCGACCGGCAGTCGTGTCCTGGCACCGTCGGGTGCCCAACCTGCTGCTGCCACAGCGAGGGAGGACACGATGAGTGTCGACCAGAACAACGAGCCCGGGCCAGAGGCCAGAGGTGCTGGGCGGCTGACGCGGCCATGGCCGCCGTACTGCTCGACATCAATCTCGATGCGAACTGGTGCCACAGGGGTCGTCTGGAGCCAGTTCTGCGGATGGAAGTGAGAGCGAAGGCGCAGGTGGACGGCCTAGTCGGGCCGGAGCGGGCCCCTCGTAATCCGTCGGTCGTGGGTTCGAGCCCCACCCGCCCCACTCTGGCTGACCAGGGAAGATACCTTCGCCCGGTCGTGAACCCCGGCGTGGGAGCAGCCGGCGTCAAGTTGCACACCGGGCCGCGCGGCCTTGGGTGGACCCTGTCCTTTCGGGCTGCCGGCGAAGGCAGAGCGCGGCCCAGGGCGCGGCTGGGCGCGGCGCAGCTCGGCACACGCGGCGAGGAGCTCGACACCCCTCGACCGGAGCGTCGGTGCGGACCACACTCTGGACTGTGGAGTCCGAGCGCATGTCACTGGAGTGGTCCCCTGGAGAACGGCTGACCCCGTGGCTCGTCCTTGACCTGCCAAGGGCCGCCTGGGTCGTGGAGAAACGTGCCGCGGAGTTGACCCCTGAGGAGCGGCGGATCGTGCGGGATGCTGCGGCTCGAATGCTGGCGGCTGTGAGCGAGGCCGACTGAGATTCGACCCGCTTCGGGCGCTGTCCCTCATCGGTCGGCCGGCTGAACGGCGGACTTGCCGGCCATGGGGATGGCAACGACGCCTCGGTCGCATCGCGCATGCGCAGCGGCGTCGTAGTTCCGGGGTCATCAGGCGCCGCACAGTCAGGCCGTCCGTCAGGCTCTGGACGGTCCCGAAGACACCGTCCGTTCAGGCTGCCGCCGGTCGCGGTCGGCGCGCCTCTGCTCGTCGGCTGGCTGGCCACTGTGCTGCGGGCTGACCCGGCCGGCTCTAAGCCGGAGCGGCGACGCGGCACCGACTCGCCGCTGAGTGAATATCCGCATATGCCGCGAGTCGGTTGGGACGCCTGCCTAGGTCGGACTTCGGGCGTCGGCCTGCCACTCCACGAGCCGGAGGTAGGGGCGGTAGCCGAGTCGGGTGTTGATCCGGAGTATCGGTGAGTTGTTGGCGGCGTTGCCGGTGAGCAGGCCGGGTCACGTCGGGTCGCTCGGCGTGCAGCCGGCGGAGCATGGCCGCCTTCAGCCACAGTCCGAGGCCTTGGCCCCGGTGGGCAGGGAGCACGGCGGTCTCGACTGTCCGCCGGGCGAACCCGAACCGTCGTCGTCCGCCCTTCCGTACGGGGCTGGTGACGGAACCTCCGGGACCGCAATTTGCCCGGACGGGCAGCAACGGATCCGTTGTGACGCGCGTCACCCGTGTATCGACCCGTGGGGGGTCGACCGAACACAGGGGGAACCACGATGAGCGTCAGCCTGCATCTGCCACCGAGTCCACCGGCCGGACCGGACTCACCGCACCGGCGCGGACGGTGGGTGGTTGCCGCTGTCGCAGCCGCCGTCGTGGCGGCCGGCGCCGGGGTCGGGGCCGGGTTCGCCGGTGGCTCGGACGGACCGCGGACTCCCGGAGCCGGGGCCACCCCGACACCGTCGGCCGATACGCCGTCGCCGGCGACTGGGGCCGCGGGCGGACCGGCGAACCGGACCGCGGCACCCGGCTCGCGGCCGGTCGTCGCGCCGGCGCACTGGCTCTGGCCGTTCACCGACGCCACCGACGCCGGGGTGTGGCAGCAGGCCTATCGGGAGCGCGGCAGCCAGCCCTGGCATCTCGACCCGGCCGCCACCGCGACCGGATTCGCCGGCTACCTCGGCTACCCCGGCCTCGACCGGGCCCTGCGGTCCACTGTGGACGGCAACGAGGCCTACGTCACCGTCGGCCTCCGGCTCCCGGACGGGACCCCGCACGCCGCGGCCGACGTGCACCTGGTCAAGGTCGGCAGCGGCGCCGACGGGCCGTGGGAGGTCGTCGGCACCCGGGACACCACCCTCACGCTGACCCGTCCCGCGTACGGCTCCACCGTCACCTCGCCGATGACCGTCGGCGGCCGCATCACCGGCGTCGACGAGCGGGTCGTCGTCACCCTGCACAGCCGCACCGGTGACCTACAGGCGCCGCCGGCAGCGGTGGCGGCGGGCGGTCAGCGGGCACGGTGGTCGGTGCCGGTCACCTTCCACGCCGGACCCGGCACGGTGCTCACCGTCGCGGCCGCCACCGGCGGGCATGTCGCCGCGGTCGAGCGGTTCGCGGTGACCGGCGTCCGGGTCGGCGGGGGCCGGCCGCAGCCGCCGGCCCCGGACGACGTGGACGGCGACGGCCGCACCGACACGGTCGGCATCCGGGCACCCGGGACCTTGGAAGTGCACTACGGCAGCGGCCGCACCGAGCGGGTGTCCATCCAGGCGCACCCCAGCGACGACGGCCGGCTGATCGGCCTGGCCGACGCCGACCGGGACGGCCGCGACGAGGTCTTCGTGCACGTCGGCACCGGCGCGTACACCGACCACACCTCGGTCTTCCGGTACGTCGACGGCCGGCTGCAGCTGGTCACCCTCGACCGGCGGGGGCTGGTGCTGGTCTCGGGAGCCTCGGCGCGCACCGCCCTGTCCTGGGCCTGCCGGCCGACGGCCGCGCCGCTCGTGCAGTGGTCCGGCACCAGCGCGGACGGCCTCACCTACCCCGGCACCCTGGTCTCGTACCGGTTCGCGGGCGCCACGGTGGTCCAGGTCTCCAGCCGCCCGCTGACCGTCGACGACCACACCCGGCCGCCGACCGGCTGCCTCGACCTGCGGACCGGCTCACCGCGCTAGGTCCACAACTCAGGCCGGTCGGAACAGCCCACGCCGGGACCACGAGCCCGTTACTCCGCCGCCCGGAGAAGTCTGCCGCCGAAGTGGTGGATGAGTGCGACGTCGACCCCGGCCGGTATGGGGTCACGTCAGAAGTGCTACCGCTCCGCCGGAGTGTGCGAGTACGCGCCGCAGAGCGGCGTCTGCGTCCTCGAGGGCGAACGTGGTGACCTGGGGCAACGGCAGAATGCCGGAGGCCTGCAAGGCGAGCGCCTGCGCTAGCTGCCCGGCGTCTGGTCGCACGATGATGGCCACCACACCGGGTACGTCGGGGACTTCGCCGGCGATCGAGACCAGCCGTCCGCCGGGAGCCATCAGATCTCGCACTGCGGCCGCGCCGCCGGGCGTGGCGTTGACCGCGAACCGAATGGGTTCCTCTGCCGCAGACCGCACCGCTGTGCCCCACTCGGGGTCCCGCCGGTCGACGATCTCGGCGACTCCGGCGGCAACCAGGCGCGATGCGCTGCTGCCTGCTGTCGCCACTACTCGCGCACCGGCACCGACAAGTGCGGCGGCGATCCATCCGCCCGTCACTCCGCCGGCGCCGTGCACGAAGACCGTGCTGCCCGCGATGCTGCCCCCGGTGCTCTCCAGCGCCGCCAACGCCTGCACCGTCGTGAGCGCCGGCACCGGGAGCACGGCCGCCTCCGGCCAGCCCAGCGACGCCGGCTTCTCCACGACCCACCCGGCCGGCGCGATGAGGTGCTCAGCCCAGGCCGCGCCGGCCCGGAAAGGGTAGACGTGCGTCAGCACCGGGCGGCCGAGCCACGACTCGAGGTCCGGCCGGCCGACCGCACCCACGACGCCCGCGGCCTCCACCCCGAGCGCGTGCGGCGGCCGCAGCCCGCTCGGCCACTGGCCCGCTCGCATCAGCTCGTCCCAGTCCCCAACGCCGGCAGCGCGCACGTCGATGAGGACCTCGTCCTCGCGTAGCTCACGCGGCGACGACAACTCCAGCGGCGTCACCGGTCCATCGGAACGGGTCACGCCGGCGGCTCGCTGCGTCATAGGTGAAGACCACCACTCAGCCGCCGTTCCCGCTAGCGCCGATCGACTGATACGGAGCCGCCGGCTTCTGAGCTCGTCGTCCGAGCCAGCCGGAGCCGCGGCTGAAATCGGCTGACGCCCGCGCATGCCGCACCGCGCGTGGGACGCCATCGTGCGGCGGCGGGCGCGGTCGGAAGATTCGTCGCCATACTGCGGGCGTGGCTGCGGCGGAGCTGGGCCAGGTACGTCGGATTGCGCTGGCGCTGCCGGCGGTGACCGAACGGCTCAGCCACGGCGCTGTGTGCTTCTTCGTCGGGGGTCGGCGACCTCTGTGCTATCTGCATGACGATCACCGGGGTGACGGCCGGGTGTCGCTGTGGTGCCCCTCGACCGCGGCCGTGCAGGAGGAGTTGACCAGCACCGAACCACGGCGCTTCTTCCGGCCCCAGCCCTCGGCATCGGGGACCTTCTCGCACTGGATCGGGGTCTACTTGGACCTGCCTGGCGACGACGGCGTCGACTGGGATGAGATCGCCGAGATCCTCGGCGAGGCCTATCGAATCGTGGCCCCGCGACGGCTGGTCCTCCTGCTCGACGACCCCTACGGCCGGCGCGGCCGTGGCCGGTGATCGGCGGCGGCGTTGACGTCGATCAGCTGACCGACGTCCTGACGATCAGCTGACCAAGCGTCCCCTGCGCGCGTGGAACCCTGGCCGGGCCGGCGCTGGACCTCGCCGGCATGGGTGGAGCGTCGTCAACGACGCCGGACGCCCCCCTGCTCCAAATGCGATGCCGCGGGTCGAGCGGTGGTTGCGGGCGGCTTGTGCAGCAGGTTCAGCCGCTCGGTCGTGTCGATCTCTCTGGCCGGTCGGTGGACCTGCGTTGTCCGCTCGCCGCAAGGTTCGACCATCGCACCACCGTGCGGATGTGAGGTCGTGTGCGGCTGATGTTGGACGCCGCTGTCATCCAGGCGGGACGTCACGTGACGAGGAGCGAGAGTGTGACCGTCGGCCTGCGCGGGCGGGTCTACCGGCCATCACGCCCTCAGGCGGCGGGACGACCTCGGCGGCCGGGATCGAGGAGCTGATGGCGGCAGGAGCAGATTCCTTGCGCCGGCCGGCGGCTTGTCGCTGATCACCGCGCCTCATAGCCTGCTGTTCTCGGTGTTGACTCATCGTCGATTAGGGGGATCCGTGAGAAAACGCCTGTTTGCGCTGATGCTGCCGCTGGCGCTGACGCTGTTCGTTCCCGTTCCGGCGAGCGCCGCCGTGCAGGTCCCCGAGGACTGCGCCGTTCCACCGGACATCGACCTGGACCTGTTCAATGTCGTGATCGGAACGAACGCCTCCGAGACGTTGTACGGAACCGAGGGACCAGATTTCATCTGCGGTCGGCTGGGTGACGACATCATCTACGGCTACGGCGGCGACGACATCATCCTCGGTGACACGAGCACGTTCTTCGGCAACGTGCAGGCCCCGGGCGGTGACGACACGATCTTCGCCGGTGCCGGTGCCGACCAGGTCCTGTCGGGGCCGGGTGACGACACGGTCGACGGTGGCGCGGGCGACGACTTCCTCGCGCTGGCGGTCGGCGACGACGTCGGCCAGGGCGGCCAGGGAGCGGACTTCATCAACGGCGGGTTCGGGCGCGACGTCCTGCTCGGTGGACCCGGGAACGACGGGCTCAGCGGGGGCTTCGGCGACGA
>DATDKW010000021.1:0-7822 GCA_036519715.1 Mycobacteriales bacterium
CAAACTGGTGCCCTCGCCGGACGCGGTGCCGGACCGGTTCGAGACCGGCACGCCGGCGTTCGAGCTGATGGCCGGCGCGGTCTCGGCTGTCGACCACCTGGCCGGGCTGGACGACACCGCCACCGGCAGCCGCCGGGACCGAGTGCTGGCCTCGATGGCCGCGGTCCAGCGCTACGAGGCCACGGTCTTCTCCCGGCTCGAGTCCGGTCTGCGCAGCCTGCTGCACGTGTACGTGCTGGGCTCGGCCACCGACCGGGCCCCGACCGTGTCGTTCTCGGTCGAGGGCTGGAAGCCGCGGGCGGTCACCGAGGAGCTGGCCCGGCGCGGGATCTGCGCCTGGGACGGCGACTACTACGCGTACGAGCTGATGGAGAGCCTGGGCGTGGGCGAGCTGGGCGGGGCCGTCCGGGTCGGCCTGGTCCACTACAACACCGCCCACGAGGTCGACCGCCTCCTCGACGCCCTGGCCGAGCTGCGCTGATCCTCCGGGGGCAGCCCGCACCCCGGCCGCGCTCAGTCCACAGCGAGGACGACCTTGCCGATGTGGGCGCCGGACTCCACCCGCCGGTGGGCCTCGGCCGCGTCCCGCAGGGGGACGACCCGGTCGATCACCGGCCGGATCGCGCCCGCCTCGACCAGCGGCCAGACCACCTCCCGGACCCGGGCCACGATCGCGGCCTTCTCCGCCGCCGGCCGGGCCCGCAACGTCGCCCCGATCACCGACGCCCGCTTGCGCACGAGCGCACCGAGGTCGAACTCGGTCCTCGTGCCGCCCTGCATGCCGATGATCACCAGCCGCCCGTTGGGCGCCAGCGCCTCGATGTTGCGGGCCAGGTAGGGCGCGCCGACCACGTCCAGGACGACGTCCGCGCCGCCGGCCTCGTCCTTGACCCGCTGGACGAAGTCCTCGTCCCGGTAGTTGATCGTCACGTCCGCGCCCAGCTCGCGGCAGGCGGCCAGCTTCTCGGCCGACCCGGCCGTGCACAGCACCCGGGCTCCGAGCGCCACCCCCAGCTGGATCGCGTGCGTGCCGATGCCGGAGGACCCACCGTGCACGAGGAACGTGTCGCCTCTGGCCAGCCGGGCGAGGTCGCCGACCATGGACCAGACCGTGCAGGCGACCTCGGGCAGTGCCGCCGCCCCGGTCGCGTCCAGCCCGGCCGGGATCGGCAGCAGCTGGCCGGCCGGCACCGCGACCTTGGTCGCGTACCCGCCGCCGGACAGCAGCGCGCACACCGCGTCGCCGACCGCCCAGCCGCTCACCCCCTGGCCCAGCGCGGCGATCCGGCCGGCGCACTCCAACCCCAGGTACGGCGAGGCGCCGGGCGGGGGCGGGTAGTGGCCCTGCCGCTGCATGAGGTCGGCCCGGTTGACCGCGCTGGCGGCCACGTCGAGCAGCACCTGGCCCGGGCCGGGCTCCGGGTCGGGCACCGACGCCCAGGTCAGCACCTCAGGGCCGCCGGGCTCAGCAATCGTGATCGCGTCCACGTCGCCACCCTAGAGAGGTTGACAGAGCGGTACGCTAGTGAATAGCGTTTACTCATACGAACGGCAGCAACCATGGAGGCGATCATGGCCGACACCGACGTCACCACCCGGCCCGCGGTGCGGGCCTCGGACGCCGACCGGGAGCGGGTCGCCGCGATCCTGCGCGGTGCCGCCGGGCAGGGGCTGCTCACCCTGGCCGAGGTGGACGAGCGGCTGGCCGCGGTCTACGCCGCGACGTACGTGACCGATCTCGGGCCGCTGACCGCCGACCTGCCCGACGGCGGTCGCCGGTTCGCCCCGGTCGACCTGCGGGCGCGGTCCCGGGCCCGCGGGCTGGCCCGCGCCCACCTGGCCGGGTACGTCGGGCTGGTCCTGCTCATGGTGGGAATCTGGGTCGCCACCGGCGCCGACGACTACTTCTGGCCGATCTGGCCGGCCGTCGGCATGCTGCCGGCGGTCGTGTCCCACCTCGCCGCCGCCCGCTGGGCCGGCGACCCGTCCCGCACCTGGACCCCGCGCCTCCCCACCACCTGCACCGCCCGCGCCATCCAGCACGGCCGCCAAGTCTGACCGGGGGTCAGCGGCCGATTCCGATGGCGTGGCCGATGGTGGTGGGGTCGGCGAGGACGTGCAGGATCGCGGTGGCGACGTCGGCCCGGGCGACGGCGCCACCGCGCGGCGGCGCGTCCCAGGACAGGCCGGGCGTGCCCCGGCCGGTCCGGTTGGTGAGCTTCGGCGGCCGGACCGCCGTCCAGTCCAGCCCGGAGTCCGCCAGCTCGCGCTCCATCCGGACCAGGTCCTCGTAGTGCGACCGGAACGCCGCCCACAGCAGCGGCCGCACCACCCGCCGGTAGACCAGCGGCCCGCCGGCGAACAGCGGCGCCGCGCTGACCGCGACGATCCGCCGCGTCCCGGTCTCCCGCATCGCCTTCACCGCCGCCCGTACGCCCCGGGAGTTGACCTCCGGATCGCTCGACCGTCCCGGCGGCCCGAGCGCGGAGACGACCGCGTCCCGGCCGCCGACCGCGCCGGCCAGTGCCGCCCCGGACAGCGAGTCCACGACCGCGACCTGGATCCGGGCCGCCCCGCCGACCGGCACCCGCTCCCACTCCCGGATGGCCGCGGCGCTGCGCGGCGAGTCCCGGACGACGGCCGTGACCTCGTGCCCCGCGTCGCGCCCCTGCCGTACGACCTCGCGGCCGATCCCGCCGCTGGCACCGATCACCGTCACCCGCATCGCCGAGCCTCCTGGAGTGAGTGAACATTCACTTACCGGTAGGGTGAGTGAATGCCCACCGACGTGTCAAGGGGGAGCACCCGGGACCGCATCCTCGACGCGGCCGCCGACGTGATGTCCCGGCTGGGGCTGGCCCGCACGACGACGAAGGAGATCGCCCGGGCCGCCGGCTGCTCCGAGGCCCTGCTCTACAAGCACTTCCGGGACAAGGAGGAGATCTTCCTCGGCGTCCTGAAGGAGCGGCTGCCGCACCTGACCGCGACCCTGGCCGACCTGCCCGCCCGAGCCGGCACCGGGTCGGTCCGGGACCTGCTGGTCGAGGTGGTCGAGCTGGCCGTGCGGTTCTACCAGGGCGGGCTGGCGATCGGCAGCTCCATGCTCGGCGACCCGGTGCTGGTGCGGCGGCAGCAGGAGTGGCTGCTGTCCCGGGGCACCGGCCCGCACAAGGCCAACGAGATGCTGGCCGACTACCTGCGGGCCGAGCAGGCGGCCGGGCGGGTGGCGGCCGGCGCCGACCCGGACGCGGCCGCGGCGCTGCTGCTGGGCGCCTGCTACCAGCGGGCGTTCCTGGTCCGGCTGGTCGGGGAGGAGGCGCCGCGTCCGCCGGCGGCGGAGTTCGCGCAGGGCGTGGTCAACACAGTGTTGCGCGGGCTCACACCCTGATTGGGTGTGCCCCATGACGGAGATCGATGAGGCGGTGAGGCGGGCCGGCGAGCTGGTCGCGGAGCGGTACGTGTTCGCCGACGTGGCCGAACAGGTGCGGGACATCCTGGCCGCCGGGCACTACCCCGACGACCTCCCGGAGGCGGCCGAGCAGGTCACCCGGGACCTGCAGTCGGTCAACGGCGACCGGCACCTGCGGCTGCGGCACCACGCCGAGCCGATCCCGGAGGTGTGGGACGACGCCGCCCAGGAGGAGGAGTACGCCCGGCAGACGGCCAAGCACCTCGGCGGCGTGGCCCGGATCGACCGGCTCGAGGGCAACGTGGCCCACCTGGTCCTGGCCCCGCTGCTGTTCCCGGTCGAGATGGCCGGCCCGGCCCTGACCGCGGCCCTGCAACTGGTCGCCGGGGCCGACGCGCTGCTGCTGGACCTACGGACCAACCGCGGCGGCGACCCCCGGACCGTCGCCCTGATCTGCGGCTACCTGCTGGCCGAGGACAGCCTGCTGGTCACCATGGTTCACCGCGACCCGGCCCAGACCCGGCAGTCGTGGTCCCCGGCCTGGGTGCCCGGTCCCCGCTTCGGCGCCACCAAGCCGTTGTACGTGCTGGTCAGCGCGACCACGTTCTCCGGCGCGGAGGAGCTCGCGTACGACCTGCAGCAGCTGCGCGGGAGCAAGGTCGTCGGCGAGCGGACCCGCGGCGGCGCCCACCCGTGCGAGGGCTTCCGGGTGCACCCGCACCTGGAGCTCACGGTCCCCACCGCTCGCGCCGTCGGCGGCACCACCGGCGCCAACTGGGAGGGCACCGGCGTCACCCCCGACATCGAGGTCCCCGCCGCCGACGCCCTGGACACCGCCTACCGCCTGGCCCTGGCCGACCTCGCCGACCAGGCCCGTCAGTAGGAGCGGGGCAGGCCCAGGGTGTGGCCGGCCACGAAGTTGAGGATCATCTCCCGGCTGACCGGGGCGGTCCGGACCAGCCGGGTCGCGCCCCACAGCGTCGCCAGGCCGTACTCGGTGGCCAGGCCGTTGCCGCCGTGCACCTGGATGGCCTGGTCCAGTGCCGCCAGCGCCGCCTCCGCGGCGGCGTACTTGGCCATGTTGGCGGCCTCGCCCGCCGCGGTGTCGTCGCCGGTGTCGTAGAGCCAGGCCGCCTTGGTCGTCATCAGCCGGGCCAGCTCCAGCTGGATCGCCGCGTGCGCCAGCGGGTGGGCCAGCCCCTGGTGGCTGCCGATCGGCACCCCCCAGACCTGCCGGCTGTTCGCGTACGCCGACGCCTTGGCCAGCGCGTACCGCCCGATGCCGGTGGCCACCGCGGCCCCGGTGATCCGCTCCGGGTTGAGTCCGGCGAACAGCGCCGCCAGCGCCGCCTCCGCGGTCTCCCCGACCAGCGCGTCCGCCGGCACCCGCACGTCGTCCAGGAACAGCGCGAACTGCTTCTCCGGCCCGGTGATCTCCACCGGGATCAGCGTCCGCTCCAGCCCGGGCGCGTCCGTCGGCACCACCGCCAGCGCCGGCCGCAGGGTCCCGGTCCGGGCGTCCTGGGCCCGGGCCACGACCAGCACCGCGTCGGCCTCATCCACCCCGGAGATGTAGGTCTTGCGCCCGCTGATCAGCCAGTCGTCCCCGTCCCGGGTGGCCACTGTGGACAGATTGTGGGAGTTGGACCCGGCGTCCGGCTCGGTGATCGCGAACGCCATCTTGATCGCACCGGTGGCCAGCCCGGGCAGCCAGCGCTCCTTCTGCTCGGTGGTGCCGGACCGGGCGATGATGGTGGCGCAGATGGCCGGGGAGACCACGAGCAGCAGCAGCGGGCAGCCGGCCGTGGACAGCTCCTCGGCCACGATGGCCAGCTCGACGATGCCGCGGCCGCCGCCGCCGTACTCCTCCGGGACGCTGACGCCGAGGTAGCCGAGCCGGCCGACCTCGTCCCAGAGCTCGTGCGTCTTCTCGCCGGCCCGGGCCTTGCCCAGCCAGTACGAGTGGCCGTAGCGGGCGGCCACCTCGGCCACGGACTTGCGCAGCAGCCGCTGCTCGGCGTTCTCGGCGAAGTCCATCAGCTCTCCTCGGGTTCGATTCCGGCTGAGATCACGGCGAGGATCTCGCCGGCGTCCACCTGCGCGCCGGGGCCGACCCGCAGCTCGGCCAGCACGCCGCCGGCCGGGGCGAGCACGGTGTGCTCCATCTTCATCGCCTCCAGGGCCACCAACGGCTGGCCGGCGGCGACCTCGTCACCCTTGGCCGCGTGCACGGCCACGACCAGCCCTGGCATCGGCGCGACCAGCGAGCCGGCCGGCACCGACGGCACCGGCTCCGGCAGCGGGTCCACCTCGGACAGTGCCACCGTCCACCCCGGACCATCCACAATGGACCCGTCCACCCGGTACGCGGTGCGCACCCCGTCCCGGACCAGCACCACTTCCTCCGGCGTGGCCGACACGACCCCGTCGGCCGGCCGGTAGGTCACCTCGACCACCCCGTCCGGACCCAGGTAGGCCGCGGTGGCCGGCTGGGACGGGTTGTTGCGCCACCCGGCCGGCAGTGTCCCCAGCACCGTCGCCTCCGCCCGGCGCCGGGCCGCGCCGGCCAGGGCCGCGACCAGCGCCGCCGTCCGGACCTCCGCCGGCCCGGCCAGCGGGGCCAGCAGGTCCGGCTGGCCGGACAGGAACGCGGTGTCCGGGCCGGCCGCGAAGCCGTCCGAGCGCAGCACCCGGACGAGCAGGTCCCGGTTGGTGGTCAGCCCGTGCACGCGAGCGCCCGCGAGCGCGGCGGCCAGCGTGCGGGTGGCGGCCGCTCGGGTCGGGCCGTGCGCGACCACCTTGGCCAGCAGCGGGTCGTAGTGCGGGCCGACCTCGTCCCCGGCCCGCACCCCGGCGTCGACCCGGACGGCACCGGGGACGTCGAAGCGGGTGAGCACGCCGGTGGACGGGCGCCAGTCCGCGGCCGGGTCCTCGGCGTAGAGTCGGGCCTCGACGGCGTGCCCCACGACCGGGGGCGGGGTGTCGAACGGCAGCGGGTCGCCCTCGGCCACCGACAGCTGCAGGGCGACCAGGTCCAGGCCGGTGACCAGCTCGGTCACCGGGTGCTCGACCTGCAGCCGGGTGTTCATCTCCAGGAACGCGGCCGTGCCGTCGGCGGCGACGAGGAACTCGACCGTGCCGGCGCCGACGTAGCCGACCGAGCGGGCAGCCGCGACCGCGGCCTCGTGCAGCTCCGGGCGGAGGGCGGCGGACAGGGCGGCCGGCGCCTCCTCGACGATCTTCTGGTGCCGCCGCTGCACCGAACAGTCCCGCTCACCCAGGGCCAGGACGGTGCCGTGGGTGTCGGCGAAGACCTGCACCTCGATGTGCCGGGCCGGCGACAGCCAGCGCTCCACGAACACCGTGCCGTCCCCGAACGCGGCGGCCGCCTCACGCCGGGCCGCGGCCACCGCCTCGTCCAGCTCGCCGGCCGCGGCCACGACCCGCATGCCCCGGCCGCCGCCGCCGTAGGACGCCTTGACGAGTAGGGGATAGGTGGCGTCGGCCGGCACCGCGTCCGGCGACCAGGACGGCAGGATCGGCACCCCGGCCGCCGCCACCCGCTCCTTGGCGTCCACTTTGGACCCCATGGCCGCGATCGCGTCCGGCGGCGGCCCGACCCAGACCAGCCCGGCCGCCAGCACGGCCCGGGCGAACCCGGCGTCCTCGGCCAGGAAGCCGTAGCCCGGGTGGACCGTGTCCGCGCCGGTGCGCACGGCCGCCGCCACCAGCAGGTCGGCCCGCAGGTAGGTGTCGGCCGCGGCCGCCCCGGGCAGCTCGACCGCGAGGTCGGCCTCGCCCACCCAGGCCCCGCCGACGTCCACCGTGGAGTGCACCGCCACCGGCGAGATGCCCAGCGACCGGCAGGTCCGGATGACCCGGCACGCGATCTCGCCCCGGTTCGCGACCAGGAGCCGCCGGATCACCGGAACACCCCGTAGCCGCGGGTGCCCTGCCACGATCCACTGTGGACGGCCGACAGGCACAGCCCCAGCACCGTGCGGGTGTCGCGCGGGTCGATCACCCCGTCGTCGTAGAGCCGGCCGGACATCGCGAAGGCCAAGGACTGCTGCTCGATCTGCGCCTCCACCGCCTCCCGCAGGGCCTTGTCCCCGGCCTCGTCGTAGTCCTGCCCGCGGGCGGCCGCGGCCTGCCGGGCCACGATCGACAGCACCCCGGCCAGCTGCGCCGGCCCCATCACCGCCGACTTCGCCCCCGGCCAGCTGAACAGGAACCGCGGGTCGTACGCCCGCCCACACATGCCGTAGTTGCCGGCGCCGTAGGACGCGCCCATCACCACGGTCAGGTGCGGCACCCGCGAGTTCGACACGGCGTTGATCATCAGCGCGCCGTCCCGGATGATCCCGGCCTGCTCGTACGCGGCCCCGACCATGTAGCCGGTCGTGTTCTGCA
>DATDKW010000022.1:0-13455 GCA_036519715.1 Mycobacteriales bacterium
CGGACCGGGCCGGCACCGCCGGCACCTGCCGGGCGCCGGCGAACCGGGCCGGCGCCGGCGGACCGGGCCGGCGCCGGCGGACCTCGGCGGCCGGTGCGGGCGGGCGCTAGCTCTTGCCGGCGGCGGACTGGCTGACGGTGGTCCAGCGGTCCAGCACGTCCGCGGCCGCGCCGCTGTCGATCGCCGCCGCGGCCCGGTGCATCCCGGCCGCGACCGCGTCGGCCAGCGACGACCGGCCCAGCCCGTCGTACGCGGCCAGCGCCGCCCCGGCGTTGAGCAGCACCGCGTCCCGGACCGGCCCGCGCTCCCCGGCCAGCAGCGCCCGCGCCACCTTGGCGTTGGAGGACGCGTCGCCGCCGCGCAGCGCGTCCCGGTCGGCCGGCGGGACGCCGAGCGCGGCCGGGTCCAGCCGCTCCTCGGCCACCTCGCCGTCGTGCACGACCCAGACCCGCGACGTCGTCGTGGTGGTCAGCTCGTCCAGTCCGTCGTCACCGCGAAAGACCAGCGCACTGTCCCCGCGCTCGGCCAGCACCGCCGCCATGATCGGCGCCATCCGGGCGTCGGAGCAGCCGACCGCCAGAGCGGTCGGCCGGGCCGGGTTGGTCAGCGGGCCGAGGAAGTTGAACACGGTGGGCACGCCGATCTCCCGCCGCGGCAGGCCCGCGTGCCGCAGCCCCGGGTGGAACACCGGCGCGAAGCAGAACCCGATCCCGGCCTCGTCCACGCACCGGACGACCCCGGCCGCCGGCAGCGCGATCGCCACCCCGAGCGCCTCCAGCACGTCCGCGGCCCCGGCCGAGGAGCTGGCCGCGCGGTTGCCGTGCTTCGCCACCCGGGCTCCGGCCCCGGCCGCGACCAGCGCGGACATGGTGGACAGGTTGACCGTGTTGGCCCGGTCGCCGCCGGTGCCGACCACGTCCAGCAGCGGCCCCGGGATCGGCACCCGCTCGGCCGTGTCGAGCATGGCCGCGACCAGCCCGGCGTGCTCGGCCGGGGTCTCCCCCTTCGCCCGCAGCAGCACCGCGAACGCGGCCAGCTGGGCCGGGGTGGCCTCGCCGGCCATGATCTCGCCCATCGCCCAGGCCGTGTCCGCGCCGTCCAGCGACTCGCCGGACAGCAGCACGGAGAGCACCCCGGGCCACGTGCGCCGGCCCGTCACCGCCGGCCCCTACCGGATCACCGGCAGCCCGCGGGCCCGGTCGCGCAGCAGCTGCGCGACCACCTCCCCGGCGGCGTCCGGGTCGATCGGGCGGGCGAGGGTGGCGTCGGCCCGCGACCAGGTGGCCAGCCACCGGTCGTCGCGGCGGCCGAGCAGCACGCACACCGGCGGGCAGTCCTCGATCTCGTACTTCAGCTGCCGGCTGATGCCCATCCCGCCGGTCGGCTGGGCCTCGCCGTCGAGGATGGCGACGTCCACACCGCCGGCGTCGATCCGGGCCACCACCTCGTCGGCGGTCGCGCACTCGACCCAGTCGATGCGGCCCAGGTCGGCCGCGGGCCGCCGGCCGACCGCCGACCTCACCTGGTCGCGGACCGCCGGGTCGTGGCTGAAGACGATCACGGTGGAGGGCGCGGCCGGTGCGGTCATGGCCGGATTCTAGAAGTAGTCAGCGGCGCTGCCAGGCCTCGGGGCGCCGCGACGCGCTCGTCGAGTGGACGAAGCAGTTGGGACCCGGGTTGTACGCCGAGAGCCGCTCGCCGCAGACCGCACACTCGCGCCGGGTCGTGGAGACCTTGCGGACCGCGCGCTGGGAGCTGCTGCCGGGACGGGATCCAGAGACCACGTCTCTCCGCCTCCAAGAGGTGCCGTTCGCGCCAGGGGGTGGCGCCGAATCGGATCGGGGAACTGTAGGACCGGTCACCGGACGTGGTCAACGATGCCGCCGGTCCTCCGCCCGGCGCACCGCGCGACACGCCGTCGGCAGCGGCCGATGTCACCCGTCCGGCCGTACGGCTCCTCAGGGCCACCACGGACCGGCGCGGCGCCGGGCGTGGCGGCGCGGCGCCACGCGGCGGAAGCCGTCCGATTCGTCGCCGTACGTGACGAGGGTGTGCACTACGCAGAGTGGCCGGGAACCGAATCCCCGCCGCGTCCCTAACCGGCTTCCGGACGGGTCCCGGTCCACCGTGGGAGCGCTGAGAACGCGCCCGGACCTGCGCGAACACGCGCCCAACCCCGACGGGTGCGCCCAGCGGGCCCGTGGAATGATGCTGCCGTGACGACGGCGACGTACGAGGGCGGCAGAGCCCACTCGCTCACCCGGCCGAACATGGTCAGTGTCGGGACCATCATCTGGCTGTCCAGCGAGCTGATGTTCTTCGCCGGCCTGTTCGCCATGTACTTCACGGTGCGGGCCGCGCACCCGGGCGACTGGCCGATGGAACCCACCGAGCTCGACGTGCCGTACGCGCTGGTGGTGACGATCTTCCTGGTCAGCTCGTCGGTGACGTGCCAGATCGGCGTGTTCAAGGCCGAGGCCGGCGACGTGTACGGGCTGCGCCGCTGGTTCCTGGGCACGTTCGTCCTGGGCCTGATCTTCGTGATCGGGCAGGCGAACGAGTACCACAATCTGGTCGGCGAGGGCACCACGCTCTCCGCCACCGGCTACGGCTCGGTCTTCTACATCACCACCGGCTTCCACGGACTGCACGTGATCGGCGGCCTCATCGCCTTCATCTTCCTGCTGGTCCGGTCGACGATGGGCCGCTTCACGCCGGCCCAGGCCACCGCGGCCATCGTCGTCTCCTATTACTGGCACTTCGTCGACGTCGTGTGGATCGGGTTGTTCGCCACGATCTACCTGATCCAGTGACCGCGCAGCAGCCGCCCGCCGGCGACGACACCGAAGGTGGAACCCCGATGACGGACCGCCCCTCGACGCAGAAGGGCCGCAGGTCGCGCACGCGGCTGCGCCGCCGGGTGACCGGCGCGCTCGCGCTCGCGCTGGCCCTCGGCTCCGTCGGCGTGGCGTACGCGACCGTGGCCGCGGCCGCGACCCCCAAGGCCCAGACGGCGGCCTCCGCCGTGGGCGCCCCGGCGGACGAGCCGGTCGACGTCCGCAAGGGCCGCCAGCTCTACGAGACCGGCTGCATCACCTGCCACGGGCAGAACCTGCAGGGCGTGACCAACCGGGGGCCGTCGCTGATCGGCACCGGCTCCGCCGCGGTCTACTTCCAGGTCGCCACCGGCCGGATGCCGGTCGCGCGGCAGGAGGCGCAGATCCCGCGCAAGAAGCCGAAGTACAGCGAGGCCGACACCCTGCAGATCGCGGCGTACGTGCAGTCGGTCGGCGGCGGGCCCGAGATCCCCACCGGCGACCTGCGCGGCGACGACGCCAACCTGGCCGAGGGTGGCGAGCTGTTCCGGCTCAACTGCGCCTCCTGCCACAACTTCGCCGGGCGGGGCGGGGCCCTGTCCGCGGGGAAGTACGCGCCGCCGCTGGCCAACGCCAACGACCTCACGATCTGGACCGCGATGCTGTCCGGCCCGCAGAACATGCCCGTGTTCAGCGACAACCAGCTGACCACCGAGCAGAAGCAGGCCATCACCAACTACGTGCAGACGCTCAATTCCGAGAAGGACCCGGGCGGCAGCGCGATCGGCCGGCTCGGCCCGGTGCCCGAGGGCCTGGTCATCTGGGTCATCGGGATCGGCGCCATCATGTTGATGATCCTGTGGATCGGAGCGAAGTCGTGAGCAGCGAGGGGAATCGCCTGAGCCCGGCGACGCCGCCGCCGGACATCGACCTGGAGGCCTGGCGCCAGAAGCCGCTGGAGCAGCAGGCCCTGGAGGCCTCGGAGCTCGACGGCATCCGGATCGTGCACCGGCGGGAGCGCTTCCCGGTGCCGGGCTCGCGGGCGGAGAAGCGGGCGGAGCGGGCGGTCGCGCTGTGCTTCGTGATCGCCTTCCTAGGGGCCCTGGCCTTCTCGGTCTGCTACATCGTGCTGCCCTGGCAGTACGGCATCTCCAGCGACGGCTACCCCTGGTTCACCCCGGTCCTGGGCGTGACCATGGCCATCTCGATGTTCGGGTTCGGGTTCGGCGCGGTGCTGTGGGCCAAGCTGCTGATCCCGGAGGAGGAGGCGGTCCAGGAGCGGCACGGCGGCCGGTCCGACGTGGCCGACCGCGAGACCACCGCCGCCGTCATCTCCGACGGGCTGGCCATGACCGGCATCGCCCGCCGCTCGCTGCTGCAGAAGGCGCTGGGACTGTCCGTGCTGGCCCTGGGCGCCCTCGCGATCATCCCGCTCGGCGGCCTGATCAAGAAGCCGAAGGGCGAGCTGTTCCGCACGGGCTGGAAGGAAGGCGTGCGGCTGATGACCGGCGACCGCCGGCTCGTCCGCCCCGGTGACCTGGAGGCCGGCGGCATCGCCACCGTGTTCCCCGCCACTCCGGACGGCCTGACCACCCAGGTCGTGGCCGACTCGGTCGTGCTGCTGATCCGGCTGCGCCCGGGCCAGCAGGTGTCCGCGCGGCCGGGCCAGGAGGACTTCGGCTGGCAGGACTACCTGGCCTATTCGAAGATCTGCACGCACGCGGGCTGCCCGGCCTCGCTCTACGAGCAGCAGACCGGCCGGCTGCTGTGCCCCTGCCACCAGTCCCAGTTCAACCTGCTCGAGGACGCCAAGCCGGTCTTCGGCCCCGCCGCCCGCCCGCTGCCAAAACTCGCGATCACGGTGGATGACGAGGGATACTTCGTGGCGAAGCAGGACTTCAACGAGCCCATCGGACCCAGCTTCTGGGAGCGGCCATGAGCGACACCAGGACGGCAGATCGTCCCGCCGGCAAGCGTCCGGCGACCCCGCTCGGCCGCGGCGCCGACTGGGCCGACGAGCGGCTGTCCGCCTCGCCCGCCATCCGGCGCAACCTGGGCAAGGTCTTCCCGGACAACTGGTCCTTCATGATGGGCGAGATCGCGCTCTACTCGTTCATCATCCTGCTGCTGACCGGCGTCTACCTGTCCTTCTTCTACGACCCGTCGATGACCGAGGTCCGCTACGACGGCAGCTACTCGCTGCTGCGCGGGGTCGAGATGTCCCGGGCGTACGACTCGACGCTCGACCTGTCGTTCGACGTCCGCGGCGGTCTGCTCATGCGGCAGATCCACCACTGGGCGGCGCTGCTGTTCGTGGCCGCGATGGTCGCGCACATGATGCGCACGTTCTTCACCGGCGCGTTCCGCAAGCCGCGCGAGCTGAACTGGATCCTCGGCGTGGGCCTGCTCACCATGGGCATCGTCGAGGGTTTCGCGGGCTACTCGCTGCCGGACGACCTGCTGTCGGGCACCGGGCTGCGGATCGCCCACGCGATCATGCTGTCCATCCCGGTCGTCGGCACGTGGGTGGCCTACGCGGTGTTCGGGTCGGAGTTCCCCGGCACCGAGATCATCCCCCGCCTCTACATCGCCCACGTGCTGCTCATCCCGGGCATCATCCTGGCGCTGATCGCGGCGCACGTCGGTCTGGTCGTGCTGCAGAAGCACACCCAGTTCCCCGGGCCGGGGCGGCGTGAGGACAACGTCGTCGGCGAGCGGGTCTACCCGACGTACGGGGCGAAGGCCGGCGGGTTCTTCTTCCTGGTCTTCGGGGTGATGGCCGGGCTGGCCGGGCTGTTCCAGATCAACCCGGTCTGGCTGTACGGGCCGTACAACCCGGCCCAGGTGAGCGCCGGCACCCAGCCCGACTGGTACATGGGCTTCCTGGACGGCTCGATCCGGCTGTTCCCGGCCTGGGAGATCCGGTTCTGGAACTACACGATCTCCCCGGTGCTGTGGCCGACCGTGGTGCTGCCCGGGATCATGTTCACGCTGCTGGCGCTCTATCCCTTCATCGAAGCCCGAATGACCAAGGACAGAGCGCTGCACCATCTGCTCCAACGGCCCCGGGACGTGCCCGTCCGGACGTCGCTCGGCGCGATGGCGCTGACCTTCTACACCGTGCTGCTGATCTCCGGCGGCAACGACATCATCGCCAACAAGTTCGACATCAGCCTGAACGCGATGACGTGGGCCGGCCGGACCTTGCTGATCGTGCTGCCGCCGATCGCCTACACGGCGACCTACCTGCTCTGCCTGGGGCTGCAGCGGCACGACCGGGAGATCCTCGAGCACGGGGTGGAGACCGGCATCATCAAGCGGCTGCCCTCCGGTGAGTTCATCGAGGTCCACCAGCCGCTGGGCCCGGTCGACGAGCACGGCCACAGCGCCCTGGAATACGCGGGCGCCCCGGTGCCGAAGCGGATGAACCGGATCACCTCCCCCGGCCGCAAGGTCAAGGGCTTCCTGATCCCGGTCGCGGAGCAGAAGCAGGGCCGGGACAGCGGGCTCGAGTCCGACGACGACGACATGCCGGCGATCGAGGCCGACGGGGGCGCCCGCCGGTTGGCCGGCCGCCCGAAGGACCCCGAGCTCTAGACCCTGGTACGACCCGAGGCCCTGCCGGCACGCCGGCGGGGCCTCGGTCTGTCCGGGAACCCGGTGTGGGTCAGGCCGGGGTCCAGGTGAGGGTGAGGGGTGCGTCGGCGTAGGCGGCCCAGCGGACGGCCTCGGCGTCGGCCGCCTCCCGCACGCCGCCGCGGAGCGGGCCGAACGGGGTGATGGTGACGGCCAGCCGGCCGCCGTCCAGGTCCTGGGTCCAGGTGCCGGCGATGCGGCCGCCGTCGAGCAGTACCGGGGAGATCCAGCCGCTGGTGCGGGACACCGCCGACCTCAGCCCGGCCGCCGGCAGCAGCCGGTCGAGCTGCCGCAGCGCCCCTACCACGTACGGGTCGAAGCCCGGCAGCAGCCGCACCACCCGGCTCGGCTCCGCCGCCGCCACGGCCGCGGCACCGCCGACCGTGACCCAGCCCCGGGAGCCCTCGACGTCCAGCTCGACCAGCTCGTCCCCCAGGGCCCGTACCGCCCGCCGCAGCACCGGCTTGTCCAGCGCCGACCAGCGGTGCAGTTCCTCCAGCCCCAGCGGACCGTACGCGTCCAGGGCGGCCCGCACCACGTCACCGACGGCCCGCTCAGGGTCGACCGGCTCCCACTCCCCCACCCAGGCCCGCGGTGCCACGAAGGTCACGGTGCGGCCGTCCGGCGGGCCGAACGCCAGCTGGCCCCGGGCCGCCATCGGCTTGAGCAGCGCACCCCAGCCCGACCGCAGCACCGCCTCCAGGTGGGCCTGCCCGGACTCGGCGACCACCGCGGCGGCCAGCTGCTCGCGGCTCATCGGCGTCCCGGACAGGACCGCGGGCACGGTCGCCTCCAGCACCGTCACGTCCTCGGGCGTCACGCCGTGGTAGTCGTACCAGGACCGGGGGCGGGCGAAGGTCCGGGTGCCCAGGGCCGCGGTCCAGGTCGGCAGGTCGGCCGCCGGCAGCAGGTGCAGGGTGCCGCGCAGGGCCCAGGTCTTCACCAGCGTCCGGTCGGTGGCCAGCGCCCGGCGCACCTCGACCGGCCCGATCGTGCCGCCGGTGCGCAGCCACACCGCCGCCTCGGCGGCCGAGCCGAGCTGGGCGTGCACCCCGCACAGGCGGCGTACGAGCGGGACGAGCCCGTCCATGGCCGAGGCGTCGAGATGGTGGGCGGCGACCCGCCGGGCCAGGACCTGGTCCCAGGTCGCGGGCACGGCGGCCACCGCGGCGGCCTAGAACGTCGGCGAGGTGTGGCCGCGCGTGTAGTACTCGAAGAGCAGGCCGCCGACGGCGAACAGGACGGCGACGATGCCCCCGGCGACGAACCACCACTGGGAGAAGGCGATCCCGAAGCCGGTGATCGCCGCGGATCCCGCCAGCGTGACCGGCCAGTAGCTGCCCGGGCTGAAAAAGCCCAGCTCGCCGGCGCCCTCGGCGATGTCCGCGTCCGTCCGGTCCTCCGGCCGCGGGTCGATCCGGCGGGCGATGAACCAGAAGTAGCTGCCGAGGATGAGGCCCAGGCCGCCGCTGAGGATCAGCGCGGTCAGGCCGATGACCTCGACCTTGCCGCTGTCGAGCCAGGTCCACAGCCCGTACCCGGCGGCGAAGACGAAGAACAGGCCGGCGAGGATCCCGAACAGGCGGGTTTCGACGCGCATCCGCCCCTCCTCAGTTCGTCGAGGTCGACTCGGACGGCGCGCGGGCCGTGCGGTCGGGATTGAAGGGGTAGGTCGAGGTGGCCTTGTCCGGCTGGCCGATCGCGGTGAGCGCCTTGGCCTGCCGGTCCAGGTCCTCGTTGCCGAAGGTCGACAGCGCGTTGAGGTAGCGCCGGTAGTCCGACGGCGAGACGACCCGCATCTCGAAGTTCATCTGGGAGTGGTACGTCCCGCACAGCTCGGCGCAACGCCCCACGTACGTCCCCAGGACCTCGGGGCGGATCTGGAACTCGTTGTTCTGGTTCTTGGTGGCGGCCGGGAAGACGTCCCGCTTGAACAGCGTCTCCGGCACCCAGAACGAGTGGATGACGTCGTTGGAGTTGACCTTGAACCGGATGTTCTGGTTCTGCGGGACGACCAGGACCGGGATCTCGGCCGCGGAACCGACCGTGTAGACGGGCTGGTTGGTCCGCGGGTCCTTGCGGTCGTCGTAGTTGAACTGCCAGTTCCACTTGAACGCGGTGACCGAGACGGTGGTGTCGACATTGGGCTTCAGGTCGGTCACGAAGCTCTGCACGACCACGGTGTAGTAGAACAGCACCGCCACGATGATGAACGGCACCACCGTGTAGAGCGCCTCGATCGGCAGGTTGTACTTCGTCTGCCGCGGCAGCTCCGCGTCCCGCCGCCGGTAGAGGATGCAGGCCCAGAAGATCAGGCCCCAGACCAGCACGCCGACGATCAGCGCGGCGACGATGGACCAGGTCCACAGCCCGCGCACCTTGTGGGCCTGGGTGGTGATGCCCTCGGGCCAGCCGAAGCCGAACGCCCGGTCCCAGTCCGATGTCGAGCACGCACCGAGGCTGAGCATGAGCGCCACCGCGCCCACGGACAGCCGTGCGACCCGTCCGGAACGACCGCGACCCACGAGACCGCCCTCCGCCGCCGACCTGCACCTGCTCCTGTGCACCCAGGGTCTTCCCGAGCAATCGGAGACTACCCGGGACCGCCCCGCCCGGCCCGTCGGGGGTACGGGTGTCGCGCTGCCGGCCGGCGGACCGGCCGTCCGCCCGCGCCGTGCGGGAGAATCGGCCGGTGAGCGGCTACCTGGACGCCGCGGCCGGCCTGCCCCTGCACCCGGCCGCGGCCGAGGCGCTGACGGCCGCGCTGGCCGACGGCTGGGCCGACCCGGCCCGGCTCTACGGCGCGGGCCGGCGGTCCCGGCTGCTGCTCGACGGCGCCCGGGAGGCGGTGGCGGACGTGCTCGGCGCCCGCCCGGACGAGGTCACCTTCTGCGCCTCCGGCACCCAGGCGGCGCAGCTGGCCATCCTGGGCGGGCTGGCCGGGCGGCGCCGGGTCGGCACCCGGCTGGTGCACTCCGCGGTCGAGCACTCCTGCGTGCTGCACGCGGCCGAGCAGCACGTCGCCGCGGGCGGCAGCGCGCAGAGCGTGCCGGTCGACCGGGACGGCCGGGTCGACGCCGGCGCCTTCGCCGCCGCGCTGGACGGGGCCGCGCTGGCCAGCCTGATGACCGCCAACCACGAGGTCGGCACCCGGCAGCCGGTGGCCGCGGTGGCCGCGGCCTGCCGCGAGCGGGGCGTGCCGCTGCACACCGACGCGGCCCAGTCGGCCGGCCGGGAGCCGATCCCGCCGGGCTGGTCGCTGCTGTCGGCCAGCGCGCACAAGTGGGGCGGCCCGCCCGGTGTCGGCGTCCTCGCCGACCGGACCGGCACCCGGTGGCGCAGCCCGCTGCCGGCCGACGAGCGCGAGCACGGCCGGGTGCCCGGCTTCGAGAACGTGCCGTCCGCGGTGGCCGCCGCCGCCGCCCTCCGGGCCGTGGCGGCCGAGGCGGACGCCGAGGCGGCCCGGCTCAGCGCCCTGGTCGACCGGATCCGGGCCACCGTGGCCGCCACCGTCCCGGACGTCGAGGTCGTCGGCCATCCCACCGACCGCCTCCCCCACCTCCTCACCTTCTCCTGCCTGTACGTCGACGGCGAAACCCTGCTGCACCAGCTCGACCGGCACGGCTTCGCCGTGTCCAGCGGCTCGTCCTGCACGTCGTCCACGCTGACGCCGTCGCACGTGCTGGAGGCGATGGGCGTGCTCTCCCACGGCAACGTCCGGGTCTCCCTGCACCGCGACACCACCGCTGACGACGTGGACCGGTTCCTGGCCGTGCTGCCCGGCATCGTCGCGGAGCTCCGTACCGGCCTGGAGGGGCTGTGATTCCCCTGGACCAGCGCGGGCGGCGCTGCCCGCTGCCGGTGATCGAGCTGGCCCGGCACATCGGCGACGTCGGCATCGGCGAGATCATCGCGGTCGCCGCCGACGACCCGGCCGCCCGGCTCGACATCCCGGCCTGGTGCCGGATGCGCGGCCACGACTACGCCGGCGAGACCGAGGCCCCCGACGGCACCCCGGTTTATTCGGTACGCCGCCGGACCTGACCGGCCCGATCATCGGCCCATGCAGTGGGTGGTCGAGACCGACCTGGCGGCGTACGGGGGGCGGGTGCTGCCCTGGCTGGAGCGCGAGCCGGTGCGCAACTCCGTGCCCGCGACCGTGCTGATGACCCGGCTGGACGGCACGATCGATCCCGTCGACGTCTGGACCGCCTGGCTGGCCGGCCCGGACGGGGAGATCGCCGGGGTCGCCCTGCGCACCCCGCCGCGGGGCATGCTGATGACCGCGCTGCCCGCGGGCGCCGCCGCCACGCTGGCCGCGGTCGCGACGGACGGGATCCCGGCCGCCTCCGGGCCGCCGCCCTCGGCCGGCGACTTCTGCCGGGCGTACGCGGCCCGGACCGGGGGCCGGGCCGTCCTGGAGCGGTCCGAGCAGCTCTACCGGCTCGACGTGCTGGTGCCACCGCCGGCGGTGCCCGGCCGGCTGCGCCCGATGGCCGCGGACGAGGTCGGCCTGCTGGTGCGCTGGCTGACGGAGTTCTCGGCCGAGTCGCACGCGATGTTCGAGACCGGGGCCGACGTGGCCGCGCGCAGCATCGCCCAGGGCCGCCGGATGGTCTGGGAGGTCGGAGGGCAACCGGTCTGCCTGGTCGGGTTCAACCCGCCGGTCGGGCGGGTGCCGCGGATCGGCCCGGTGTGGACGCCGCCGGAGCACCGCCGCCGCGGGTACGCCGCCGCGGCCACCGCCGCGACCTGCCGGCTGCTGCTCGACGGGGGCGCGGTCGCGGTCGCGCTGTTCGCCGACGACGCCAACCCGACCGCCGTCGGCGTCTACACCCGGCTCGGCTTCCGACCCGTGACGGCCCAGGAGGACTGGCTGCTGGAATACTGACCGGCTACTGAACGGCCCAGTGCCCGGACGACCCCGACGATCGGAGAGCCACCCCGTGTGCGGCCTGCTCGGCTTCCTCAGCAACGACGGCACGGCCAAGGAGGTCCGCGACGACCTCGCGGCCGCGCTCGAGTGCGCCCGGCACCGCGGCCCGGACGAGGGCGGCACCCAGACCGACGAGGACACCGTCCTCGGGTTCCGGCGGCTGTCGATCATCGACCTGGACAAGAGCCACCAGCCCCTGCCGTACGACGGCGAGCGCTACTGGCTGCTGTTCAACGGCGAGATCTACAACTACCTGGAGCTGCGGGAGCGGCTGGTCCGCGAGCACGGGGCGACGTTCGCCACCGACGGGGACAGCGAGGTGATCCTGGCCGCGTACAAGTACCTGGGTGAGGACTGCGTGTCCCAGCTGCGGGGCATGTTCGCGTTCCTGATCTGGGACAGCCAGGAGCGGGTGCTCTTCGGGGCCCGGGACTGGTTCGGCATCAAGCCGCTGTTCACGATGACCGACTCCCGGGGCACGTTCTGGGGCTCGGAGAAGAAGTCGCTGCTGCAGCTGGCCCAGGGCGCCGGCGGCAACGGGGCCGAGCTCGACACCCGGTCCCTGCAGCACTACCTGACCCTGCAGTACGTGCCGGAGCCCGCCACCATGCACGCCGGCATCACCCGGATCGAGAGCGGCACCGCGTTCCGGCAGCGCCCGGGCGGCCCGCTGGAGACCTGGCGCTACTTCACCCCGACCTTCCCGATCCGGGCCGTGACCGACGAGCAGCGCCTGCACGCCGAGGTCCGCGAGGTGCTGGAGGACTCGGTCGCCAAGCACATGCGGGCGGACGTGACGGTCGGCGCGTTCCTGTCCGGCGGCATCGACTCGACCGCGATCGCGGCGCTGGCCAAGCGGCACAACCCGGACCTGATCACGTTCACCACCGGGTTCCAGCGCTCCGGCTACTCCGAGGTCGACGTGGCGGCCGAGTCCGCGGCCGCGATCGGCGTCCGGCACGTGGTCAAGACCGTCTCCGCCCAGGAGATGATGGACACGCTGCCGCTGATCGTCTGGTATCTGGACGACCCGGTGGCCGACCCCGCCCTGGTCCCGCTCTACTTCGTCGCCCGCGAGGCCCGCAAGCACGTCAAGGTGGTGCTGTCCGGCGAGGGCGCGGACGAGCTGTTCGGCGGCTACAACATCTACCGGGAGCCGGCCTCGCTCCGCCTCCTGACCGCCCTGCCCGGGCCGCTGCGGACCGCGCTGGGCTCGCTGTCCGGACGGCTGCCGCAGGGGATGCGGGGCAAGGACCTGCTGCGGCGCGGCGCCATCCCGCTGGAGGAGCGCTACTACGGCAACGCCCGGATCTTCCGCGACGACGAGCTCGGCTTCCTGCGCGGCCGGGACCCGCGGGTATCCTTCCGGGACGTCACCGCCCCGCTGTACGCGCAGATCGCCGGGGCCGACGACGTGACCCGGATGCAGTACATCGATCTGTTCACCTGGCTGCGGGGCGACATCCTGGTCAAGGCGGACAAGATGACGATGGCCAACTCGCTGGAGCTGCGGGTGCCGTTCCTGGACCCGGAGGTGTTCCGGGTCGCGTCCACGCTGCCGGTGGCGGAGCGGGTCACCACGGAGCAGACCAAGGTCGCGCTGCGGCGGGCGCTGGCGTCGGTCGTGCCGCCGCACGTCCTGGAACGGCGCAAGCTCGGCTTCCCGGTGCCGATCCGGCACTGGCTCAAGGACGAGATGTACGACTGGGCCCGCGACATCGTCGACACCAGCGGCACCGACTACCTCATCGAGCGGGCGGCGGTCCGGCGGATGCTGGACGAGCACCGCGCCGGCCCGCACGACTACAGCCGCAAGCTCTGGACGCTGCTGGTGTTCATGATCTGGCACGGCATCTTCGTCGAGCGCCGGATCACCCCCGACATCCCGGCCACCGTCTATCCGGTGTCGCTCTAGGCCGGACCTGGACCTGCCGGGCGCGGATCGCGGCCGGGCGGGTGCGGGGCCGAGCCGCAGCCGGAACCTGAGCCGGACCCGGGCTCAGCCCTGGCCGGGGAGGTGGGCGGCGACCTCGGCGGCGGCGTCGGGGCCGTAGACCTCGCCCAGGC
>DATDKW010000023.1:0-16536 GCA_036519715.1 Mycobacteriales bacterium
TCCCGCAGTTGCGCGGCCCGGTCCGCGCCGACACCCGCGACCCCTTCGGGGTACGTCATCGGCTCGTCGTGCCGGCCGGCCGGCGCCTTGGTCCTCGGGGTGAAGACCGGCCCGGGCAGCCGGGAGCCCTCGACCAGCCCGGGCGGCAGCGCCACGCCGCAGACGGCACCGGTCTCCCGGTAGGCCGCCGTCCCGGAGCCGGCCAGGTAGCCGCGGGCGACGCACTCCACCGGCACCATCTCCAGCCGGCGGGCCAGCATGGCCCGGCCCCGCCACTCGGCCGGGATCGCCGGGTCGTCGGCCGAGACCAGGTGGTGCGGCACCAGGTCGGCCAGCCGCTCGAACCACCACACCGACAGGGCCGTCAGCACCCGGCCCTTGTCCGGGATCGGCGTCGGCAGCACGTGGTCGTAGGCGGAGATCCGGTCACTGGCGACGAACAGCAGCAGACCGTCCGGTCCGGCGTACAGGTCGCGGACCTTGCCGGCGGCAAGACGCTGCAGGCCGGTCACCCGGGCAGTGTGTCACGGGCCCGGGCCGGGTACTGGAGCCGCCATGGCTGACCAGAATGACGTGACCGGCAACGCCGAGAAGGACCCCGCCGACTGGACCACCGGGGACGAGCCGATGACCGGCCCGCAGCGGTCCTACCTGCACACCCTGGCCCAGGAGGCCAAGGAGGAGGTCCCGGACGACCTCACCAAGGCCCAGGCCTCGGAGCTGATCGACCGCCTGCAGCAGCGCACCGGCCGCGGGGCGTGACCGGTCCGGTCACGTTCGGCAAAAATCGAGCCAGGAGTGGTTCGACTTGGCGGAGCGGGGCAGACGTGGCCCCTCGCCCCGTCAAGGAGGACATATGAGATCAACGCTCCGTCGGCTCGCGCTGATCGGCGTCGCCGGCGCCGGTATCGCGCTGACCGCCGCCGGCGTTGCCGGTGCGTCGACCACCAAGGCCGCTCCGAACGCCCAGGACCGGGCGTTCCTGGTGGCCGCGCACCAGAGCAACCTGGCCGAGATCGCCGCCGGGAAGGCGGCCCAGCAGAAGGCCACCACCAGCGTCGTGCGCGAGCACGGCCAGATCTTCATCCGGGACCACACCCGGCTCGACGCCAGCCTGCAGGACAAGGCCAAGACCCTCGGCGTCAGCCTGCCGGACGCGCCCAGCGCGGCCCAGCGGGCCTCGCTGGCCGCGGTGACGGCCAAGTCCGGAGCGGCGTTCGACACCGCCTGGCTGAACCAGCAGCTGGCCAGCCACCGGGCCAGCCTGGCCCTCGGCAAGACCGAGCTGGCCACGGGTTCCGACCCGACGGCCAAGGGTGTGGCTTCGGCGTCCGCGCCGGTGGTCAAGTCGCACCTGGCGATGCTGGAACAGGCCACCGGCACCTCGCCGACCGGCGCGAACGCCGGAACCGGCGGTCAGGCCGCCAGCACGTCGGGCGGCATCCGGACCGGCTGGGTGCTGCTCGGTCTCGGTCTGCTCGCGGCGGCCGGCTCGGTCCTGCTGATCCGTCCCCGGCGGGCGACCGCTTCCTGAGCATGCGACACCGTCGAACGGGGAGCGGGGAAGCTCGGCGCTTCCCCGCTCCGCCCCACCGGGCCCGCGCGGCCGCCGCCCTCGGGCTGGCGGTCGTCGCGGTGCTCGGCGCGGGGGCGGGGATCCGGGACCTGGAGCGGCCGCCGGCCGTCACCGCGCCCGATCTCGGTGCGCTACCCAGCACCGCGGCCCCGACCCCCGCGGCCAGCAGGGCCGCACCCACGAAGGCCGCACCCAAGAGCAAGAGCAAGAGCACGAGCAAGAGCCGGACCGCGTCCGCCGGGCCGCTCCTGCCGGCGGCCCCGGCGGCACCCGGGGCTGTGACCCTGCCCGGCCAGAAGGTCACCGCGCCGGTCGTGGCCATGGGCGTCCGCCGCGACGGCGAGCTGGAGATACCGGAGTCGGTCGGGACGGTCGGCTGGTGGGTCGGCAGCGCGCCGGCCGGCGCAACCCGCGGCAGCACCGTGCTCGCCGGTCACATCGACTCGGCCTCGCAGGGGGTCGGCGCGTTCGCGGCGCTTCGGGACCTCTCGCTCGGCAGCCCGGTCGTGCTCACTGACGTCTTCGGCGAGCGCCACCCGTACACGGTGACCGCCCGCCGCACCTATCCCAAGTACTCCCTGCCCCGCAGCGTGTTCTCGGCCGCCCCGCTGGTCCTGGTCACCTGCGGGGGGCCCTTCGACGAGAAGGCCGGCAGCTACCGGGACAACATCGTCGTCTACGCCGTCCCTAGCTGAGGGCGGCGAGCCGGTCGAAGACCGGCCCGAGCCGGGCCACGTACCGCTCCGGGCGCATGACCTCGTCCAGCCCGGCCTCGTCCAGCTTCACCCCGACCGCGGCCGCGTGCGCGCGCAGCGTCTGCCGGAACGGCGTCCCGTCCTCCCAGGTCTCCATCGCCGCGGCCTGGGTCAGCGCGTACGCGTCCTCCCGGGACAGCCCGGACCGGACCAGGTCCAGCAGGACGGCCGAGGTGTAGACCAGTCCGCCGGTGGCGTCGAGGTTGGCCCGCATCCGGGCCGCGTCGACGACCATCCCCCGGACCAGCCGGGTGGTGAGGTGCAGCAGGTAGTCGGTGGCGATGGCCGCGTCCGGGAGCGCGATCCGCTCGGTCGAGGAGTGCGAGATGTCGCGCTCGTGCCAGAGCGGGATGCCCTCGGTCACGGGGGTGACGTAGCCGCGGACGATCCGGGCCAGCCCGGCGATCCGCTCGGACATGATCGGGTTCTTCTTGTGCGGCATCGCACTGGAGCCCTTCTGCCCGGTCCGGAACGGCTCGGACAGCTCGCGGACCTCGGTGCGCTGCCCGTGCCGCACCTCCAGGCCGATCGCCTCGCACACGGTGACCAGGATGGACAGCGCCGACACCCACTCGGCGACGCCGTCGCGCAGCACGACCTGGGTGGCGACGTCGGCCGGCCGCAGCCCCAGCGCGTCGGCCACCGACGCCTCCAGCGCCGGGTCCACCGACGAGTATGTCCCGACCGCACCGCTGATCTTGGCCACCGCGACCGCCTCCCGGGCCCGCCGCAGCCGGTCCCGGGACCGCGCCACCCCGAAGGCGAAATCGGCCAGCCGGTGCCCGAGGACGTCCGGCTCGGCGTGAATCCCGTGGGTGCGGCCCACCCGCAGGGTGGCCCGGTGCTCCAGGCCGCGCTCCCGCAGCGCCGCGACCAGCCCGTCGGCCTTCGCCAGCAGCACGTCGGTGGCCTCCACCAGCTGCAGCGCCAGCGCCGTGTCCAGCAGGTCGGAGGACGTCAGTCCGAAGTGGACATAGGCGGCGGCCTCGCGCGGGGTGGTGTTGTCGGCCCAGGCGGACAGGAAGGCGATCACGTCGTGCTGGGTGACCTCCTCGATCGCGGCCACCGCCGCCGGGGTCGGCGGCGGGGCGTCCAGCACCGGCTGCACGGCCGAGCCGGGCACCGTGCCGGCGGCGGCGTGCGCGGCCAGCACCATCCCCTCGACCCGGCACCACAGCTCGTACTTGTGGGCCTCACTCCAGACCGCACCCATCTCCGGCAGCGTGTAGCGCTCGATCACGGCCCCAGTCTCGCAGTGGGTAACCACAGTGGGATCGGGTACCTGTGGAGCACCACTTCCACTTCCTTGAGGACGTCTTTGTGAGCAGGCCCACCCGAGCCGAGTCAGCGGTCGCGCCCGCCGACAGCGAAAGCCCCCGCGACACGGCTGCGTCCGCCGCCGCGGAGGAAGACCACACCACCGGCCTGACCGGCGCCCCCGACCCGGCCCGGGACAGCTCGGACCTGGCCGCCGAGCGGGACCACGCCCAGCGTGACGCCGTCCGGGAGCGGACCGAACCCGGCGGTCTGCGCGGCCGGATCCCCTCCGTCGACGTGTCCGCGGTGCCGGCGGGCGTCCGGGCCACCGCGGCCTGGGCCTGGCGGATCGTGGCCATCGCGCTGGCCTTCTACGTCTTCCTCATCGTGCTGTCCCGGCTCCAGGTCGTCATCGTCCCGCTCGCGGTCGCCCTGCTGCTGTCCGCGCTGCTGCAGCCACTGGCGGCGGTGCTGGCCAAGCGGGGGGTGCCGCCGGCGCTGGCCACCGCGATCACGCTGCTGTCGGGGGTCATCGGCATCGGCCTGCTGCTGTGGCTGGTCATCGACCAGTTCGTGTCCGGCTTCAGCGACCTCGGCGCGCAGGTCAACGGCGGCGTCGACAAGGTCCAGGACTGGCTCGTCAACGGGCCGCTGGGGCTGTCCCAGCAGCAGATCAACGACTACGTGGACAACGCCCGGAACTCCCTGTCGCAGAACCGGTCGAAGCTCACCAGCGGCGCGATCGGCGCGGCCGGCACCGCCGGCGAGGTGCTCGCCGGCGCCCTGCTGACCCTGTTCGCCACGATCTTCTTCATCAAGGACGGCCGCCAGGTCTGGACCTGGGTCGTCCGGCTGTTCCCCATCGGCAGCCGGGAGCGGGTCGCTGGCGCCGGCGAGCGGGCCTGGCGGACGCTGATCAGCTACGTGCACGCGACCGTGGCGGTCGCGCTCGTCGACGCGGTCGGGATCGGCCTCGGCGCGGCCATCCTGCGGGTGCCGCTCGCCCTCCCGCTGGCCGTCCTGGTGTTCCTCGGCGCCTTCATCCCGATCGTCGGCGCCACCGCCACCGGGCTGATCGCGGTGCTGGTCGCGCTGGTCGCCAAGGGTCCGGTCACCGCGCTGATCCTGCTGATCGTCGTGCTGCTGGTGCAGCAGGTCGAGGGGCACGTCCTGCAGCCGCTGCTGCTGGGCCGGGCGGTCAAGGTCCACCCGCTGGCGATCGTGTTCGGCATCGCCGCCGGCACCCTGCTGGCCGGCATCATCGGCGCCCTGCTGGCGGTGCCGCTGGTCGCCGTGATCAGCACGGTGTCGACCTACCTCAGCGGCGGCCGGAGGGACGCGGTCCCGACCGAGGATGCCGACGAGTCCGGCAGCGGCAACACCGTCCCGGCCGGCTGACTCAGCGCCAGCGGACCGCCGGCAGGCAGGTCTGCCCGGGCCAGGGCTGCCGGCCGTCGGGCACGACCGTGCCGTCCGGGGTCACCCAGCAGCCGGGCGGTTTCCGGTGGGCGGGGTCGTCCGGCGTGCTGGCGTGGACGACCCGGCCGGAGGCGTCAAGGGCGCGGAAGGACGGTGTCCCGTGCAGAACCTCCTGCGCGGTGATCTTCATCGCCGCCATGAAGGTGCCGTTCAGGACGGGCACCGTCAGCCTGCTCCGGCCGTACGTGATCTCGACCTTGATGACCGAGGGGACGACCCGGCCCTCCACGGTGAACGTCCCCGGTCCCCGGTCGTACGGCGCCCCGTCCGCGATGGCCCGGTCGACGGTGAGCGGGCCGGCGAGCCACCCGGTCGACGTGCCGGTGGAGAAGTCCGGGCGGTAGTCGCCCTCGGTCGCGTGCAGGCAGTCCAGGTATTCGGTCGGGCCGTAGAAGATGTAGCGGGTGCCCCACGGCGTCGCGCCCACGTTGAACAGCTGGAGCCGGGCCCGGGCGGCGGGCGTCCACCACTTGTCCTTGACCAGGGCCAGGCAGCGGGCGGCGATGGCCCGGGCCTCGGCCGGCGAGACACCCGGGACGACCGGCGCCGGCGCCGCGGTCGGGGACGGAGCGGGGGTGGCCGCGGACGTGGACGCGGGGGTGCCGCCGCCCCCTCCGATCAGGCCGCCGAACGCGGCCCCGGCCATCAGGACCGCGGCCACGCCGCCCGCGGCCGTGCCCGTCGTGAGCAGGGTGCGGCGGCGCCGGGCCCGCCGGCCCGCGTTGAGCGCCGCGGCCGAGGTCGGGGGCGGCGGGCCGGCGGCCACCATGCGGGCGAAGGCGTCGCGGACGTCCCGGTCGTCGATCATCGGGTCTCCTCCCGGTCCAGAACAGCGCGGAGTGCGGCCAGGCCGCGGGACGTGGCGCTCTTGACGGTGCCGTCGCTGATGCGCAGGGCCGCGGCGGTGGCCTGGACGTCCAGGTCGCACCAGTAGCGCAGCACCAGCACGGCCCGCTGGTTGCGGGGCAGAGCCCGCAGCGCGGCCTCCAGCGCGAGCCGCTCGGCCAGGGCACCGGTGGCGTCGCCGGGCGCCGGCCGGTCCGGCGGGTCGGCCGCGGTGTGCTCCCGCCGCCAGGGCCGCCGGCGCTCGTCCAGGAACGTGCGCAACAGCACCTGCCGGGCGTACGCGTCGACCGAGCCGGCCCGGTCGATCGTGCGCCAGGACAGGTAGAGCTTGGTGAGGGCGGTCTGGGTCAGGTCCTCGGCCGCGTGCCAGTTGCCGCAGAGCAGGTACGCCGTGCCGCGCAGCGCGCCGCCCCGGCCGTCGACCCAGGCCGCGTAGTCCCGCTCCCAGTCCTCCACACCGTCTACACGGAACGGGCCGCCGCCGCCGTTCCCGCGATGTCGGTGCGGAAGTGGCCGCCGTCGAGGTGGACGCGGCCCAGCAGCGCGTAGGCGGCGTCGCGGGCGGCCGGCAGGTCGTCGGCGACGCCCAGGACGCTGAGCACCCGCCCGCCGGCGGACACCACCGCCCCATCCTCGCGGCGGCGGGTGCCGGCGTGCAGCACGCCCGGCAGGTCGGCGCCGGTGATCACGTCGCCGCCGCGGGGGGCGCCGGGGTAGCCGAGGGCGGCGAGCACCACGGTCACCGCGTACCCGTCCCGCCAGCGCAGCGGCGGCTGCCCGGCCAGGGTGCCGGTCGCGGCCGCATGCAGCAGGCCGGCCAGCGGGGTCTCCAGCAGCGCGAGCACGACCTGGGTCTCCGGGTCGCCGAAGCGGGCGTTGAACTCGACCACCCGGGGACCGCGGGCGCCGAGCGCCAGCCCGACGTAGAGCAGCCCGCTGAACGGCGTGCCCCGCCGGGTCATCTCGGCCAGTGTCGGCCGCACCACCGACGCCAGCACGTCCTCGACCAGCGAGGGCGGGGCCCAGTCCAGCGGCGCGTACGCCCCCATGCCGCCGGTGTTGGGGCCGGTGTCGCCGTCGCCGGCCCGCTTGAAGTCCTGGGCCGGCAGCAGCGCCCGCACCTCCGTGCCGTCGGTCAGGCAGAACAGCGAGACCTCGGGGCCGTCCAGGAACTCCTCGATCACCACCGTCCCGCACGCGGCCGCGTGGGCCAGCGCGGCGGCCCGGTCGGAGGTCACCATGACGCCCTTGCCCGCGGCCAGCCCGTCGTCCTTCACCACGTACGGCGGGCCGAACTCGTCCAGCGCGGCTCCGGCCTCCGCCGGCGAGGAGCAGACCCGGGCGCGGGCCGTCGGCACCCCGGCCGCGGTCATCACGTCCTTGGCGAACGCCTTCGAGCCCTCCAGCCGGGCCGCCGCCGCGCCCGGCCCGAAGCAGGCGATGCCGCGGGCCCGGACCGCGTCGGCCGCCCCGGCCACCAGCGGCACCTCGGGCCCGATCACCACCAGCTCGGCCCGGACGTCCGCGGCCAGCTCGGCGACCGCGGCCGGATCGCCGACGGCGAGCGGCCGCTGCTCGGCCACCATCGCCGTGCCGGCGTTGCCGGGGGCGCAGACCAGCGCGGTCACGGCCGGGTCGGCCGCCAGGGCCAGGCAGAGTGCGTGTTCCCGGGCACCACTGCCGACCACGAGGACACGCACAGCGACGGAGCCTATCCGGGGACCCGGTGCCGATCGCAGGCGTCTCCGGCCGCGGTCGGGAACCGGGTCACCGGCGCCGCGGCCGACGGGACGACGGTGCTGCCGCTGACCGCGACAGCACCGCCCGACCGTGAGCCGTGGTGGTCAGAAGAGGTTCTTCGCCTTCGCGATGGTCTGCCACAGGCCGTAGATCAGCGGGACGCCGACCAGGGCCCAGCCGAGGAACAGCCGCACCTGGGTAGTCATCAGACCTTCTCCCTCTCGGTCGAAGCCGGCCCGGTCGGGGTGTCGTCCGAGGACGGCTCGTGGAACCGCGACGCGACCGGCCGGATCAGCAGGTTGGAGACGAAGCCGAGGGCCAGGATGGCGACCATCGTGTAGAGCGCGGGACGGTAGGCGTCGACGGTGAGCTTGCCCGGCGTGCCCTTGGCGTCGAGGAACCCGTTGATGATCAGCGGGCCGACGACGCCGGCCGCGGACCACGCGGTGAGCAGCCGGCCGTGGATGGCGCCGACCTGGAACGTGCCGAACAGATCCCGCAGGTACGCCGGGACGGTTGCGAACCCGCCGCCGTAGAAGGAGATGATCAGCATGGCCAGCAGCACGAACACCCAGGTCGCGTTCGACCCGATGGTGGCCAGCCCCAGGTAGGCCAGGATGCCGACGCCGAGGTAGATCATGTACATCGGCTTGCGGCCGACCGCGTCGGAGGTGGTCGACCAGATGAACCGGCCGCCCATGTTGGCCAGCGAGAGGACGCCGATGAAGCCGCCGGCCGCGGCGACGGTCACCGTGGACGTGCCGTTCTCGCGGAAGAAGTCCTGGATCATCGGCGAGGCCTGCTCCAGGATGCCGATGCCCGCGGTCACGTTGCAGAACAGGACCAGCCACAGGAAGTAGAACTGCGGGGTCCGGATCGCGTTCGCGGCCGAGACGCTGTCGGTGGTGACGAGCGCCTTGGACTTCAGCGTCGCCGGGTCGAAGCCGGCCGGCCGCCAGTCGGCCGCGGGGACCCGGATGTTGAACACGCCGTACATCATCACGAGGAAGTAGACGATGCCGAGGGTGACGAACAACTTCGCCACCGCCGAGCCGCTGGCGACCGAGGAGGCCACGGCCGGGTTGTAGTTGGAGTCGTACCAGGACATGAGCTGCTGGGAGCCCGGGGTGGCGATGAGCGCGCCGCCGCCGAAGCCCATGATGGCCAGGCCGGTGGCCAGGCCGGGCCGGTCCGGGAACCACTTGATCAGCGTGGACACCGGCGAGATGTAGCCGATGCCCAGGCCGATGCCGCCGATGACGCCGTAGCCCAGGTAGAGCAGCCACAGCTGCTTGGTGGCGATGCCGAGCGCGCCGACCAGGAAGCCCGCGCCCCAGAAGCAGGCGGCGGTGAACATGGCCTTGCGCGGGCCGACCCGGTCGACCCAGGTGCCGCGCACGGCGGCGGACAACCCGAGCATCACGATCGCGATCGAGAAGACGATCCCGACCTTCGTGTTGTTCGCGTCGAAGTTCCGGACCAGCGCGGTCTTGTAGACGCTGGTCGCGTACGCCTGGCCGATGCACAGGTGTACGGCGAGTGCGGCTGGCGGGATCAGCCAGCGGTTGAAACCGGGACCGGCGACGGAGCGCTCCCGGTCGAGGAAGGAGGCCATGCGCGAGCTCCTCACGGCGACGGACCGGCTGTGACCGCCGGCACAACCCTTACTACGTACCGGTCCGGGGAACGGATCAGTCATATCGCGCGACGAGCGGCATTAGTTGCGCGGTGAACGGTCAGTCGGCCAGGGCCGAGTTGACCAGCGTCCGTAGCTCCGAACGGATCGGGTACGTCGCCGACGGGACCAACTGGGTCATGAACACGACCGTGATGCGCTCCACCGGGTCGACCCAGAACGCGGTCGACGCCAGGCCGCCCCAGGCGTACTCGCCCGCCGACGAGAGGATCTCGTTGCGGACCGGGTCGGTGACGACCGCGAAGCCGAGGCCGAACCCGACACCCTCGAAGGTGTCGGCCGGGCCGGTCGACGGCGCCAACGTGGCGATGTCGGCATTGCCGGGCAGGTGGTTGCGGGTCATGTAGTCGACCGTCCGGCTGCCCAGCAGCCGGACCCCGTCCAGCTCGCCCCGGCCCAGCAGCATCCGGGTGAAGCGCAGGTAGTCGGCGGTGGTGGAGACCAGCCCGGCGCCCCCGGCCAGGAACGTGACCGGGCCGCGCGGGTCGGGGGTGAAGTCGTCCCGGCGGCCCGGCTCCCGCCCCGGCTTGGGGGTCACGTAGAGCCCGGCCAGCCGGCCGGCCTTCTCCGCCGGCACCGTGAACGCGGTGTCGACCATGCCCAGCGGCTCGATGATCCGCTCGGCCAGGAACCGGTCCAGCGGCATCCCGGACACCACCTCGACCACCCGGCCCAGCACGTCGGTGGAGACGCCGTAGTTCCAGGCCGTGCCCGGCTGGAACAGCAGCGGGATCTGCGCCCATCGCTGCACCTGCTCGGCCAGCGTGATCCCGTCCGGCGGGAAGAACTCGGCCTGCATCAGCCGGTGCAGCTCGTCGGCCGGGTGCTGGTGCTGGAAGCCGTACGTCAGGCCGGAGGTGTGGGAGAGCAGGTGCCAGACCCGGATCGGCTCGGTCGCCGGCACCGTGCCCGGGTTGAGCGCGGAGCCGCCCGTGTAGACCCGGGCGTCGGCGAACTCGGGCAGGATCTCGCCGATCGGCCGGCGCAGCGGGAGCAGGCCCTCCTCGGACAGCATCATCGCGGCGACCGAGGTCAGCGGCTTGGTCATGGAGTAGATCCGCCAGATCGTGTCCGGCTCCACCGGCAGGCCCTGTTCGCGGTCGCGCAGCCCGCACGTGCCGTGGTGGACCAGCTTGCCGTCGCGGGTGACCGCGACCTGCCAGCCGGTCAGCAGGCCGTCGTCGACGTACCGGGCCAGGTGCCGGTCGATGCGGTCCAGCCGTCCCGGCGCGAAGCCGGCCTTCTCCGGGTCGATCTCGATCTCCATGCCCCGACGCTAATTATTGTCGGGGCCGGCTGATAGACCCTCTAGCGTGGACGTACGGGTGGAGCCGGCGACGGCCGAGCGGTGGGACGACGTGGTGACCGTGTTCGGCACCCGGGGCGATCCGGCCCGGTGCTGGTGCAGCTTCCTCCTCGGTGACCGGGTCGATTACACCCAGCGTGACCGCAACCGTGAGCTGCTGCGCGACCGGGTCACGGCCGGGCCGGCGCCGGGGCTGCTGGCCTACCGGGACGCGACGCCGGTGGGGTGGGTCGCCGCGGCACCCCGGCGGTCGTTCAGCCCGCGGCTGGAGCGCTCGGCCGCGATGCGCAGCCGGCCCTGGGACGGGGACCCGGCCGCGGTCTGGGCCGTGCTGTGCTTCGTGGTGCCGCGGGAGCACCGCGGGCAGGGCGTCAGCCACGCGCTGCTCGACGGCGCCGTGGCGTACGCGCGGTCCCGGGGCGCCGCCGCGATCGAGGGCGCGCCCCGCGACGACAGCACCGGCCGGCGCTGGTCCGCCGCGATGGCCTACACCGGGCTGGCCTCGATGTTCGATCGCGCCGGGTTCACCGTGATCGCCCGGCTCCAGGACCGGGTCGTGTGCCGGCTCGAGCTGTGAGGCTGCGCTCCCCCTGGGACCGGGAGATCGTCCGGCTGGCGGTGCCGGCGTTCGGGGCGCTCATCGCCGAGCCGGTGTACGTGCTGTCCGACACCGCGATCGTCGGCCACCTCGGCACCCCGCAGCTGGCCGGTCTGGCCGTGGCGGCCGCGATCCTGGTCACCGGCTTCTCCATCTTCATCTTCCTGGCGTACGGGACGACCGCGTCGGTGGCCCGGCTGATCGGGGCCGGCGACGAGCGGGAGGCCACCCACCAGGCCGTCCAGGGGGTGTGGCTGGCGGTCGCGGTGTCGGTGCCGGTGACCGCGCTGGGGCTGGCGCTGGCCGGTCCGCTGGTCCGCGGCTTCGGGGCCAGCGGCGAGGCCGCCGGCTACGCCGAGACCTACCTGCGGATCAGCGCGCTGGGGCTGCCCGCCGTCCTGCTCACCTACGCCGCCGTCGGCTGGATGCGCGGGCGGCAGGACACGACCACGCCGTTGCTCGTCGCGGTCGTGTCGGCGGCGGCCAACCTGGTGCTGGAGGTCGTGCTCATCCTCGGCCTCGGCTACGGGGTGGGCGCGTCGGCGGCGTCCACGGTGCTGGTGCAGTGGGCCGCGGTCGGGGTCTATCTGCTCGCGCTGGGCCGGTCGACGCGGGGCCTGCGGGTCGGGCTGCGGCCGCTGCCGACCGCGGTCGGCCGGCTGGCCCGGGTCGGGCTGGACCTGCTGATCCGGACCGTGGCCCTGCGCCTGGCGCTGACCTCGGCCACCGCGGTCGCGGCCCGGCTGGGGGCGGCCGAAGTCGGCGCCCACCAGATCGCGTTCGAGCTGTGGAACGCCCTGGCGCTGGCCCTGGACGCGGTCGCCATCGCGGCCCAGGCGCTGGTCGGCCGGCTGCTCGGGGCCGGCGACACGGTCGCCGCCCGGGCCGCCACCCGGCGGATGGTCGAGCTCGGGCTGGCGTTCGGCGTGCTGGTCGGGGTGGTCCTGCTGGCGGTGCGTGGGGTGCTGCCGCACCTGTTCACCGACGACCCGCTGGTGCTGCACCTGACCTCGTTCGTGCTGCTGTTCGTGGCCGTGCTGCAGCCGGTCAACGCGCTGGTGTTCGTGCTCGACGGGGTGCTGATGGGGGCCGGCGACATGCGCTACCTGGCCGTCGCCACGGTGGTGGCGGCGGCGCTGTTCCTGGTCCTGGCCGGCGTGCTCATCGGCACCAGTGCCGGCCTGGGCTGGCTCTGGACCGCGATCGGCGTGCTCATGGTGGCCCGCCTGGTCAGCCTGGCGGCCCGGCTGCGTACCGACAGCTGGCTCGTCACCGGCGCCGTCCGCTGATCTCGGTTGCCCGGATGGGGAGGATCTGCCCATGACCGCCGTCATCTCGCACACGTCATTCGACTCGGCCGACGCGTACGCGCAGTCGCTGTTCTGGGGGAAGGTGCTCGGCTTCGCCGAGGACCCGGACGACCCCAACGAGCCCGGGCACGAGGAATGCATGATCTTCTCCCCGGACGGGCGGACCCGGGTCCTGTTCATCGAGGTGCCGGAGAAGAAGCAGGTGAAGAATCGCGTCCATTTCGACCTGGTGCCGGCGTCCGGCACCCGGGACGAGGAGCTGGCCCGGCTGCTCGACCTCGGCGCCACCGTCGTCGACGACCTGCGCCGGCCCGACGGCCGCGGCTGGGTCGTCCTGGCCGACCCCGAGGGCAACGAGTTCTGCATCCTCCGCTCCGAGGCCGAGCGCGAAGGCCGCCTCTGACCCCTCAGCTCCAGTCGGCCAGCACCAGCGGCTCGCCGGCCGCGATGGCGGCGAGCACCGGCGGGAGGTAGTCGATGACGTCCGGCGGCAGGGCGGCCAGGTCGGCCCACACGAGCTCGGTGCACTTGTCGGGCTCGCGGATCGTGGGCGTGCCCGACCAGGCGGAGACGGTGAAGAAGAGGTTCAGGTACTCCTCGTCGCCCGGGAAGGCCGGGGCGCTGTGCACCACCGTCGCCAGCCGGCACGCGGACCGGTCGGCGACCACGCCGACCTCCTCGGCCAGCTCCCGCAGCACCGCAGCCACCGCGTCCTCGCCGCCGTCGAGGTGACCGGCCGGCGGCGCCAGCGTGCCGTCCGCCCAGCCGGAGCCGGCCCGCCGCAGGAGCAGCAACCGGCCGTCCCGGACGAGCAGGGCGAAGACCGCGGCGCAGAGGCGGAAGCGGTCAGACAAGATCGCGGAGGACGAGGGTCTGGTCACGGCCGGGGCCGACGCCGATGGCCGAGACCGGGCAGCGCGACAGCTCCTCGACCCGGCGGACGTAGGCCTGGGCGTTGTCGGGCAGGTCGGCGAAGGTCTTGGCGTCCTCCAGCGGCTCGAACCAGCCGTCGAGGTACTCGTACACCGGGGTCGCCTTGGCCAGGTCGGTCTGCAGCATCGGCATCTCGTCGACCCGCTCCCCGTCGACCTCGTACGCGACGCAGACCGGCACCCGCTCCAGCCCGGACAGCACGTCCAGCTTGGTCAGGAACAGGTCGGTGAGCCCGTTGACCCGGGTCGCGTACCGGGCGATGACCGCGTCGAACCAGCCGCAGCGGCGCAGCCGCCCGGTCGTCACCCCGATCTCGCCGCCGGCCTTGCGCAGGAACTCGCCGTAGTCGTCGAAGAGCTCGGTCGGGAACGGCCCCTCCCCGACCCGGGTCGTGTACGCCTTGAGGATCCCGATCACCCGGCTGATCTTGGTCGGCCCGATCCCGGAGCCGGCCGCCGCGCCGCCGGCCGTCGGCGAGGACGACGTGACGAAGGGATAGGTGCCGTGGTCGACGTCGAGCAGCGTGCCCTGCGACCCCTCCAGCAGCAGCGTGGCCCCCTCGTCCAGGGCCCGGTCCAGCAGCAGCCGGGTGTCGGCGATGCGCGGCCGCAGCCGCTCCGCGTAGCCGATGTACTCGGCCCAGATCGCGTCCACCTCCAGCCCCCGCCGGTTGTAGACCTTGACCAGGATCTGGTTGCGGTCCCGCAGCGCGATCTCCAGCTTGGCCCGGAACTGCTCCTCGTCCAGCAGGTCCTGCATCCGGATGCCCATCCGGGCGACCTTGTCCCCGTACGCCGGGCCGATGCCGCGGCCGGTCGTACCGATCCTGGACTTGCCCAGATACCTCTCAGTGACCTTATCCAGGGCCCGGTGGTACGGCATGATCACGTGCGCGTCGGCGGAGATCACCAGCCGGCTGGTGTCCACGTCCCGGGCCTCCAGCGCGTCCAGCTCGCCGATGAGCACGCCCGGGTCGACCACCACCCCGTTGCCGATCACGCAGGTGACCCCGGGGGTCAGGATGCCGGACGGGAGCAGGTGCAGGGCGAAGTGCTGGCCGTCCGGAGTGACCACGGTATGACCGGCGTTGTTGCCGCCCTGGTACCGCACGACGTACTGGACCTGCTCGCCGAGCAGATCGGTGGCCTTGCCCTTGCCCTCGTCGCCCCACTGGGCGCCGACGAGCACGATGGCGGGCATCGGGAACTCCTGGAGTCGGGATCCAAACGGCAAAAGCCTAACCTGGGAGCCATGCCCTCGATCCCGTCGCCGGAGCGGCTCGTGCGCCTCGCCCGGGACCAGGCCGAAACCGGCGTCAAGCTGGCCCGCGAGCAGGCCGAGGCCATGGCCGCGCTGCCCGGCGCCCTCGTCTCGCTGACCCGGGCCGTGTCCAGCCTGGACAGCACCGTCCGGGAGGCGCGCGAGACCGTGGCCCGGCTGGCCCGGCTGGGCGAGCGGCTGGAGGGGATCCTGGACGAGGTCGAGCAGCCGGTGAAGGACCTGGCCCCGGGCCTGCGGCGGGTCGGCCAGGTGCTGGACGACCCCGCGGTCAGCGACCTGCCGGAGACCGTACGGCGGGTCCGGGAGGACCTGCTGCCGCTGGTGGCGACGCTGCGGGGCGGGGCCGACGTGCTGGACCGGTTCGCCGGGGCCCGGTCGCTGCTGGGCGGGTTCCGCGGGCGGCTGCCGGCCGAGCCGCCCGTCACCCCGCCGGTGATCGAGCAGGCCGATCCCCCGTCGCCGGCCCCCACCGATCCCGGACCGACCTCCTGACCCCCGCCGTCGGCCCTGGTGGCTGAGGGCGCGGGGCTAGTCGCCGAGGGCGGTGGCAGCGGTGGGGTCGGAGTCGCGGAGGAAGTCGCGGCAGCGGGTCGCCTCGTCGTCCTCGCCGATCGCGGCCGCGGCCCGGCCCAGCGCGTGCAGGCTGCGCAGGAAGCCCCGATTGGGCTCGTGCGCCCACGGCACCGGCCCGAACCCCTTCCAGCCGGCCCGGCGCAGCGCGTCCAGCCCACGGTGGTAGCCGACCCGGGCGTACGCGTACGACTCGACGACGTTGCCGGCGGCGAACGCGCGGTCCGACAGCGCCGCCCAGGCCGCCGACGAGGTCGGCACCCGCGCGGCCACGTCGGCCGGGTCGTCCCCGGCCGCGAGCGCCGTCGCCCCCGGATCCACCGGCAACTCGGTCCCCGGCGGCTGAGCAAGCAGATCGTGAGGCACGAAACGATCCTGCCACGCGGCCCGACTCCCTGGTGCAAGGACTGGGGCCGCGTGGTGTGAGGGGATCAGACCGAGAGGGACCTGATCGGGGAGCGCAGTCCGTCCGCGGAGTCACCCGGACGGCCGAACGGATCCCCGGTCCGGCCGTCCGGGCCGGGCTCAGCGCTGGGAGGTGCCGGCGGAGAGCAGGTCCTCGCAGGCGGTCTTGACCCGCTCGGCCATGCCGCTCTCGGCCGCCTTGAGGTAGCTGCGCGGGTCGTAGGTCTTCTTGTTGCCGACCTCGCCGTCGATCTTGAGCACGCCGTCGTAGTTGGTGAACATGTGGCCGGCGATCGGCCGGGTGAACGCGTACTGCGTGTCGGTGTCGACGTTCATCTTCACCACGCCGTACGACACGGCCTCGCGGATCTCCTCCAGGGCCGAGCCCGAGCCGCCGTGGAACACCAGCGCGAACGGCTTGTCCTTGCCGAGCTTCTGCCCCACGCTGTCCTGGATCTCCTTGAGGATCTCCGGCCTCAGCTTCACGTTGCCGGGCTTGTAGACGCCGTGCACGTTGCCGAACGTCGCGGCCAGCAGGTATCGGCCCTTCTCGCCGGTGCCGAGCATCTCGACGGTGCGCATGGCGTCGCCGGGGGTGCTGTAGAGCTTGTCGTTCATCTCGCCGACGACGCCGTCCTCCTCACCGCCGACCACGCCGATCTCGATCTCCAGCACGATCCTGGCCGCCGCCGCCCGCTCCAGCAGCTCCGCCGCGATCTGCAAGTTCTCCTCCAGCTCGACCGCGGAGCCGTCCCACATGTGGGACTGGAACAGCGGCGCCCGG
>DATDKW010000024.1:0-8694 GCA_036519715.1 Mycobacteriales bacterium
CCGGAGCTGGCCGCGACCCTGGACCGGCTGCGCTCCAGCCGGCTCGGGCGGGCCCGGCGGATGACCGAGCGGATGGCCGCCGACGGCGTGCCGGTGCACTGGGAGCGGGTCGCGCAGCTGGCCACGGGCGCGTCCGCGGGCCGGCCGCACATCGCCCGGGCCCTGGTCGAGGCGGGCATCGTGGGCTCGGTCGACGAAGCCTTCGCGACGCTGCTCAGCTCGCGCTCGGCCTACCACGAGCCCAAGGAGGACCTGGACGCGCTGGCCGGCGTCCGGCTGGTGGTCGCGGCCGGTGGGGTGCCGGTGTTCGCCCACCCGCTGGCCCGGATGCGCGGCCGGGTCGTCGGCGACGACGCGGTGGCGGCCATGGCCGAGGCCGGCCTGGCCGGGCTCGAGATCGACCACCCCGACCACACCGAGGCCGACCGGGCCCACCTGCGGTCGCTGGCCGGCTCGCTGGGGCTGCTGGTCACCGGGTCGAGCGACTACCACGGCAGCAACAAGCGGGTCCGGGTCGGCGGCGGCGGCAACACCGCGCCGGACCAGTACGACAAGCTGGTCGCGCTGGCGACCGGGTCCGCCCCGGTCAGCGGCTGACCGTGCTGCGACTGTTCGGCGAGGCCTTCGTCACCCTGTTCGTGATCATGGACCCGCTCGGCACCGTGCCGGTCTTCCTGGCCCTGACCGCCGGCCGGAACACGAAGTCCCGGGCCCGCGCGGCCGGGCAGGCCGTGCTGGTCTCGCTCGGCGTCATCGTCTCGTTCGCGGTGTTCGGCCAGCAGATCCTGGACTACCTGGGCATCGGCATCCCGGCGCTGCAGGGCGCCGGCGGGCTGCTGCTCCTGCTGGTCGCGCTGGACCTGCTCACCGGGCGCGCGGAGGACCCGCAGCAGGTCGAGGACGTCAACGTGGCGCTGGTCCCGCTGGGCACGCCGCTGCTGGCCGGCCCCGGCGCGATCGTGGCCACCATCGTGTTCGTACGGCGGTCGGACGGGTGGATGGACTACCTGGGCCTGGCCCTGGCCATCCTGGCCGTGCACGTGACGCTGTTCCTGGCCCTGCGGTTCTCCGGCGGCATCATCCGGGTGATCCGGGACAGCGGGATCGTGCTGGTGAGCCGGATCGCCGGCCTGCTCCTGTCGGCCATCGCGGTCCAGCTGGTGGCCGACTCCGTACTCGGGTTCATCGACTCCGCGCACTAGCTGTTCGTCTATCTGTGGACAGGCCCGGGCCCTGTGGATGTCGGGTTCGTGCTCGTCCGCGCGAGGGCTACCGTTGCTCTCGTGAACCGCTTCCTCGCAGTCGCCGCCGGCGCGGTGGGCGCGTCCCTGGTGCTGCTCCTGGGCGCGCCGGCCGCCCACGCCGACGAGGTCGACGACGCGGCCGGCGCGCTGCGGACGTCCTCTGTCTACGTGGCGCCCGGCGTGAGCAAGCCCACGATCGACGAGGCCGCGGTCCAGTCCGCGATCGGGTCGCAGCCGATCAAGATCGCGGTGCTGTCCAAGAGCGAGATCGGGTCGACGGCCTCGGCCTACGACGCGGCCACCCGGATCGGCAAGGCGATCGCCCCCACCTCGCCGCTGACGGTCGGGGTGATCTCGGACGGGGCCTTCAACGCCGCGTCCTCGGCCTACTGCTCCGGCGTGGCCAGCACGGTGGCCAAGGACGCGGTCACGGCCAACTCGACGGTGCTGCGCACCACCGGCGACGCCACCAGCACGATCCAGGCGTTCGTGACCGGGCTGCAGTCCCGGCCGGTGTCGGGCAGCCCGGCCTGCCGGGGCAGCTCGGCCGGCGGGAAGTCCGACATCAAGCCGGCCGACTCCGGCGGCAGCGCCTGGCCCTGGGTGCTCGGCCTGGGTGCGATCGGCCTGATCGGCGTCGGCGGCGGCGGAGCCTACGCGGCGTCCCGGCGGCGCCGCCGGCTCAAGGAGCTGGAGGGCCGGCGGGCGGAGGTGCTCTCGCTCTACGACCGGCTCGGCGCCGACGTGCAAAACCTGCACGGTGATGACCCGGTGGTCCGGCAGGCGCTGGCCGACGCGGCCGAGCGCTACACCGCGACCGGCTCGCAACTGTCCCAGGCCGACACCCACGAGGAGTTCGACGTGGCCCGCCGGACCGTGCTGGAGGGGCTGCAGGCGGCCCGCACGGCCCGGCTCAAGCTCGGCCTCGACCCGGGTCCGGAGCTGCCGCCGATCGCCCCGGCCTACGGGGAGCAGCTGACCGCGCCGCAGGAGGTCAACGCGGGCGGCAAGTCCTACCGGGGCTACCCGGAATACACGCCCGGCGCTCCGTACTACTACGGCGGCGGGGGCGGCTATCCCGGCGGCTGGTATTCGTTCCCGTTCTGGGAGACGGTGCTGCTCGGGTCGGTGCTGTCCGGCGGCTTCGGCGGCGGCTGGGGTGGTGGCGGCGGGTTCGACGCCGGCTACGACCGCGGCTACGACGCCGGCCGCGACGACAGCCAGGACAGCGGCGGTGACTTCGGCGGCGGCGACTGGGGCGGCGGCTCGGGCTGGTCCGGCGGTGGCGGCGACTGGGGCGGCGGCGGTGGTGGCGGCGGCGACTGGGGCGGCGGCGGGGGCGGGGACACGGGCGGGGGCAGCTGGTAGGTGACCGAGCAGCTCGGCTTCGAGGGGATGCCGCGCCGCCTGTTCGCCGCGACGCCGTCCCGGCTGGGCACGGTCACCGCGTGCCCGCGCCGCTATCGCTTCAGCTACCTGATCCGGCCGACACCGCCGAAGGGGGCGCCCTGGGCGCACAACTCCCTGGGCGCGGCCGCGCACAACGCGCGGCGGGACTGGTGGCTGCTGCCGGAGCGCCGGCGGACCCCGGCCGCGGCCGGGCGGCTGCTGGACGGCGCCTGGCTCTCCGACGGCTTCGCCGACGCGGAGCAGTCCGCGACCTGGCGGGCCCGGGCCCGGGACTGGGTCGAGTCGTACGTGGCCACGCTGGACCCGGCCGACGAGCCGGTCGGGGTCGAGCGCGGTGTCGCGGTCCGGACCGACCGGCTGGCGCTGTCCGGCCGGGTCGACCGGATCGACGCCCGCGACGGCGAGCTGGTCATCGTCGACTACAAGACCGGCCGCTCGGTGCCGGACACCGACGACACCCGCGGCTCCCTCGCCCTCGCGGTCTACGCCCTGGCCGCGGCCCGGACGCTGCGCCGGCCCTGCCACCGGGTCGAGCTGCACCACCTGCCCACCGGCCGGGTCGCGGCCTGGGAGCACACGCCGGAGTCGCTGGCCCGGCACGTCGGCCGGGCCACCGACACCGCCGACGACATCGAGAACGCGGCGGCGGCCGTGTCGGCCGGCGCCCCCGTCGACACCGCCTACCCGCCGGTCACCGGCCGGCAGTGCGGTTGGTGCGACTTCCGGCGGCACTGCCCGGCCGGGCAGGCGGCGTCGGCCGAGCAGGCGCCGTGGGCCGGCCTGGCCGAGCCGGTGACCGCGCCCGCCGGCACCGACGCCGGCGAGGACTGAGCGCCCCCTCGCCCCCGGCTGGAGCACAGGGCCGAGGCAGCGGTCGCGGGCCGGGGGCTCGGTCGCAGGGCGGAGGAGGCACCGGACCGGAGACCGATGCCGGACCGGGGCGGGCGCTGAGAGGATTGCCGGCATGGAGATCTCTGAGGCGCTCGACTTCGTCCGGCAGCACCACAACGGCGTGCTGGCGGTGAGCCGGGTCGACGGGAAGCCGCAGATGTCCCCGGTCAACGCGACCGTCGACGGCAACGGGCTGGTGGTCATCTCCAGCCGGGAGACCGCCTACAAGGTGCGCAGCCTGCGCGACCGCCCCTTCGCGTCCTACTGCGGCTTCACCGACCGGTTCTACGGCGACTGGGTGCAGATCGAGGGGCCGGTACGGATCGTGTCCCTGCCCGAGGCGATGGAGCCGCTGGTCGACTACTACCGGTCGATCTCCGGCGAGCACCCGGACTGGGCCGACTACCGGGCCGCGATGGAGCGCGACCAGCGTGTGCTCATCACGATCACGCCCGAGCGGGTGGGCCCGACCAAGGCGGGCTGACCCGGGGCGGGCCCCGGGACCCGGGTCAGACGGCCGAGAGCCGGCGGATCGGGGTCTCGGCCAGCCGCTTCTGCGCCGCCCGGTACGCCGGGGGGTGCCGGATCGAGGCCGGCAGCACCACCGAGGCCGCCCGCAGCCCCCGCAGCGTCACCGACGCGCCGAGGTCGGTGGTCGGCAGCCCGGGGGACCGGTAGAGCCGGCGGGCCCACCGCGGCAGCGACGCGAAGGCCAGCCCGGCCGCCGACGCCCACACCGCGCGGGCCGGTGTGGCCACCTGCACCAACTTCGGCATCGGCGGCAGGAACAGGAACTTCGCCGTCTCCCGGGCCGCCGCGGTCAGCCGCAGCGCCGGCCGGGTCCGCTCGAAGTAGTCGTCCAGCTCCGCCGTCGAGGCCGGGGCCAGGTGCCGCGGGATGCCGACCAGCTCGGCCGCGGTGACCTGCTCGGCCACGTACCGGTCGGCGTCGGCGGCGGACACCGCGACCCCGGCCCGCCGGGCGATGGTCAGGAACGAGTCGATCTCGCCGCAGTGCACCCACAGCAGCAGCTCCGGGTCGGGCGCCCAGTACGGCGTACCGGACTCGGGCTCGACCCCGCGGACCCGCCGGTGCACGCCGCGGACCCGGGCCGCGGCCCGGTCGGCCTCGGCCCGGGTGCCGAACGTGACCGCGCCCAGGTAGTCGCCGGTCCGCTGCAGCCGCCCGATCGGGTCCTCGCGGTAGGTGGAGTGCTGGTCGACGCCGGCCATGGCCAGCGGGTGCAGCGTGAGCAGGAACAGGGCCCGCACCCCGCCGACCCACTGCATCGGGTCGGCGTGCACGCGCCAGGTCACGCTCTCTGGGCCGAAATATCCGAGGTCATCCATCTCCCGTCCAGTCTCCGTCGTGGCCGCCGACCGCGCACGCCGGAGCGGAGTGACGGTCAGGACACCGGCGCGGGGGAGCTGGCTCCGATCGCGGCCAGGTCGCGGTCGGCGAAGCGCAGGTGCTCCAACTCCTCGTTGAGGATCACCCACAGGCAGCGCAGCACGGTCAGCCGGGCGCCGCCCTCCCACAGCGGCCCCTCGACCTCCTCGGCCAGCCGCTCCGGGCCGACCCCGGCCAGGAAGTCGCGCACCCGGGCCACCCGGTCCGCCCGCACCTCCAGCACCTCCGGGTACGACGGGGTCGCGTCCGGGTCGATGCCCAGCTCGGTCACCGGCACGTCGACGAACTCGGGCAGTTCGCTGAACGGCAGGCTCCACGGGTGGAACGACCGGGTCTCGCCCCGGACCGCGCCGAGCCAGGCGTCGGTGGCGAAGACCAGGTGCCGCAGGGTCTGCGCGAAGGACCACTCGTCCTCGACCGACACGTCCACGCTGCCGGCCGGCAGCGCCGCCGCCCGGTCCAGGACCGGGGCCCAGGCGGCCTCGATCGCGGCCCAGGCCGCTCGGAGCCCGGCCGCGTCGGTCGCGCGCCCGAGGGCCCGGGCCGGATACCGCCGGGTCAGCTCGGCCTCGACCAGCGGGGCGACCTCGACCCCGTCGATGCGCAGGCCGTGGAGCTCACTGCCGTCGATCGACGCGCCGGCCAGGCTGACGTCCCGCAGGACGGCCTTTGACAGGTCCACCATGCGGAACCGGGCGTCGTTGAGGTGCACCTTCCGGAACCGGGCTCCGGTCAGGTCCACGTGGTCGAAGTTCTCAGGCATGCGCGCGACCGTACGACGCGATGCGGACGTTCGGCGTCCGGATCAGCCCAGGCCGGACCAGAAGGCGAGGAGGGCGCGGGCCGTCGCGGCCGGCTGCTGGACCGCGGGGGAGTGGATCGCGTCCCGGATGACCACCGTCTCCGCGCCCAGCCGGGCCGCCATCTCCGCCTGCACCGCGGGTGACCAGGCGTCGTCGTGCTCCCCGTACGCGACCAGCAGCGGAATCCCGGTCGCCTTCAGCTCGTCCGTCCGGTCCGGCTCCGACCGCAGCGCGTCGCCCATGCCCTGCAGCCCGGCCGCCGACCCGGCCAGGAACCGCTCCCGCAGGAACGCCTTGTGCGCCGCCGGCAGCGCCGCCCAGGCCGGGTCGGCGGCGGCGATCGTCCGCAGCGCCTCGTACACGGCCGGCAGCCCGCCCGCGCCCAGCAGCGGCTCCAGCGCCGCCATCCGCTCCCGCCGGTCGCCGCCGATCGCGGCCGGCCCCGAGTCCAGCAGCACCAGCGACCGGGCCGCGTCCGGCGCCGCGATCACCGCGGCCCGGGCCACCAGCCCGCCGAACGAGTGCCCGACCAGGTGCGGCCGCCCGCCCAGCTCCGCCGCGACCGCCAGCACCGTGACGGCCAGCGCGTCCGGCGTGTACGCCGACAGGTCGTCCGGCCCCGGCGTCCCGTACTGGCCGGGCAGGTCCATCGCCACCGCCCGCATCCCGCCCGCGGCCAGCAGCGGCAGCACCGGGAGGAAGTCCTCCTTGGTGCCGGTGTAGCCGGGCAGGAACAGCACCGGCGGGCCGTCCCCGGCGGTCAGCACGGCGACCGGCCCGGCCGGGGTCGTCAGGCGTCGCGGCATCACCCGCCCATACTGACCGAGCCCGTCCACCGGCGCTCAGCCGTACGCGACGACACGGCCGGCCCCGGCCACGACCACCAGCCGGCCGATGCGGGACAGCCCGGCCCGGGCCGGCACCGGCGTGCCGGCCGCGACCGTGGTCACCGGCTTGCCGGTCGACGCCGGCCGGACGGTGAACCCGCCCCGACCGGCCAGCACGACCTGCCCCTCGGCCAGCGCCGGCGGCCCGGTGGCCTCCGCGCTCCAGAGCACCGTCCTGGTGCGGGTGTCGACGCCGACCGCGGTCGCGCCGGTCCACACGACCAGGAAGTCGCCGTCGGCCACCGCTGCCGGGCTCCCGCCCGGGGTCAGCCGGTCGTCCACCACGTCGCCGGCCAGGGCGGCGGTGATCTTCTGGTCGGCGTCCTGAGTCACCGAGTACGCCGTCAGGGTCCGTCCGGACAGCACGGTGACCCGGTCGGCCGCGGTCAGCACGTGCGGGTCGGAGCCGGGTGGCAGGGACCCCACCCACGGGTCCTTGTCCGCGAACGGCAGGTGCACGACCAGCCGGCGCACCCCCTCGGCGCAGCGGGCCACCGTGGCCACCGCGACCTGGCCGGGGACGGCCGGGTCGAGCGTGCAGCCGGCGGCCGTCCAGGTCCACCGGTTCAGGCCGCCGCCGGGGTCGAAGGCGATCATCCGGTTGCCGGCGGTGGCCACCGCGACGCCCGCGGCGCTGGTCAGCCGGGCGTCGGTGCGCAGCTCCAGGGTGCGATACCAGCGCCGGGCGCCGGTGGCGGCATCCAGCGCGATCAGGTCGCGGCAGCCGTCGGCCTTGGCGAACAGCGCCAGCACCACGCCGTCCTGCTGGTCGGCGTCGCACAGCCGGGCGTTACCCCGCTCGTACGACCAGCGCTCGGCGCCGGTGGCGGGGTCCCGGCCGGCGACCCGGTCGGGGCCGGTGGCGATCACGGCCGGGCCGGCGACCGGGGCGGTCGCGGAGCCGGTGGGCGCGGTCCACAGCTGGCGGACGGCGGCCGGCAGCGGTCCGGTCTCCGGGACGGCCGGGTTGTCGGCCGAGGTCCGGATCGTGGTGGTGAGCGCGTCCGAGTGGCGCACCACCGGGACGGCCACCGCGACCACGGCGGCGGCGGCCACGAGACCGGCGACGGTGCCGATCACGGTCGAGGTGCGCACCGGCCTATGGTCCCAGCCGGTGCAGGGTGACGTCGCGCAGGGCGCCGCCTTCTGCGTCGATGCTCAGGTACGTCCGGTCGGGCTGGCGGCGGCGGTCGGTGGGCGAGCCCGGGTTGAGCAGGCGCAGGCCGGTGGCCGCGGTGCTGTCCCAGGGGATGTGCGAGTGGCCGAAGACGAGCACGTCGGTGTCCGGGTACGCGGCGGCGCAGCGCCGTTCCCGGCCGGCCTTGTCCCCGGTCTCGTGCACCACCGCGAACCGGACGCCGCCGAGCGTCGCCCGCGCGACCAGCGGGAGCCGGGCCCGCAGCGCCGGCCCGTCGTTGTTGCCGTACACGCCGATGAGCCGGGCGGCGCGGGCCTCCAGCGCGTCCAGCAGGGACACGTCGACCCAGTCGCCGGCGTGCAGCACGACGTCGGCCTCGTCGACCGCCGCCCACACCTGGCCCGGCAGGTCCTTCGCCCGCTTCGGCACATGCGTGTCCGCGATCACCACGATCCTCACCGCGCCATCCTCCCGCGCGCCGCTCCGCTCCCGCCGGGTCGGGGGTCGGGTCGGCCAGGAGCGCGGGGCTGCCGGACAGCAGGACGCCCCGCGAGCTGGGACCTCGCGGGGCGTGGGGACTGCTGGGGTCAGGCGGTGTCGGCGACCGCGGTGTCGGTGACCGCGGCGTCCGCGGTCCCGTCGCCGCCCTGGCCCCGGCCGCGCCCACCGCGGCGCCGCCGCCGGCGCGGGGTGACGTCGGCCTCGACGGTCGCGACCGCGCCGGCCAGCTCAGCCGCCGTCACCGGCTCGTCCGGCGACCCGGACTCGACCTCGACCGAGACCGAGACCGAGGCCGAGGCCGCGCCGCCGTCGACCGGCTCGCCGGCCCGCGTACGCCGGCGGGACCGGGTCCGCTTCGGCCGGCTCTCCGACACCTCGGCGTCCGCCGCCGGCTCGGCCGGGCGGCGGGT
>DATDKW010000025.1:0-16089 GCA_036519715.1 Mycobacteriales bacterium
GTAGCCCTGTTGGCCGGCGTCGTAGCCCGGCTGCCCGTACGCCGGCGGGGAGCCGAACTGCTGCGTCGGCTGGGCGCCGTAGCCCTGCTGCCCGGACTGGTAGTCGGGCTGGGCCGGCTGGCCGTAACCGGGCTGCTGGCCGTAGCCCTGCGGCTGGCCGTAGTCAGGCTGGCCGGCCCACTGCTGGGTCGGCTGCTGCCCGGACTGGTAGTCGGGCTGGGCCGGCTGCTGCCCGTAGCCGGGCTGCTGCCCGGACGGGTAACCACCGGCGGGGGACTGCTGGCCGGACGGGTAACCACCGGCGGGGGGCTGCTGCCCGGACGGGTAACCACTGGCCGGCGGCTGCTGTCCGGACGGATAGCCCTGCTGCCCGTACGGCGGGGGCTGCTGCCCGTACGGCTGCTGGCCCGAGGGGTAACCACCGGCCGGCGGCTGCTGCCCGTACGGCGGCTGCTGCGGCGCAGGCTCCTCGGCCTGCTCCTCCGGGCGGAACTGCCCGTACGGCTGCTGCCCATAGGGCTGCTGGCCGCGCTGCGGGTCCTGCTCGGGCGGCTGCCCTGGCTGCATCGTGGTCTCCTCCACCTGCACGTGCTTCGCTCGTCCGGCGACGAGACGCGCAACAGACCCTACGCGGTTCCCAGCTGCCAGGTGTACCGCCCCGAATCATCGGAAACAGTCACTGTGACCGTCTGGTGACCGCCCGTGGTATCGGTCGCAATGCACGCAAATCTTACCCCGCTGCGCTGCCGCTGATCGCCCGGGCAGGAGACGCTGACCGCGGTCCCGGTCCGGGTCGACAGCTCGCTGCTCAGCGTCTGCTGCACGCTGCCGGTGTCGAGGTGGCGCGGCCGGGTCAGCCACAGCGCGCCGGCACCGGCGACCAGCACGATCGCCACCACGGCGAGCCCGGCGACGGTGACCCGGCGGGCCAGGCCGGCCGGCTCGGGCGCGGGCGGCGGGGGTGGTGGGGGCTCCTCCTCGATCCCGTAGCCCGGCGGCTGCACGGCGGCGGCCCGCGCCCGCGACGAGCCGGGCGCGCCCGTGGGGGCCGCGGCCAGGCCCGGCCCGATCTGCTTGGAGCCGTCCGCGGGGTCGCCACCGAGCGGCGTGTTGCACCGGACACAGGCGGGCGCACCCGGCGGATTCAGGGTCAAACACGTCCTGCAGGTCATACCGTCCGGCACGGGTCAGACCGTACCCGGCGGCCCTCAGACCCGGGCCGGCGCTCAGACCCGGCCGGCCCTCACACCGGCCGGCGCTCAGACCGTGCCGGCGCTGAGACCGTGCAGGCTCTCCGACCGGGCCGGCCCTCAGACCGGGCCGGCCCTCAGACCGGGCCGGCCCTCAGACCGGGCCGGCCCTCAGACCGGGCCGGCGCTCAGACCGTGCCGGCCGACGCGACCACGCCCCGGCGGACCGCCGTGACCGCCTCGCGGGCCGAGCGCCCCAGCCCCGACCCCGGACCGGCCACCGCGGCCAGCTGCTCCAGCAGGTCGAGCAGCTGCTTGCACCAGCGGACGAAGTCGCCGGCCGACAGCTCCTGCCCGGCCGACGCCGACGAGCTGAGCACCCGGTCCAGCGACTCCCCCCGGGCCCACCGGTACGCGGCCCAGGCGAAGCCCGGGTCGGGCTCCCGGGTCAGTTCCAGCCCGTGCCGCTGCTCGTCGGCCTCCAGGTCGCTCCACAGCCGCCGGGTCTCCTCCAGCGCTTCCCGCACCTGCCCCTCGGGCAGCCGGACCGGGGCCTCGGCCTCCCGGCGCGACTCGTAGACCAGCGCCGACACCGCCGCCGCGAGCTCGGCCGCGGACAGCGGCTCCCACACCCCGGCCCGGACGCACTCGGCGATGAGCAGGTCGGACTCCGACCAGATCCGGGCCAGCTGGCGGCCGGCGTCGGTGACCCCGCCGGCCGCCTTGCCGGTGCCGGCCAGGTAGCCGCGGGCGGCCAGCAGCGCGCAGACCTGGTCGAAGGTGCGGGCGATGGAGTGGGTGCGGTTCTCCACCCGGTTGCGCAGGGCGGCGGTGTCGCGGCGGAGCCGCTCGTACCGCTCGGCCCAGCGGGCGTGCTCCTCCCGGTCGGCGCAGCCGTGGCAGGGGTGCTGCCGGATCTCCCGCCGCAGCCGGGCGATCTCGGCGTCGTCGGCGGCGGCGGCCCGGCCCTTGCGCCGGACCGGCGCGTCCTCGGGCCGGGCGTTGCGCAGGCTCGAGGCGAGGTCGCGGCGGGCCTGGGGCGAGCGGTGGTCGAAGTGCTTGGGCACCCGGACCCGGGCCAGCGGCTCGACCGGGGTCGGGAAGTCGATCGGGGACAGCCGCCCGGCCCACCGGTCCTCGGTCACCACCAGCGGGCGGGTCTCCCGGGCCGGGTGCACGCCCGGATCCACGACCACGGCCATCCCGGACCGGCGCCCGCTCGGCACCCGGATCACGTCGCCGGGCTGCAGCCGCTCCAGCGACTGCTCGGCCGCGGCCCGGCGCTGGGCCGCGCCCTCCCGGGACAGCGCCGCCTCCCGGTCCTTGAGGGCCGCGCGCAGGGCCGCGTACTCGGTGAAGTCGCCGAGGTGACAGCGCATCGACTCCGCGTACCCGGCCAGGGCCTCGGAGTTGCGGTCGACCTGCCGGGCCAGCCCGACCACGGCCCGGTCGGCCTGGAACTGGGCGAAGGACCGCTCCAGCAGCTCGCGGGCCTGCCGGCGGGACAGCTGCCGGGACAGGTTGACGGCCATGTTGTACGACGGCCGGAACGACGAGCGCAGGGGGTAGGTCCGGGTCGAGGCCAGCCCGGCGACCTGCTCCGGGTCGACGCCCGGGGCCCACAGCACCACCGCGTGCCCCTCCACGTCGATGCCGCGGCGGCCGGCCCGCCCGGTCAGCTGGGTGTACTCCCCCGGCGTCACGTCGGCGTGGGTCTCGCCGTTGAACTTGGTCAGCCGCTCCAGCACCACCGACCGGGCCGGCATGTTGATGCCCAGCGCCAGCGTCTCGGTCGCGAACACCGCCTTGACGAGCCCGCGCGCGAACAGCTCCTCGACCGTCTCCTTGAACGTCGGGATGAGCCCGGCGTGGTGGGCCGCGACCCCGCGCTGCAGGCCGTCCAGCCATTCCCAATAGCCGAGCACGTCCAGGTCGTCCGGGGCCAGGCCGGCGGTGAACTCGGACGCGACCTCGCGGACCTCGGCCGCCTCGGCCGGGGAGTTCAGCCGCAGCCCGGCGGCGACGCATTGCACCACGGCGGCGTCGCAGCCGGCCCGGCTGAAGATGAACGTGATCGCCGGCAGCAGGCCGTCGCGGTCCAGCCGCTCGATGACGTCGACCCGGGCCGGCGGCCGCCAGCCCCGGGCCCGGCCGCCACGGCGTACCGGCTCCACGTACCGCTCCCGCTCCCGGACGTACCGGACCAGGTCGGGGTCGACCTCCTTGGAGTTCTCACCGCCCCGGAACAGGTCGAACAGCCGCGAGCCGACCATCATGTGCTGCCACAGCGGCACCGGCCGGTGCTCGTCCACGATCACCCGGGTGTCGCCGCGCACGGTCACCAGCCAGTCGGCGAACTCCTCGGCGTTGCTGACCGTGGCCGACAGGCTGACCAGCCGGACGCTGGCCGGCAGGTGGATGATCACCTCTTCCCAGACCGCGCCGCGGAACCGGTCGGCCAGGTAGTGGACCTCGTCCATGACCACGTAGCCGAGGTTGGCCAGCGCGGTCGAGCCCGCGTAGAGCATGTTGCGCAGCACCTCGGTGGTCATCACCACCACCGGCGCGTCGCCGTTGACCGAGTTGTCGCCGGTGAGCAGGCCGACGTTGCCGGGGCCGTAGCGGTCGACCAGGTCGTTGAACTTCTGGTTGGACAGGGCCTTGATCGGCGTCGTGTAGAAGCACTTGCGCCCCTCGGCCAGGGCCAGGTGCACCGCGAACTCGCCCACGATCGTCTTGCCGGCCCCGGTCGGCGCGCACACCAGCACGCCCAGCCCGTCCTCCAGGGCCTCGCAGGCCTCGGCCTGGAACTGGTCGAGCGCGAACGGGTAGCCCGCCGCGAAGTCGGTCAGATGGGGGCGGTCACGCCGCCGCCGGGCCGCGGCGAACCGCTCGGCCGGACTGGTCACCGCTCCAATGTACGGACCTCAGGCGAGGGGGACGCGGCGGCGGGCCAGGGCGCGCATCCCGGGGATGAGGTCGGGGGCGTCCACGAGGCCGGTCAGCAGGTCCGGCTCCAGAGTCAAGGCGCGGAAGGAGACGCCGATGGTGGCCGGCGAGACCGGGCGGCCGGAGATCACGACCGGGTCGCCGGCGCGGACCTCGCCCGGCACCAGCACCCGCAGGTAGGCCCCGGGCACGGCCGCGCGGGTGAAGCGCTTGATCCAGCCCGGCTCGTCCATCTGCTCGGCGAACGTGACGCACGGGATCCGCGGGCACGTCACCTGCAGCACGAGCCGCTCACCGACCCGCCAGCGCTCGCCGATCACCGCGCCGGTGACGTCCACCCCGACCGTGGTGATGTTCTCGCCGAACAGCCCGCCCCGCAGCGGCCGCCCCAGCTCCGCCGCCCACACCTCCAGGTCCTCCCGGGCGTACGCGTACACGGCCTGGTCGGGGCCGCCGTGGTTGGGCTTGTCGCAGATGGCGTCACCGGCCAGCCCGCTGCCGCCCCAGCCCGGGACGTCGATGGCCACCGCGTCCGGCTGCGGGTGCTTGTCGATGCCGCTGGTCCCGCTCTTGACGCCGGTGCGCCTGGCGACGCCGACGTTCACGGATTCGATGTGGGCCACGGGCCGACCGTACGGGAGGGATCAGGGGACGAGCACCCGTAATGCCCGCCGTACGCAGGTCGTGGTCAGTGGCAGCAGGCCCAGCGGCTCGCCGTCCGCGTACGCCGGCAGGTGGGCCGCCGCCAGCGTCACCGAGGTGGCCCGGTGCACGGTGACCTGGCCGTGCCGGACGTGCGCGCCCGCCCGGACCAGCGGCTTGAGCCGGGCCAGGGTCCGGCGGGTCATCGCGTCGGCGACCACCACGTCGAACAGGCCGTCGTCGAGGTCGGCGCCGGGGGCGATCCGCATGCCGCCGCCGTACCGGGGGCTGTTGCCGACCGCGACCAGGGTGACCGGCTGCTCGTGCGCGACCCCGTCCAGGGTGATCGTCATGAGGTGGTGGCGCAGGTGCGCGATCTCCAGGTACGCGGCCAGGTCGTAGCGCAGCGGCCCGTGCGGGCGGTGCATCCGCTCGGCCCGGGCCACCACCTGGGAGTCGAAGCCGGCGTTGAGCACGCCCGCCCACCACTGCCCGCGATCGGTGCGGCCCAGGTCGATGTCCCGGGTCCCGCCGGCGGCGATGACGGCGACGGCCGCGGCGGGGTCGGCCGGGATCCCCAGCTCACCGGCCAGGTCGTTGCCGCCGCCGGCCGGCACGATGCCCAGCGGCACGCCGGTCCCGGCCAGCGCCTGCACCACGCAGTGCACCAGCCCGTCGCCGCCCACCGCGACGACGGCCTGCACGCCGCCGGCGACGGCCGACGCCGCCAGCGCGGTCGACTCGGCCCCGGACTCCCCGGCCAGCACGAGCACGTCCAGCCCGGCGCCGGTCAGCGCGTCCCGCACCGGCCCGGCGATCCGGCCGCCCCGCCCCCGCCCGCTGCGCGGGTTGGCCACCACCGCCACCGACGCCACGAGCCAGACCGTAGCGGGCCGGGCGGCACGTCAGCGGCGGGGTGGGTCAGCCGGGTCGAGGTCGTCGATGGGCTGGATGGAGACGTCGAGCGGGGAGACCTCGTCGTCGTCCAGGTCGCCGAAGCCGGACGCGACCTCGCGCTTGGCCTTGCGGCGGTCGTGGATCCAGGCCAGCAGCACCGAACCCTCGAACAGCAGGCTCATCGGGATCGCCAGCATGCACATGCTGATCGGGTCCTGGCTCGGGGTCGCGACCGCGGCGAAGACGAAGATCAGGAAGATCGCCATCCGCTGCCACTTGATCAGCCGGGACGCCGGCAGCACCCCGACCAGGTTGAGCATCGACACCAGCAGCGGCAGCTCGAAGGCCGCGCCGAACACGAGCAGCATCGACGTCACGAAGCTGACGTAGTTGGGCACGGCCAGCACCGCGACGGTGCCCGGGCCGGCCAGCCCGACCAGCAGGTTGAGCGCCTTGCCGATGGTGAAGTAGGAGATCACCGCGCCGGCCAGGAACAGCAGGGTCGCGAAGAACACGAACACCATCGACCAGCGCCGCTCGTTGCGGCGCAGGCCGGGGGTGACGAACGACCAGAGCTGGTAGAGCCAGAACGGCGAGGACAGGATGATCCCGCAGATCACGCCGATCTTGAGCCGCAGCACGAACCCGTCCAGCGGCCCGAAGAAGGCCAGCTGGCACTCGCTCGTCGACGTGATCCCGCTCGGGTTGAAGCGGCGGTTCGCCGGGAGCTGGCAGTACGGCTCCTTGAGCAGGTCCAGGATCTGCGGATAGAGGATCCAGCCGACGATCGCGCCGAGGAAGACGAAGAACAGCGCCTTGATCAGCCGGCTCCGCAGCTCCGAGAGATGGTCGCGCAGCGACATCGTGCCGTCGGTCGACCGCGGCCGGCGACGGACGACCCGCCGCAGCGCATTCGGCACAACGGTCACTGCGCGACCTACCTCAGCGGGTCTCGGACGGCGGCGGGACGTGCACCGGGCGCGGAGCCTCCGCGTGCGGCTGGGGGGTCGGGGTCACCGGCGGCGTCGGCGTGGCGGCCGGTGGCGGGGTGGTGGCCTCGCGGCGGTATTCCGCCTCGGCCCGCGACTCCAGGTCACGCGGCGACGGGTCGTCGCGCAGACCCTTCGTCTCGGCCTTGAGAATCCGGGCCGAGCGGCCGACGGCCCGGGCGGCGTCCGGCAGCTTCTTGTAGCCGAACAGCGCGAGGATGACGATCGCGATGATGATCAACTCTGGCGGACCGAGTCCGAGCATTGGCCTGACCTCTCAAGAAGACGACTGGCACATCGTACGACGGGAAAGCCGTTTCCCAGCGGGTGTCCGCGGGCGGTCGCGGACCGTTCATCCGGCGCGATGCCGTCCCTGGGGGGTGTCCGGCTGCAGTGTCGCGATCATCGGCGCCAGCTCCGCCTGCGCCGTCTCGACCGCCTTGCCCAGCCGCCTGAACTGGGAGAACAAGCCGTAGCCGAGGATCGCGAGGACCACCAGCGAGACGCCGCCGACGGCGAGCCAGACGTACAGGACGACCACGGGCAGACCCTACCTCCCCACGAATTTTAGGGGTAAGCGGAGAGGGCCTCGGCCGCCTCGGCCCGGACCTGCTCGACCAGCCAGGGCGGCCCGACCAGCTCGGCGGCCTCGCCCAGGCCGAGCACCAGCCGGCGCAGCCAGGCGGTGTCCGCGGCCCGCAGGCGGACCTCCAAGCGCCCGTCCGGCAGCTCGGCCGAGGTCTCGCAGGCGTAGTAGTCGGCGATCCACCGGCCGGGCTGCTCCAGCCGGAGCGTGACCAGCGGGTGTTCCGGGGCGGGCTGGTAGACGCCCTCGGACAGGTCGCGTGGGACCAGGTCGGCGGGCGGGTTGGACGGCTCGGCCAGCACCTCGACCCGGTCCACCCGGTCGACCCGGAAGAACCGGATGGCGCTGACCGAGCGGCACCAGGCCTCCAGATACCAGCGGCCGTCGGCCCAGCGCAGCCGGATCGGGTCCACGTCCCGCTCGGTGCTCTCGTCCCGGGCCGCCACGTAGTACGCCAGGTGCACGGCCCGGCCCAGGTCCAGGGCGGCCCGCAGCTGGGCCAGGATCCGGTCGGAGGGCTCGACCGCGACGGCGACCGCGCTGGCGGCCTCGGCCGCGCCGCCGGCGGCCGCCTCGACCTTGGCCAGGGCCCGCTCGACCACGCCCCGGTCGGTCAGCCCGGGCTCGTCGGCCAGCGTGCGCAGGGCCACGACCAGGGCCAGGGCCTCGTCGGCGGTCAGCCGCAGCGGGCGGGCCAGGCCGGCGTCGTGGCCGACGGTGACGGTGTCGCCCTCGAAGGACAGGTCGATGAGGTCGCCGGGACCGTGCCCGGGCAGGCCGCACATCCACAGCAGCTGCAGGTCCTGGCGCAGCTGCCGCTCCGGCACGCCGAAGTCGTCGGCCGCCTCCTCGACCCGTACGCCCGGGTGGGCGAGAAGGTAGGGCAGCAGGGCCAGCAGCCGCGGCAGCCGGTCCCCCGAGCCGCTCACTCCCCCACCCCCGCGCCGGCGTCCGTCGGGCGGCCGGGAGTCGCACCCGGTCCCGCCCCGGCCGGCGCCGCATCCGGATCGGCCGGGCGGTCCGCGACCGCCGCCCCGTCCGGCTGGGCGGCCGGGCGGGGGAAGGCCTGGGCGCGCAGGCGCCGGATGACGGCCTCGCGGACATCGGGCGGGTGCTCGACCACGGCCGCCGACCCCTGCCGGGCGACCCGGTCGGCGATCCACTCCGGGTCGAAGTAGCCGATCTCGATCTCGTCCCAGTCCGACCCGCGCGGCCCCGGCCGTACCGCGGAAGCGATCTTGCGCAGCCACACGCCCTGGCCCTGCCGGACCCGGATCCGGGCCGTCAGGGTGTAGTCCGGCGGTTCGGTCTCGACCACGTAGTTGACCAGGTCGACGCCGGTCGGCACCTTGACCGCGCCGTCCGGGCCGACCGGGCGTACCGCGCCGACCACCCGGGACAGCCGGAAGCAGCGGGCCGCGTCCCGGTCCCGGTCGTGGCCGACCAGATACCAGCGGCCGCGCCAGGACACGACGCCCCAGGGCTCGACGTCGCGCTCGGCCTCGGAACCGGACGGCTTGCGGTAGGTGAAGCGCACCGCCCGGCCCGCCTGCACCGCGTCCAAGCACGGGTGCAGCGCCTCCTCGGCCGCGTCCAGCCGGGGCTCCACGTCCAGGGTCCGGGCCGGCTCCACGTCGACCCCGCCGGCCCGCAGCTTCAGCAGCGCGCCCCGGGCCGCGTCGGCCAGCTCGGCCGACTGCCAGAGCCGGGCCGCCAGCCCGACCGCGGCCGCCTCGTCCGGCTCCAGCGACACCGCCGGCAGCTCGTAGTCGCGGCGGGCGATCCGGTAGCCCTCCTCGGTGTCGAAGATGCTGGTCCGCCCGGTCTCCAGCGGCACGCCCAGCTCACGCAGCTCGGACTTGTCCCGCTCGAACATCCGCTTGAAGGCGTCGTCGGCCCGCGCCGTGCCGTCGTCCGGCTCGTATCCCGGCACCGCGGTCCGGATCCGGTCCGCGGTCAGGAACTGGCGGGTCGACAGCAGGCACAGCACGAGGTTGACCAGTCGCTCGGCCCGGCGCGACGACACCCGTCCAGGGTAGTCGGACCGCCCCCCAGTTACGGAACGCGAATCACACCGCGCCTCACAACATCGACCGTTCGCCTCCGGACTCGCTCCGCTCCTCGGGCGCTGACCCGGGCGTGCCGTCGAGGAAGCCCTGCGGTGCTCACTCCCCCGTCGGCTCACATCGAGGCGATGAGCTTCTCGACCCGCTCGTCCTGGGACCGGAACGGGTCCTTGCACAGGACCGTCCGCTGGGCCTGGTCGTTGAGCTTGAGGTGCACCCAGTCGACGGTGAAGTCGCGGCGCTTCTCCTGGGCGCGCCGGATGAACTCGCCCCGCAGCCGGGCCCGGGTCGTCTGCGGCGGGGTGTTCTTGCCCTCGAAGATCGCCACGTCTGAGGCGACCCGGTCGACCATCCCGCGCCGCTCCAGGAGGTAAAAGAGACCGCGGCCGCGGTGGATGTCGTGGTAGGCCAGGTCGAGCTGGGCCACCCGGGGCGAGGACAGCGTCAGCCCGTGCTTGGCCCGGTAGCGCTCGATGAGCTGGTATTTCGTGGCCCAGTCGATCTCGCGGTCGATCAGCGACAGGTCGCCGGTGGCGATCGCGTCCAGGGTGCGGCCCCACAGCTCGACCACCCGCTTGGACGTCGGGTCGCCACCGCGCCGGTCGACGAAGTCGGCCGCCTTCTGGTGGTACTCACGCTGGATGTCCAGCGCGGTCGCCTCCCGGCCGTTGGCCAGCTTGACCCGGCGCTTGGACGTGATGTCGTGGGAGACCTCGCGGATGGCCCGGATCGGGTTCTCCAGGGTCAGGTCCCGGAAGACGATGCCGGCCTCGATCATGCGCAGCACCAGGTGGGTGGCGCCGACCTTGAGCAGCGTGGTGGTCTCGCTCATGTTGGAGTCGCCGACGATCACGTGCAGCCGGCGAAACCGCTCGGCGTCCGCGTGCGGCTCGTCCCGGGTGTTGATGATCGGCCGGGACCGGGTGGTCGCCGAGGACACGCCCTCCCAGATGTGCTCGGCCCGCTGGGACACGCAGTAGACCGCGCCCCGCGGGGTCTGCAGCACCTTGCCGGCCCCGCAGACGACCTGCCGGGTGACCAGGAACGGGATCAGCACGTCGGCCAGCCGGGAGAACTCGCCGTGCCGGGCGACCAGATAGTTCTCGTGGCAGCCGTAGGAGTTGCCGGCCGAGTCGGTGTTGTTCTTGAACAGGTAGATGTCGCCGGTGATGCCTTCCTCGTGCAGCCGGCGCTCGGCGTCGACCAGCAGGCCCTCGAGGATCCGCTCCCCGGCCTTGTCGTGCACGACCAGGTCGACCAGGTTGTCGCACTCGGGCGTCGCGTATTCCGGGTGGGAGCCGACGTCGAGATAGAGCCGGGCCCCGTTGCGGAGGAAGACGTTGGACGAGCGGCCCCAGGACACGACCCGCCGGAACAGGTAGCGCGCCACCTCGTCCGGAGACAGCCGCCGCTGCCCGTGGAACGTGCACGTCACGCCGTACTCGTTCTCGAGCCCGAAGATGCGCCGGTCCATGCCCCCACCCTACGGCGTCGGTAGGTTCGTGCACGTGACGAACATCCCCGACCCCACCACCGTCGAGGCGCTCGGCAAGATCGGCGAGGCGCTGGAGGCGGTGGAGCGCGCCCGCGGCCATCTCTACTCGTTCCACCAGCTCTCCGGCACCGCCGACCTCACGCTGCAGGAGGGCGTGGCCAAGCTGCGCGAGGCCGGCCACGACGAGCTGGCCGAGGAGATCGAGGCCGGCCTGGTCGGCCGCAACGTGCTGCCGGACCGGTGGACCTTCCAGATCGTCGAGGAGTACGACGACGGCTACTGGTCGGCCTTCCGCGAGTACGAGAACAAGGCCCGGCAGTCGCTGGCCGGCGGCCGCCGGCACCTGTTCGAGGCGCAGATGAAGGACGAGGAGCGGGCGGGCAAGAACCCGGAGGCCCAGACCCGCCCGCCGCGCTGAGCAGCCGGGGCCCGGGGGCTCAGGAGGGCGAGCCCTCTTCGTCGTCCTCGCTGGCGTCGGGGTCGACGGAGCCCTCCGGGGCCGGCGGGGCGCCCGCGCTCGGCAGCAGGGCGGTCAGGGCCGCGCCGTGCACCCGGCGGAACTTGCGGGCCGGCCGGGACCGCTCCAGCACCGCGACCTCCAACGAGGCCGCCTCCAGGTCCCGGGGCCGGCCGTTGTCGGCGCCGACCGAGCCGAGCCCGCGGATGGCCAGCGCCAGCGCCTCGCGCAGGCTCAGGGCCGGCGCGTAGCCCTCCTTGAGCGCGGCCACGATCGGCTCGCCCTGCCCGCCCAGCACGACGTAGTCCGGCTCGTCGAAGATCGCACCGTCGAAGAGGATCCGGTAGAGCCGGTCGTCCTCCGGCCTGGCCCCGACCTCCCCCACGCAGATCTCCACCTCGTACGGCTTCTGCTGGTCGGTGAAGATCGAGTTCAGCGTCTGGGCGTAGGCGTTGGCCAGGGCCCGGCCGGTGACGTCGCGCCGGTCGTAGGAGTAGCCCCGGATGTCGGCCAGCCGGATGCCGGCCACCCGCAGCGTCTCGTACTCGCTGTAGCGGCCGACCGCGGCGAAGCCGATCCGGTCATAGATCTCGCCGACCTTGAACAGCGTGCTGGACGGGTTCTCGGCGACGAACAGGACCCCCTCGGCGTACTTGAGGGCGACGACGGGGCGGCCCCGCATGATGTTCTTCCGCGCGTATTCCGCGCGGTCCCGCATGATCTGCTCAGCGGAGGCATAGAACGGCATCGTCATGGCGGTGTCTCCCTCCGGGTCAGATCGGGTTGGCCGTGCGCTCGGCCACGACGGCCTCGGCCAGCCCGCCGACCTCGTCGTCGGAGACCCGGGTGACGCCCTCGGCCGTCGCCACCATGATCACCGGGAAGATCCGGCGGACCAGGTCGGGACCGCCGGTGGCGGAGTCGTCGTCGGCGGCGTCGTAGAGCGCCTCGACCGCGACCCGGACCATCGAGTCCCGATCCAGGCCCGGCCGCCACAGCTTCTTCAGCGCGCCGCGGGCGAACAGGGAGCCGGAGCCGATGCCGGCGAAGTGCTGCTCCTCGTACGGGCCGCCGGTGACGTCGTAGGAGAAGATCCGGCCCGCGGTGGCCGGCGAGTCGGCGTCGACGTCGAAGCCGGCGAACAGCGGCAGCACGGCCAGGCCCTGCATGGCCGCACCCAGGTTGCCGCGGATCATGCTGGCCAGCCGGTTGGCCTTGCCGTCCAGCGTGAGCAGCGTGCCCTCGATCTTCTCGTAGTGCTCCAGCTCCAGCTGGAACAGCCGGATCATCTCGATGCCGATGCCGGCCGTGCCGGCGAAGCCGACCAGGCTGTACGCGTCGGCCGCGGACACCTTCTCGATGTCCCGCTGGGCGATGAGGTTGCCCATGGTCGCCCGCCGGTCGCCGGCCATCAGCACGCCGTCGCCGTACGTCGCGGCGACGATCGTGGTCGCGTGCGGCGCCAGGTCGGTGGCCGTGCCGGGCGGCAGCGGCCGCCGGCCGGGCAGCATCTCGGGCGCCGTGGTGCGGAGGAAGTCCGAGAACGACGGCATCCCCGCCTGCAGGTATTCAGCGGGCAGCCGGCCGGCGGGGTGGTCAGCGGACACGGAACTCCTCAGTGATCGTGGGGAAGGGCGCGAACGGAACCCTAGCGATCACTGCCCGCCCTTCTGGACGTACCCGCGGACGAACTCCTCCGCGTTCTCCTCCAGCACGTCGTCGATCTCGTCCAGGATCGCGTCGACGTCCTCGGACAGCTTCTCGTGCCGTTCCTGGACGTCGGTCTCGACGCTCGCCTCGACTTCGTCGGTCTCCTCGGTGCGCCGGGTGGCCCTGCTCTGGCCGCCGCCGGTCTCTCGTGTCGCCATCGCCAACCTCCGCTGGTGCCGGGGTTCCGACATTAGTCGGCGGTCACCGCGACGGCACGCGGCTCACCCGCCCGAGAGCGCCTCGACCAGCGCGTCAGCCGTGGGCGAACGGTCCAGCAGCGCACCCACGTGGGCCTTGGTGCCCCGCAGCGGCTCCAGCGTCGGCACCCGGACCAGCGACTCCCGGCCCAGGTCGAAGATCACCGAGTCCCAGGACGCGGCCGCGACCTGGGTCGGGTAGCGGCGCAGGCACTCGCCCCGGAAGTAGGCCCGGGTGTCGACCGGAGCGGCGTCCACGGCGTGCAGGATCTCCTCCTCGGTCAGCAGCCGCTCCATCGCCCCGCGGGCCGCCAGCCGCGCGTACAGCCCCTTCTCGGGCCGGACGTCGCTGTACTGCAGGTCGACCAGCTGCAGCCGGGAGGAACCCCAGCCCAGGCCGTCGCGGGACCGGTAGCCCTCCAGCAGCCGCAGCTTGGCCACCCAGTCCAGCTCCCGGGCGCACAGCATCGGGTCCTGCTCCAGCCGGACCAGCACCGACTCCCAGCGGGAGAGCACGTCCACGGTCTGCGGGTCGGCGTCCCCGCCGAAGCGGTCCTCGACGTACTTGCGGGCCTGCTCCAGATACTCCATCTGCAGCTGGACCGCGGTGAGCGTGCGGCCCGAGCGCAGCGTGAGCAGGTGCTTGAGGGACGCGTCGTGGGAGACCGCCCGCAGCGACGCGACCGGCTCCTCCACCGACAGGTCCACGGTGAGGAACTTGTCCTCGATCATGGCCAGCACCAGCGCGGTCGTGCCGACCTTGAGGTACGTCGAGATCTCGGACAGGTTGGCGTCGCCGATGATCACGTGCAGCCGGCGGTAGCGCTCGGCGTCCGCGTGCGGCTCGTCCCGGGTGTTGATGATCGGCCGCTTGAGCGTGGTCTCCAGCCCGACCTCGACCTCGAAGAAGTCCGCACGCTGGGAGAGCTGGAAGCCCTCCCCGCGGCCGTCCTGGCCGACCCCGACCCGGCCCTGGCCGGCCACGACCTGGCGGGAGACGAAGAACGGGGTGAGGTGGCGGACGATGTCCGCGAACGGGGTCGACCGGGCCATCAGGTAGTTCTCGTGCGACCCGTACGACTGGCCCTTGTTGTCGGTGTTGTTCTTGTAGAGCTGGATCGCGGGCTGGCCGGGCAGGTTCTGGGCCGCCCGCCGGGACGCCTCGGCCATGATCCGCTCGCCGGCCTTGTCCCACAGCACGATGTCGCGCGGGTTGGTGCACTCCGGCGTCGAATACTCCGGGTGGGCGTGGTCGACGTAGAGCCGGGCGCCGTTGGTGAGGATGACGTTGGCCAGGCCGGCGTCGTCCTCGGCCTCCAGGTATTCCGGGCCGAGCGCGCTGCCGAGGTCGAAGCCGCGGGCGTCGCGCAGCGGGGACTCCTCCTCGAAGTCCCAGCGGGCCCGGCGGGTGCGGGGCACGTCGGCCCGCCCGCCGTAGCCGTTCACGATCTGCGACGACAGCAGCATCGCGTTGGCACCGGGCTGGCCGGGCACGGAGACCCCGTACTCGACCTCGGTGCCCATCACCCGGCGAACCGTCATACCGTCCACCCTACGGCGAGCGCGCCCGGCTACGAACCGAACGTGACGCCCGCGAGCAGCTTGTCCACCGCCTCGCCGGCCCCGGCGACGGTGTCGTGCTCGCGGAAGGCGACCTGCGACTTGGGCAGCCACCACATCCGCGGGTCGAAGTCCAGGTCCGGGTTCTGGCAGCTCACCAGCCAGGACGCGTACGCGGCGGTCTTGCTGCCGACCGGCTTGAAGCCCTTCTCCACGACCTTGCTGGTGGTGACCGGGCTGGTGTCGCTGCCGCTGCCGCAGGTCGGCACGTCCGAGCCCCACCACCACCCGTTCGGCTCGCCCGGGGCCGGGGTGGACACCGAGCCGCCGGCGGCCCGGGTGGCGCCGATGTCGATGACCTCGAGGCTGCAGCCGCTGTCGTCGACCAGCGTCAGGCACAGGTAGGCGCCGTCCTTGGTGGCCTTGGCCACGCCGGTCAGCGGGATGGTGATCTTGCCCAGGGTGACGGTTTTCCCGTCGCCCGCGGCCGCGCTGGCGGTCGGCGCGGGGCTGCCGCCCTCCGGCGCCGCGCTGCCGTCCCCGGGTGCGGTGCTGTCCCCCGGACCGGTGACGTCGGCGGCGGGCCGGCCCTGGCCGACCAGGATCGTGGACCCGCAGCCGGACAGGGCCAGCGCGAGGGCGCCGACAGCGGCGGCGGTACGGACGGCTCGCTTCACGCCCGGCACCCTACGTGCGCGCACCCCCGCCCCGCCACCCCCGCCCGTGCCGCACCCTCCGGCCTCCCCGGTCCCTGCCGCGGCCTCCGGCCTCCCCCGCGCCCGTGCCGGAGCCTCCGGCCTCCCCGCCGGTGCCGCAGCCCTGCGGCCTTCCCCGCCCGGCCGCGGTGTCGGGGCGCGCGTCCCGCGCGGCGGCGCCGGCCTTTCCCGCGCGCGTCAGCGGCGCGGAGTCCGTCCCGTACACACGCGTCGGCGCCGCCCTCGGGAAGCGGGGGCGGCGCCGGCGGGACGCGCTACAGGTACTGACCGGTGTTGCTGATCGTGTCGATCGCCCGCCCGGACTCGGTGCCCTTGCCGGTGACGAGGGTGCGGATGTAGACGATCCGCTCCCCCTTCTTGCCGGAGATGCGGGCCCAGTCGTCCGGGTTGGTGGTGTTGGGCAGGTCCTCGTTCTCCCGGAACTCGTCCAGGCAGGCCGTGACCAGGTGCTGCAGCCGCAGCCCCTTCGTCCCGGACTCGAGGTAGTCCTTGATCGCCATCTTCTTGGACCGGTCCACGATGTTCTGGATCATGGCGCCGGAGTTGAAGTCCTTGAAGTACAGGACCTCCTTGTCGCCGTTCGCGTACGTCACCTCGAGGAAGCGGTTGTCCTCGGTCTCGGTGTACATCCGCTC
>DATDKW010000026.1:0-28853 GCA_036519715.1 Mycobacteriales bacterium
TGGTGGCCATGAACGTCGGTCGAGACGATGGGTGGACTGCCGCCCGGTGCTCGGCCGGTGCTCGTCCCGCAGCGTGACCAGGTTGTCGCACCGCTCGGACCTGCCGCGGGTATTGGGTTTGAATCCGGCAGGCGGCCCGGCACGCAACACGAACCGCACGATGGCGGTCGACAGCCTCTGCGGCACAGGTCGAGCGGTCCTCCGCGGGGGACGCGGACGGTCCTAGCCTGCCTGGAACAGCATCTTCTGCTCCGCCGGAACCAATCGCGGCCGACGCCGTCGGCGCGGCGCTGTCATCCGGTAGGTACGGCGAGGACGATGACGGCGGAGCGGTCATCTGCCCGTGGGCCGGGTCCGATCGAGTGCTCCCCGGCGACCACTCCAGAGCAGCAGGAATATTCCTGCTGTGTTTGTTCCCTCCGGCGCTGGAGGCTGAGATCACTCAGGCCTCCGACAATCTAGCCGCCGACGACCCGCACCAGATGGCGCCGGCAGCGAACGCGCTCACGCCCCGCCGGTTCCCGGCCGGGCCGCGCCTATGTGGTGGACCCGTCCGGCTCATCAGACGACCCGCCCGCCGGTAGGCCGGACGCTCCGCCGGCCCACTCGTCACGAACGATCGGCCCACAAGCGGATCGCTCAGTGCCACACGTTGATGTGTGCGGGACGGCGACTCAATCGGACGGTCGCAGGCTCCCGGCGGTCGGGTGCTCCACGCACGAGTTCAATGTGAGGGCGACGACTTCGCTCAGGTCACGTGAGTGCGAGATTGTCGATCGTGGCATCGGCGATGCGGTTCCTGGTCTCGGTGTCGACTCCAGCCTTCGCGAGCGCCTCGAGCCCGCGGTGCGTAGTGACGATGACCCCGCCGAGCACGGCAACGTCGGCGGCCGGATCAAGGTGTCCGGCGCGCTGCGCCTGCTCGACGACTTGGCGGCAAACATCCGCATGCAGGAAGTCATCATCGGCGGCTGGACCGAAGGCCAAGGCCGCCGAGCAGGCGCCATCGGCGCCCTCCTCCTCGGCGTCCACGACAACGACGGACTGCGCTACGCCGGCCAGGTCGGCACCGGCTTCACCGTAGCCACCCTCGCCGATCTCCGACGCCGCCCCACCCCACTGCAGCAGGACACGTCACCGTTCACCGGCCGGCGACGGCGTCCCCCGCGAACACGCCCGCGGAGCCGACTGGGTCCGGCCGGACATCGTCGGTGAAGTCGCCTACGCCGAATGGACCCACGACAACCTCCTCCGCCACCCATCCTGGCGCGGCTACCGCCCGGACAAGCAGTCGGAGGCCGTACGACGCGAATAGGCGGATCGGTCAATTCGACCTGGCCGCCGACCGGCAGCTCCCACGAGCGCAGCGTGCTGCCCGCTTCTTGTAGCTCGGTGGCGACGGCGGACCCGATGGTCACCGTTGCGTATCCCGAGCCGGGGCCGTCACGTCGTGGTCTCGACCTCCAGCACGCGGTCGAGGCCGGCGAGCCGGATGACCCGGCGAGCGATCGAGCTTGGATCGACCAGGACCAGGGCCGCGCGCTGGGCGGCCAGCCGGCGGCGGGCTGCTATCAAGGTGGCAATGGACGACGCGTCCAGGAAGGTGATTCCTGACAGGTCGACCTCGACCCGCTCGGGCCGCCTCGCGTACACGCCGTCCAGCGCAGCGCGCAGCAGCGGGGCGGTCGCGATGTCCAGCTCACCGCGGACCCGGACAGTCTCGTGACAGTCGCCGCGAACGACCTCGACGGCGAAGTCCTCGGATCCGTTGTCGGCCGAGGTGCGCGCGAGCGTGACGGCGGTCATCAGGTCCCCTTCCGGTCGGCGGATGCGGCTCCGTTCACGATCCCCCGTCCGGCGGCCGACGTGACCGGCCGGAACTGACGGTTGCCTGACAGTCAGGCGGCGCCGCCGAGCGGGTGCCTGGTATCGGCCCACCGCGCCAGGCGCGGTTCGGCGGCCGGTTCAGGACCTGTGGTGGCGTCGCCGTGCTTACGAACGCTCCGCCTCGGATCATCGGCGGAGTCGGCGCGCGAGCATCGCGGCCACGAACCCGGCCGCGGCCACCAGGATGGTGGCCAGTCCAACGCCCACCTCGTTCACGACCGGCCAGCCCACGGTCGCCGCGCCCAGTACCGCCGGGGCGAGGACGAGCCAGCCGCCGAGGATCACGCCGGCCGCCCGCAAAGACAGGGCTCCGGTCGGGTGACCGGCACGAACGAGGGCCAGCAGCGCGAGCAGGGCGCCGGTCGCCACCGCGTTCCAGAAGCCGGCCGACCCGCGTTCGGTCGTTCCGTAACCGAGGACCACCGGGGCGGCCAGCAGCCAAAGAGCGGCCAGCAACGCCAGCAGGTCGGTACCGAGCGCGTTTCCGCCCAGCCGCCTCCGGTCGGCGGCGTCCAGGTCCGGCCGCGGCGCGAAGGCGGCTTCGTACAGCTCGTGCGTGGTAGGAGCGGCAGTCATGGGAGCCTCCTCGGCTCGCGGGAACAGGGACGCCTGTCCCGTACCCGGCCGCTCCGGCCGCTGTCTGACGGTCTCCTGACGCCGGGTGCGGAACGTCAGCCGATCGTCAGGCGGGCTCGGCGCGCGGCCCGGCCGGTCGGGAGACGATCGAAGAACCCCAACTTGGAAGGGATTTGCGATGACGTTCCCCGCGTGGGCCTATCCCATCGACCGCTACTACTACGGCTGGTACGGCCTGCCGATGCTGGACCTGGAGCGGACCGACGCCGACATCAAGACGGTGGTGGTGGACCGGCTCCGGGACAACCCGAGCACCGTGGACGCCGACATCCGCGTCGATGTGAAGCAGGGCGTGGTCATCCTCGGCGGGGAGGTGGACTCGGCACTGGCCAAGCGCGCCGCCGGCGACGACGCGTGGGACATCCCCGGCGTCGTCGACGTCAGCAACCAGCTCCGGCCCCGGCAGGCTCGGCCGTCGGACAACGCGACCGGTGGCGGCGCCACCCGCTCGGACAAGGATCGGCGAGTCTGACGGTTGTCTTGCGATCCCGTCGCCGAGCGGCCGGCCGGCCTGAATCCGGGCACGCTGAGGGTGACGACCCGGAGGAGGACGGATGCCGCTCAACGACGCCGAGCGCGCGCAGCTGGAGGAGATGGAGCGACGGCTGGCGCAGGACCACCCGGACATGACCCGCGCGTTCCAGGCACCCCGCAGCCGTACCCGTGTCGTGGTGCTCGGCGCCGCTGGGGTGTTCGCGGTGGTGATGATCACGCTGTCGGTGATGACCGGCGACGTGCTGCCCGTGCTCCTGGCCCTGCCACTGGTCGCCGGGGTCGCCGTCATGGCGCGCCACCCAGACCTGCTGACGTGGTCGCCACCAGCGGACCCGGAGCAGGGCGGACCGGCGGGACCTCGACCGCTCGCCTGACCGGGCTCTCCCGTCGGCCCGGCTAGTAGATCCGGGTCGCCCGGGTCTCGATGTCGCTCAGGACGGCGTCGGCGGAGGCCGGGCTGACCTCGCCGGCGGTGCGTGCCCGCAGTACGGTCTCGCGCTCGACGTCGTTGCCCCGCCGCAGGGCCGCCAGGAACCGGTCGGAGGAGTTCTCGCCGGCCGGCGCTCCCTCGTCGCGGCCGGTCGGCCGACGCAGGGTGCGGTTGATCTCCTCGTGCGCCCGCAGGCGTCCCTCGTACTGGAGGATCGCGGCCCGGCAGCCGGGATCCTCGGTGCCGGCGGCCTCCTCCTCCCGCAGGGCGGCGAGGGCGGCCCGCAGCGCCTCGGCCTGCAGGGCCGCCATCTCCGCCGGCTCGTCGGTGTCGGTGCCGACGCCGAGCCGCTGGACCAGCGGTGTGAGGGTCAACCCCTGAACGATCAGCGTGACCAGCACGCACATGAGGGCGACCAGCACCACCGACTCCCGCCAGGCCAGCGGGTTGCCGTCCTCGCCGGTGGCCGGCAGCGCAAGCGCGGTGGCGACGGTCACCACGCCGCGCATGCCGGCCCAGGACGCCACCGTGGTCTCCCGCCAACCGGCCGGGACGGCGGCCTCGCGCCGCCTCGCGACGGCCCGGGCGATCGCCGCCGCGGGGAACAGCCACAGTGGACGGAGCACGATCAACGCAAGCAGGACCGCGACGGCGACCCTGATGGTGGAGGCGTCGGTCGAACTGTGGCCGATCACCGTGGTGAGCTCGAACCCGACGAGCGCGAAGACCAGCCCGGTGATGATGAAATCGGCGTAGCTCCAGACCGAGCGGCCCAGCAGCCAGCCCTGGGCGGTCAGGGCCGGATGACCGTAGCTGCGCAGGTAGAGACCCAGCACGAGCACGGCCAGGACACCGGATCCGCGCAGGTGCTCCGCCCCGAGGTAGGCGATGAACGGGGCGGCGATGGTGACCGTGGTCTCCGGGGCCGCCTCGTGCAGCGCGCTGAGTGCCAGCTTCGTCAGCCAGCCCAGCGCCGCGCCCACGGCGATGCCGACCACGAGGGCGAGCACCAGCTCGACGGCCGCGTCGCCGGCGGAGAACGCGCCGGTGACGGCGACGGCCACGGCGACCTTGTACATCACCAGGGCGGTGGCGTCGTTGAACATCCCCTCGCCCTCGAGGATGGTCACCAGCCGTTCGGGCAGTCGCAGCCGCCGGGCCACCGCGGTCGCCGCCACCGGATCCGGCGGCGACACGATCGCACCGAGGACCACGGCCGCCGTCCACTCCAGCCCGACGGCGTGCGCGACGACCGCGGCCACCGCCGCGCTGGCCACCGTCAAACCGACCGCCAGCAGCAGGACCGGGCCGGCGGCGTCCCGGAACTGGCCCACCGTCGTGCGCTGCGTCGCCGCGAACAGCAGTGGTGGAAGCACGACCGGAAGCACCAGGTCGGCGTCCACGGACGCCAGGTCCGGCAGCCCGGGGACGAGCGCCAGGAGCAGTCCGAAGATAAGCAGGAGAATCGGCTGCGGCACCCGCAGCCGATCCGCGAGCGGGGTCAGCAGCACGATCCCGGCCAGCAACGCCGCCAGCAGTCCCAGACCACTCACCCGTGTCCTCCGTTCCACCCGGCCGAGCGCGTGGACGTCTCGTCGCGCACGGGTCAGGCTCCGCTCACGTCGTCGGGAGTCCCCACCGGGGTCACGATCAACCAGTCGCCGGCCCGACCGACCACCTCGACGGTCTGCGCCTCGCGCAAGGCTCCGTCACGGCCGCGCAACTCCCACAACTGACCCTGTACGACCCCGCGACCCACCGAGCCGCGAGCCGCGAGCACGACCGCCCGGCGACCCACCGGCCCGAGCGAACCGTCGAACGGCTTGTCGCGAGCGCGCCGCCAGGAGTGGCGTCCCGCTCGGTAGGTCAGGCCGGCGACCGCGACGGCGACGGCGACGATCACACCGACGTACGGACCGGTCGGTTCCTCTTCCCAGTAGAGGCCGGCCAGCAGCAGCGCGATGCCGCCGCCGGCGGCGTGCAGGCCGATCCCAGGGAACGCCAGCACTTCCATGACCAGCGCTCCGGCCGCCAGCAGCAGCAACAGGACCGCACCCGCGCTGATGTCGCCGGCGATCATGCCGGCGATCCCGGCCGCCAACGCGACGGCGCCCAGACGGCCGCGCCAGACGGCGGCCGGACTCGCGAGCCACACCACCACCCCGAGCAGTCCGACGGCCGCCAGCGGATAGGCGACCTCGAGAGGCTCGAGGACGGTGAGCGCCTCGTGCGCAGCACCGTGGTCTGCGTCTGCCCCGCCGATCGACGGAGGATCCGTGAACTCCGACCGTCTCATGCCTGTGCCCGCCCTGGTCGATCGAGCATGGCTAGCCGCCGAGGACGAAGTAGCGCAGCCACACGTACGGCACCGACAGCCCGATGGTGAGCACGGTGACGATCAGGCCGTACCGGGTGAAGCGCCAGAAGGAGATCCGGTGCCCGCTGCGCTCGGCGATGCCGAGGACCACGACGTTGGCGCTGGCGCCGACGGCGGTGGCGTTGCCGCCCAGGTCCGACCCGATCGCCAGCGACCACCACAGGACGTTCGGATCCGCGCCTCCCGGCCGGCCGTTCGCGACCAGTTCCTCCACCACGGGACTCATCGTCGCCACGTACGGGATGTTGTTCACGAGGCCGGACAGCGCCCCGGAGACCCCGAGCAGCAGCATCGACCCGCCGAGGAGGTCTCCGCCGGTCGCGTCCCCGGCGGCGTCGGCGAGCCGGTCGATGACGCCGGCCTCGATGAGCGGGCTGTGCAGCCGGGCCATCACCGCGGCGATCTCCACGGTGGTGGCGCCGCCGTCGACCACCGGCGGTTCGGTGCGTTCGACGCGCAGCAGCGCCCGCACCGGCGTGCCGGCGAGTTGCCGGTCAGCGCGTCGGCGTGCCGCTCGTCGTAGACCCTGGCCAGCATCGGGTCGTCCTGGACGTACGCGGGGACGATGAACCGCAGCACCTGCGACCCCGGCAGGATCGAGTGCGGCCGGCCGGCGTCATCGAGGACCACCAGTCCGGGCAGCCGGCGCCGGGCCAGCAGCCGGGCCGCCTCCGCGGCGTCGGAGTTGAGTGGGACGGTTGGGAACGACTCGTCGGCGAGATCGCGTGCGAGCATCTGGGCCTCCGGGCGGGCGGATATTGGGACCGCCGACCAGACTTCCCGGCACACCGTTGAGCGGAGCCTATCCCGACCCGGTGGCCGCCACCCCCGCAGCGGCGCTCGCCGTGCCGGTCTCCCGCCGGCGATCCTCGCCGGCGCTGCCGGACCGGTCACGCTCGAGGCGACCTCGGATGCCCCGAGGGCATCAGCCGCCGAGGCGTGGTCGCCGTCGGGCTGCCCGTCGCCGTCGGGCTGCCCGTCGCGGTCGGGCTGCCCGTCGGCGCCGGCGGCACCGTCGAGGTCGGGGTGGACGTCGGCTGCTCGGTCGAGCTCGGCGTGGCCACGGGCGGCGGCGGGGTCCGGATGATCGCCGGCTCGCCCTCGGCCCGCACACCGCAGCCGACGGCTGCTGCCGAGACCACGATCGCGGCGATGATCCAGCCGGGCCGGCGACTCACCGGTCTTCCCCCACCGGCAGCTCGACCGCGAACCGAGCTCCGCCTCCAGGCCGGTCCGTGACCTCGACCCGTCCGCCGTGCAGCCGTACGTGCTGGGCAACGAGAGCGAGACCCAGCCCGGTGCCGGTCTCGTCGACGTGCCGGTCCCGGTCGGAGACCCGGGCGAACCGTTCGAACACGCGGTGCCGGTCGGCGACCGGCACGCCGGGACCGGCGTCGTCCACCTCCAGCCGGACGCACGGCCCCTGCCGGCGGACGGCGATGCGCACCAGCCCGCGGCCGTGCCGGTCGGCGTTGTCCACCAGGTTCGCCACCACCTGCTCCAGCCGTCGTCGGTCGGCCATCACCCGGCAGGGGCAGCCGTCCTCGATGCGCAGCCCGGGGTGGCTGCGGGCGACCACCGCGGCGGCCAGCTCGCCGAGGTCGAAGGGCTCGGCGGAGAGCCGGGACGCACCCTGGTCGACCCGGGAGATCTCGAGCAGGTCCTCGACCAGCCGGCGGAACCGCCGCAGGTCGCCGTCGAGCAGGTCGATGGCGTGCCGAGCGGTCGGCGACATCTCGTCCTGCCGGCGGGCCAGCACCTCCACCGCGGCCGCCATCGTGGTCACCGGGGACCGCAACTCGTGGCTCACGTCGGAGGCGAACCGGGAGTCTCGTTCGACCCGGGCCTGCAGATCGGCGGTGGTGTCGTTGAAGGCGGCGGCGATCGGGCCGAGGTCGGGGTCGGCCCGCACCGGCAGCCGGGTGTCCAGGTCGCCGTGCGCGACCCGGGCCGCGGCCGCGGTCAGCTCGGTCAGCGGCCGGAGCGCGCGGCGGCTCGCCCACCGGCCCAGCACCCCGCCGAGCACCCCGCTGGCCAGTACTCCGCCCAGCAGCAGCAGGCTGATGAACCGGAACGTGCGGTCGAGGTCCCGCAGCGGGAACACCTCGACGAACGGCACGCCGGACGTCGGCAGCGGCGTGGCGACCATGACGACCGGGATACCGCCGACCCGCACCCGCTGCCGGGCGGTGTCCCCCCGCTCGACCGCGGCCAGGAGCCCGGCCGGCACGTCGTCCGTCCCGATGCCGTCGGAGGCGGTGCCACTGCTGTACCAGCCGTCCTGTTCCCGGACGAACGCGGCGGCCTCAGGGGATGACGCCAGTCCGGTCAGCAGGTCCCCCAGACCGGCGGAGTTCTGCGCCAGGGAGGCATCGACCAGCCGGGCATTCACTGCGGCCTGCCGGACCACGCTGTCCTGGCGTTGCTGGAGCATGTAGCCGGTGGTGAGGTTCCAGGTCGCCAGCGCGACCAGGGACGGCACCGCCACCGACCCGAGGACGAAAGCCGCGACGATGCGGGTGCGAACCGGGACCCGGCGCAACCGTACGGGCCACGCGACGGTCATCCCGCGACCCGGTACCCGACGCCCCGGACGGTGAGCACCAGCGTCGGGTCGCTCGGATCGTCCTCGACCTTGCGGCGCAGCCGGCGGACGTGGACGTCCAGCAGCCGCGTGTCACCGAAGTAGTCGTAGCCCCAGACCCGTTCCAGCAGCTGCTCCCGGGTCACCACGTTGCCGGCGGCCTGGGCCAGCTCGGTCAGCAGCCGCAGCTCGGTGAGGGTCAGGTGGACGTCCTCACCGTTCCGGGTGGCGATCCCGCGATCCGGGTGGATCTCGACGTCGCCGGCCCGGATCAGGGTCGACTCCGGTCTGCCCGGCCGGGCCCGCCGCAGCAGGGCGCGGATGCGGGCGGCCAGCTCGCTGGCCACCACGGGCTTGGTCACGTAGTCGTCGGCGCCCGCCTCCAGGCCGCGGACGACGTCCTCCGAACCGGACCGGGCGGTGATCATGATGATCGGCAGGTCCCCCCGGGACCGTACGGTCCGGCACACCGAGAAGCCGTCCATCCCCGGCAGCATCAGGTCCAGCAGCACCACGTCGAACGCCCCGTCGTCGTCGAGCAACCGCAGCGCCGACTCGCCCGACCCGGCCTCGACCACGCCGTAGCCCTCGTCCGTCAGCCCCAGCACCAGCGCAGCACGGATGCGCGGGTCGTCCTCGACGAGCAGCAGGCGGTCGGCCACGCCCTCATGGTCCCCCACAGATCACCGTGGCCGGTCGGCGCGGCGACCTCGGCAGGCGGCGGCGCGCAGGGAGACCCCGGCCAGGATCGCGACCACGGCACCGACGGCGATCTCGTTGGCGGTCGCCCGCGGCGCCGACCCGGCGCCGTAGCCCAGCAGGAACGGGGCGGCGACCAGCCAGCCGCCGAGCAGCAACGAGGCCCACCGGACCAGGACGGCCCGATCCGGATCGGCCAGCCGGACCAGCGCGGCCAAACCCAGGACGGCCCCGGTCACCGGGTCGCTCCAGAACCCGTCCAGCCGGCCCGTACCGGTGTAGTTGAGGACGTACGGGGCGCAGATGAGCCAGACAGCGGCGGCCAGCGTGGCCAGGTCCGCAGCCCGCATCACGGATCGGTGCCGGGCGTCCCGCGTGCCGTCGGTTTTCCGGGCGACGTCTGCTGCGGGCGGTACTTCCGTGTCGGGCATGCAAGTCCTCCTCCGTCATCCGGCAACATCGACTTACCCCGATCCGCCCGCCGCCGCCTGACGGTTGCCTGACATCCGTCGACGCCGCACCGGCCGAGCGCCGGACGGGCGGATCGTCAGCGGATCGACAGGTCGGTGCGCGATCGGCGCGCTACGACTGGCACGCCTGACAGAAGGACGAGCGAAGGAGGACGAATGGTGGAGAGCGCGAACCCGGCACGGGTCGACGGACGGCGGACCTGACCCCGGACGGACGGGTCACCGGCCCGGGAGGGCGTCGCCGTAGTGACCGGCGGGTCGGCCGGGCTGGGCCGGGCGGCGGTCCGGGCATTCGCCGGCGCGGTGTGTTCGCGCCGTTCCTGAAGACCGGCCCGGACGACTACGAGCGGGCCACCCAGCCTGAGGTCGGGGCCCGGGCGCTGGTGCACGTGGCCGAGCACCCGCGCCGGTCGATGTGGGTCGGGCTCCCGACCGCCTACACGGTCCTCGGCAACCGCGTGATCCCGGCGCTGCTCGACCGCTACCTCGCTCGGACCGGCTACTCGGGCCAGCAGAGCGCCCAGGACACCCGGCCGATGATCGGCGAGAACCTCTACCGCCCGGTCTCCGGTGACCACCAGTCGCACGGCGACTTCGACTTTCGCTCGCACCCCCGCAGCCCCGAGCTGTGGGCCAGCATGCACCGCCGCACTCTCGTCGCGGCCGCCGGCGCCACGGCCGCGACCGCCGCGCTGCTGCGGTGGAAGCGGTGACCGACCCCGGGCCTGCTGATCGGGCAGCTCGACGTCCGGCGGGCAGCAGCGAGGAAACCTCCCCAAGCCTTTGCACGCCCTGCTCGTCGGGACCGCTCATCGCCCCGACGCAGACGGCTGACCCTCCTGGCCGGCCGGTCACTCGTTCCGGACGCCGGCCTCAACGTCGAAGTAGCGGTCGAACCGGGTCAGCGCGAGGACCCGGGCGGCCACCGGGCTCGGGTCCCGCAGCACCAGCCGGCCCCCGCGCCCGGCGAGCCCCCGATGGGCGGCCACCAGCATCGTCAGGCCCTGCGTGTCCACGAAGGTGACACCGGACAGGTCGATCTCGACCTGATCCGGGCGGTGCCCGTACACGCCGTCGAGGACGCCTCCCAGCAGCGGTGCGGTGGCCATGTCCAGCTCGCCGCGCACGCGCACCCGGTCGACCGGGCCCTGCCGTACGGCGTCGACGGCGAAGTCCCCGGTGTGGGCCTCGAGGTGGCTTCCCGTGGCGTTCTCGGTCCAGGTGTGGTCCACAGTGGATGCAGTCACGTCGCGCTCCTGTCGGTCGAGAGGTTGTCGGTCCTCGTCCACCATCCCCGGGCCCGGGACCCGTCCGGGGCCGGCGAGCCGACGATTGCCTGACGCGCGGCTGCCGATTGCCTGACGGGTCTCCGATCGTCAGCCGATGGTCAGGTTGCCGGCGGGCCACCCGGGCACCGATCGACCGGGAGCTGCGGACGACAGGAGGCACCCGATGGAACCGACCGACCGCGACCGCCGGATCGTGGCCGGGCTGGAGCGCCAGTTCGGACCCGAACCGATCAGTCCACTCTCCCGCCACCGGCCGATCGCGCGGCCGGGACACGGACGGCGAGCGGCTCGGTGCCCTGACACGCATGGCCTACCAGCAGGAGACCACATGTCCGATCGACCCGAGACCCGTGAGCATGACCCGGTCGCCGAGCGGCCCGACACCGGGCCCACGAGCCCTGGCCGACCCCCGCTCTCCGGGGCCGACCCCGCGCTGCCCGGCTTCGACACCGACCCGCCCCGCCGGTCCTACGAACCGGAGCCAGACGACGACGGTGAGACAGCCGAGCACTGAACCCGCTGCCGGCCGCGTGGAACCGCCTGGGCGCCGCCCTTCCGGCCGGACACCGCCCCGCTCCCGGAGCCGGCCCCGTCAGGCCGCCGGCCTCGCCCGGGCACCCGGCGACAGACTCATTCTCCAGCTGTCTCACGTGTGCCTCGGTTGATCAGGCTGGACCGACCGCGGACCGCCGGACACACTCGCGCGGGTGGTGACCGTCTACAAGAGCCTCGGTGGTCAACGAGCGGTACGGCAATGGTGCAGGGAAGGCTTGGCCCGAGCGGACTTCCCGCTCGCGGACGCCAGTGTGGACACCAGCTGCGGCCGGGTGGAGCTCATCTCAGCCGGAGCCGGACCACTGCGCGTCGTGATGGTTCCCGGGACCGGCTTCAATGCCGCCGCGACGCTGCCGTGGCTGCGGGCGCTGTCGGCGCGCTGGGCGACCACCGTGGTGGATCTCCCGGGACAGCCCGGGCTCAGCGATCCGCGTCGACCTCGCCGGGCCCCGCCGGCCTGGTACGGCCGGGTGCTGGACGAGGTTCTGGCCGCCGTCGAGGCAGACGGGGTCGTGCTGGTGGGCAACTCACTGGGCGCCGCCGTGGCCCTGACCGCCGGCTCGCCGCGGATCGCGGCGCGGGCACTGATCTCACCCGCCGGCTTCATCCGTCTGAGCGTGGACCCGGCACTGGCGCTGGCCTCGGCCCGGTGGCTGCTGCGCCCTACGGCCGAATCCACCCGTCGCATGCTCAGGCTGTTCGTCGCCCCCGGCGCGGACCCGCCCGAGACCGAGGTGGAATGGATGACGCTGATGGCCACCTGCTGCCGCACCACTCTGGCGCCTCCGCCCCTGGCCGCCGACCTGCTCGCCCGTCGCGCCGAGCGGCCATGTGTGGTCGGGGTCGGGGAGCACGACCGGTTTCTGCCACCCCGTCGGCTGGTACCGGCAGTGCGCCGGACGATGAATCTCGACGTCCAGGTCTTCCCGGGCGTCGGCCACCTCACCACTCCGGCTGACCTCCAGAAGGTCGTGTCGCTGGTGGCCGAGGTCGCCCGCTGAGCCGGGCTGGGGAAGTGTCTGCGGGACGCCCGACCGCGCCGGTAGCCGCAGCAGGACCGGGCACTCAACTCCCGCTGCCGGCGGCGGCGCGGCAGCGGTCGGCGAGATCGGTGATCTCTGGCCGCAGGGTCACCAGCCGGTCCAGGGCCTGCCGGGCCGCCGTGCCGTCGAGGTCGCCCAGCGCGTCGATTCCGTCCCGGGCGGCCTGCAGGGCGGCGTCGGCCTTGTCGAGCCCGTCGGCGCAACTGGCCGGGACCGTGATCGTGCGGTCACCGGGGCTCGTACTGGTCGTCGGCCCGGGCCGGGCCGGCTCCGCCGGGCCAGCGGCGGTCTGGTCGGAGGAACCGATGTCGGTCGCGGCGATGATGCCACCGCCCAGCAGCAGGCCACCCAGGAACGCGAGCACGGGCAGCAGCCAATAGAGGGTGCGCCCGCCGCCGGCTCCCCGGCGCCAGGTGCGGGTACGCCGGCCCGGGACGCCACCCTCCCTGCTGCGCTGACGGTCTTCGCCGGGCGGGGTCGCCGGTGTCGTTGCGGTCATCGTCGTCGCCTCCTCGAGGGGTCTTTCCAGGCGCTACCCGGCCCGGCCGCCGGAGTCCCACTCCAGGCTCTTCCGTAGGGAAACCGTCAGCCGGCGCCGGGCTCACCTGACGTTTGGCTGACGGTTCGACCCGATCGGGGATGGGGCCGCGTGAGGGGGTAGATAACTCGGGTGACAGCTGTGACCATGACCGTGCGCCGGCGTTGACCGGCGCCCCGGGGCGGACCGTGCGGGCGGCCCTCGCGCCGGTGCGGGACTCGGTCCGCACGCAGCTGTGGCCGGTGCCGATGGTCGGCGTCGTGGTGGCCGTGGCGGCCGGTGTCGGGCTGCCCCGGTTGGACGCGCGGATCGACGACCGGCTGCCGCCGTCGGTCACCGCGTACCTGTTCGGCGGCGGGGCCGAGGCCGCCCGGGCCGTGCTGTCCTCGGTGGCCGGCTCGCTCATCACCGTGACCTCGCTGACCTTCTCGCTGACGGTGGTGACCCTCCAGCTCGCCAGCAGCCAGTTCTCCCCCCGGCTGTTGCGGACGTTCACCCGCGACCGCTTCGTGCACGTCACCCTGGCCCTGTTCCTCGCGACCTTCAGCTACGCCCTGACCGTGCTGCGGGTCATCCGCGGATCGAGCGACAGTGACGACGAGTTCGTGCCGCAGATCTCGGTCACGGTGGCCTTCGTGCTGGCGATCGCCAGCGTGGCCGGCCTGGTGCTGTTCTTGGCCCACCTGGCCCGCGAGATCCGGGTCGAGACGATGGTGCAGAAGGTGCACCGCGACGCCGAGGATGCCCTCGAAGACGCCGTATCCGGCGGGGACGATGCCGATACGGCACCGGAACCGCCGGCCTCGGCCCGGCCGGTGGCCGCAGGCTCGTCCGGCTTCCTGGTCCGGATCGACGAGGCCGAGCTGCTCGCGGCGGCGGTGGCTGCCGGCGCGATGGTCCGGGTCGACCGCCCGCCCGGGTCGTACCTCGTCGCCGGCACGCCGCTGGCGCGGACCTGGCCGCGCACCCCGGGTTCGGAGACCGACCCAGGGCTGTCCGAGCGGGTGGCGGCGGCAGTCACCACCGGCACCGAGCGGACCCAGGTCCAGGACGTCGCCTTCGGGCTCAGACAGCTCACCGACGTCGCGGTCAAGGCGCTCTCCCCCGGGATCAACGACCCGACCACCGCGGTGTACGCCCTGAGCCACGCCTCCGCGCTGCTGTGCACACTCACCGGCCGGGATCTCGCCCCGCGGCTGCTGCGGGACGAGGACGGTGTGGTCCGGGTCGTCCTGCACCGGCCAGACTTCGCCGAGCTGCTGGAGCTCGCCGTCGCCCAGCCGCGCCGCTACGGGGTCGCCGATCCGGTGGTGCTGGGCAGCCTGGCCTCGCTCCTGTCCGACGTGGCCTGGCGCGCCCGGACCCCGGACCAGCGGGGCGCGGTCGCCGACCAGCTGGCCCGGCTCCGGGCCTCCGCCGCCGCGCAGGACTTCGACCCTGCGGAGCGGGCCCACCTCGCGGCGGCGACGGCTCAGGTCGAGCACGCCCTCGCCGGACGCTGGGATCCGGCGGGATGACCGCTCAATCCTGCAGCAGCAGGCCGGTCCCGGCCGCGCGTAGGTGCAGGCCGTCGTCGCGCACGGTGACACCGGTGACCTGAAGTCCGAAGGGCAGCGCCTGCATCGGGACCAGCACCGTCAACCGCTGCCGCAACAGCAGCGCGGACGCGCCGTCGAGCCCAGGCCCGGACGGGTCGAGCCGGGACGGGCGGAGGGCCAGGCCGTCGGCCGTCGCTGTGAGGGTGGCCTCCGCGGACGCGGCGACCGTGCGCCCGCCGACGCGGACGGAGCCGGTCAGCCGGACCACGCTGTCGCTGACCGGGTCGGCGGTCACCGGCCGGCTGGTGAGCCGGAGGTAGCGGTCGAGGTCGGCCCAGGTGAGCACTGCCTCGGCGGTGCCGCGGTCCACCAGGACGTGGTGCGCATCGCGGACCAGCATGTCGTGGAACGGCATGCTGGCCCCCTGCAGCCGGACCTGGACGGCGGTCAGCCGCAGCGGTCCGGACTCGGCGGCGGGAAGCCGGACCTCGACGTCGCCGTACCGACCCCGGACGAGATCGTCGAGGAGAAACCCGCCCCGCACCCGTACCGCGGGAAGCTGCGTCACCCCGGTGTCCTGTTGGGCGACCCGGGCCAGCAACGACTCCGCCCCGATCCGGGTGAGGCCGCCGATCCCCCACACGAGCGCGGCCGTGCCGAGCACGACGGCGAGGGCCGCCGCGGTGGTCGACCGGCCCGGCCGCCGCCGGCGGACCGGACCGGCGCGGGTCGCCATCAGCCCGCTCCGGTCGGGACGAGCTCGTCGGCCGCCGGGTCCGGACCGGTACGGATCCGCCGGCTGGGCCAGCTGGCCGCCGGACCCAGCAGCGTCAGCACGGCCGGGGTCAGCACCGGCCGCACGATGAGGGTGTCGATGAGCAGGCCGGCCGTCATCGTGAACGCCACCTGCCGGAAGGTCTCCAGCGGGATCACCGCGACCACGGCGAAGGTCGTGGCCAGGATCAGCCCGGCCGCGGTGATCGCCCGGGTGGAGCGGGGCATCGCGATGGCCAGCGCGCGGGCGAGCGGCCACCGCCCGGCGGCCGACCAGATGGAGCCGACGGAGAAGACGTTGTAGTCCGACCCGAGCGCGAGCAGCAGGACCGCGGTGGCGAAGGGGGCGTAGAAGGTCAGGCCGGAGTTGTCCCGCAGTCCCTGGAACACCACGACGGTGAGGCCCAGCGCCGCGGCCACCCCGAGTGCGCTGCAGGCCAGCAGCACCACCGGGGTGGCCAGGGCCCGGAGGTAGAGCACCAGGATCAGCAGCTCCACGGCCAGGGCCGCCAGCAGGGTCAGCCGCAGGTTCTCTCCGGTGAGCTGGGCCAGCTCGGCCGCGATGGCGGTCTGCCCGGTGACGTCGACCTGTGCACCGGGTAGGCCGGCCGCGGCCGCGAGGGCGGGCAGCCGGTCCTGCAGCGCCTGCAGGTCGGACACGGCGGCCGCGGCGAGCGGGTCGCTGTCCAGGATCACGACCAGCCGGGCCGTGTCGCCGTCGGTGGACAGCACGACGCCGAATCCCTGTGGGAGCGGGTTCTGCGCCGGGCCGAGGACCTCGGCCACCCCGGGCTCCCGGGCGACGGCCCGCTGCAGCCGGTCGAGCGCGTCCCGCCGGTCGCCGATCCCCTCGGCACTGATCAGCACCTCCGTCGGCGCGGTCACGCCCCGCACGCCCGAGCCGGTGAGCACGTCCGCGCCCCGCTGGACCTGGTCGTACGCCGGCAGCCCGGAAGTGAAGGACAGGTCGAACCGCATCCACAGCACCGGCGTGGCCGCGGCCAGCAGCACGGCGACGCCGGCCCCGAGGGCCAGCGCCGCCCCCCGCCGCGCCGACACCACCCGGACCAGCCAGTGCACGAACCGGGACGAGGAGGCGTCGGCCGGCGCCGGTGCCATCGTCCCGCCGCCCCAGGTCCGGAAGAGGTGACCGCCCAGCACGGCCATCAGCGCGGGCACCAGGGTCAGCGACACCGCCAGCCCGATCAGGACGGTCAGGGCGAGAGCCGGGCCGAAAGCCCGGAACAGCTGCAGGTTGGCCGCCAGCAGCGCGATGGTCCCGCCCGCGACGGTCAGGCCGGCGACCGTCACCACCGAGGCCTCCTGCCGCAGCGTCCGCACCGTGGCGGCCTGCGGTCGGCTCCCGTCGCCGAGCTGGCGGCGGAAGTCGGAGAAGAACAGCACGCTGTAGTCGGTGACGACGCCGAGCAGGAGCGCGACGATCAGCGGCTTCAGCTGGTCCGGAAGGGCGAAGCCGAGCGCCGCGGCCAGCAGTCCGAGCAGCTTCTGGGCGACGAGATAGCCGATCCCGGCGACCGCGAGCACCGCCACCGGGGCGACCAGCGAGTGGAACACGAGGGCCACCACGACGGCGATCAGCACCAGGCTGGCGAGCTCGAACAGTTCCAGCCGGGAGTTCAGGTAGTGGGCCTGACGCACCTGCGCTGGCGTGATCCCGGTGACGTAGGTGGACACGGACGCCTGGTTGCGGAAGTGGCGGGCGTACTCCCGGGCCAGCGAGTCGGTCTCCTCCAGGGAGGTGCCGGAGGAGACGTACAGGTAGGTGACGGCGGTGTCCGGGGTCGAGGTCGGCACCGGGATGGCCGCGATGACGTGCCCCGGCCCGTCCGGCACCGAACCGTTGAGGGAGGCCTGGGTGTGGGACAGCGCCCACAGCGCCACGTCGGCCCGCGTCAGCAGGGTCAGCCCGCCCGGGTCGTGCACGACGACCGACGTCTCGGACAGGACCGGCACCCGGAACTCGGCCAGCGACCGCTGCTGCACCTCGACCGCGTGGCTGTCCGGCGGCAGGAGGTCGCCGAGGCCGCCGCCACCCCCGCCACCCGCCGGCACCCCGAACGTCAGCCCGGCCGCCAGCACCAGCCAGGCACCCACCACGACCCAGCGGCCGCGGACGACGGCAGCCCGGTACGCCCGGCCCGCGCGCCGCGCCGCGGCCCGGACCGGGCCCGGCAGCCGGCGCCGGAGCCGGTCAACGGCCACCCCGACCTCCCGCCGCCGGCGACGCCGAGAGCGAGCGCCCTGCGCGTACGGTGGCCGGACCGGCAGGGACCCGCAGCGGAAGGACGCCCGTGACCGACCACCCGGACAGTGCACGGTCGGGCCGCTTCGGGTCCGCGGCCGGACGGTGGCTCGCCGTCGGCACTTTCGTCCTGGGCGCCGTCGCCGGCGGCGTCGTCGTCGGGCTCGCATCGGCGGGATCGGAGGCCGTGCCGGCCGCCGCGGCGACCACCGAGGCTGCAGCGCCGAACGTGCCCGGGCCGCAGGCGACGGGCGAGGTCAGCGTCAACGCCGCCTGCCTGCGCGCGATCAACGACGCCCAGGACACGTACGGGGCGATCGACGACCTGGCCGACGCCGCCCGCACCCTGAACGCCGCCCGGCTCGACGAGATCATCCGCCGGCTGCAACCGCTGCAGCGCCGCCTGGAGCAGGACCTGCGCGACTGCCAAGTGGCGACCCGGCTGCCGGACGGGTCAGTGAGCACCGGTCCGGCACCGACGCCGACGTCCTGACCGGCCCGCTGCCCGGGAGCCGGTCGTCGCAGCGGCTCGGGCCCATGACGCCGTAGATGCCCGGGCCGGACCGCGGGTATGCGGGCGCACCTGACGGTTGGCTGACGCCCCGCCGTGACCACAGCGTCAACGGACGAGGTTGCGCCCGGACTCCGGGTCGAAGACCTGCACGTGGCGGGGATCGAACCACACGGTCAGCATGCCGTTTTCCCGCGCCGGGCTGGCCGAGTCCAGCCGGGCCACCATGCCGTTGCCGGACGAGACCTCGCCACCGCAGCCGCGACGAGCCGGGGCCGCCGCCAGAGGCGCGTCGCCCGTCGACCCACAACTACGTTCCGGGTCACATCAGCTCCTCTCCCGCCGCCCGGCGGCCTACGGCGGTCGTGTCGTGGGCGTCCGCGGCGATGCCGCCGGGCGACTGCAGACGGGCTTTCGAGACATCGTCCACAGTGGACTGTCGTGACGAGGTCCGCCGAACCTGCCGGCCGCCGTCACCACCCCATCGTCCGCCGATCGCCGCCGGCAGAACCTTTCGGTCGTCTAACAAGGCGCCGGAGGGCGTCTCCGCCCTTCCGGTGGTCCACACGGGACGGTCGCGCCGTCCGCACGCCGCGGTGGCACACCGCGCGGGATCCGGATCGCCGGCCATTTCGTCAGGGAACAGTCAGGTTGGCCAAATGCCGGCCGGGCAAGGAGATTGAACGTACGGAGACTCGGCGGGACCGAGGGCCCCGGCGCACGACGGTCCCGATCGAACGGAGACAGACGATGAGCGAGGCCGACAACACCTGGCGCATCGCCGCGGACGGCCGGGAGCACGAGATCGGGATCGCCCACGACCCGCGTACCGGGAGGTTCGTCGTCACGCTCGACGGCATCGAGATCGGGGACGACCGCGTGGCCGCCTGCAGGAAGAAGGTCGACGTTCCGCTCGGAGCCCACCAGGCGATGGTCTCGGTGCTCCCGGTGATGTACGCCAATCTCGGACCGGGCGCGCGCAGCGAGCTGCACGTCGACGGCCGCTACGTGGAGCCCCACCGCCGCTGACCCGCGGCGCCCGTCGCGGCCTCCTGTCCCTGCCCCAAACCGACCGAGGGAGAAGACGATGTTCGAGCAGAACGAACTCTCCGCCGCCCTGATCGGGGTGACCGTCCGGGACGACGCCGGCGCGAAGGTCGGCACGGTGACCGACGTCTACCTGGACGACCGGACCGGAGCGCCGGAGTGGGTCACCGTGCGGACGGGCCTGTTCGGCACCAAGGTAAGCCTCGTGCCGCTCGCGGCGGCGCGGTTCGACGGGGCCGAGATCCTGGTGGCGGCCGGCAAGGACACCGTGACCGGGGCCCCGCAGGTGGACCAGGACGGCCACCTGTCGGCGCAGCAGGCCGCGGAGCTCTACCACCACTACGGGATCGGCTCGGAGGCCGGCGGCCGCCGGACGGCGTGACCGGTCCGACCGCGGCCACCCAGCCATTGGTAACACCGCGGTCGGTCCTTGCGATCGCCTTACCTGTGGTCGCCCGGGCAGCTGGTGCGGGCGGCAGCGGGCACGTCCTTGTACGCGGCGGCCACATCGAATCGCCGCCGGCCGAAAAACGGCGGAACGCGACCCTCAGGAGGACACATGACCACCCAGGACCACGGCAGCATCCGCCAGTACCACACCGGCACGATGCCGGCCCGGGCCGACCTCGGCGGCGGCACATCCAGCGTCGAGGAAGGCCGCACCGAGAATCGCATCCCCGAGCCGGCGGCGCGCACAGTCGTGCCCGAAGGCAGGACGGCCGTGCGGTGGGGACCCATCGCGGCCGGGGTCGCCGTCACCCTCGCGGTGTTCCTGCTCGTACAGCTCGTCTTCTTCGCGCTCGGCTGGCTGACCCTCGACCCCGGCGCGGACGACCCGGACCGGTCGGGTCTGCCGAGCTCGGTCTACCTGATGACGGGTCTCGCCGGTGCGATCGCCTTCCTCGCCGGCGGCGCGGTCGCCGGCGCGAGCGCGGCCAGGAAGGCTGCCAGGACCGGGCTCCTGCAAGGTGCGCTGCTGTGGGCGGTCGTCGTCAGCAGCATCCTGCTGCTGACCCTGATCGGTGGCGGCCAACTCTTCGGCGCCTTCTCCGGCGCCCTGCAGGATCTCAGCGTCATCCAGAACTCTATCCGCGCGGGCGACCTCGCCCCGAGCAGCGCGGCTGTCCAGGACGCCCGTGACGTCGCCGGGTGGGCGATCCTCGCCCTGGTCGCGTTCCTCACCACTTCCTCGGCCGGCGGACTGCTCGGCGCGGCAGCGGCCCGCCGTGCCGGTCAGGAGTCCTCCGGCCGGTGATGTCCGCAGCGATGTGGAACGCGCGTTGCCCCCGTCGGGCGTCCTGGGCGACGCATAGCGGGGGCAGGCGGGTGGGCGGTGTCGCCGGCCGACCCAGGGCATACGGTTTGGGCCAAGCCGCCAGTCTGGTGGTCGCCGGGCGACCATCCTGTCCCGCGGGCCGTCCGACGTGAGTCGGGAAACGATACGGGTGGGCGAACGCAGTGGAGTTTCTTCCGGAATCGTTCCTGCGCGATGCGGTGGATCTGCTGGTCCGCCTGGTCGAGGCGGCCGGGGCCGTGGTCATCTTCGCCGGGGCGGCCTGGGCCTTCTACCGGTTCGTCCGGGCCGGCGTGCGGACCCGGCGCGCCGCGGCGCGCGAATTCGTCTCCATCCGGCTCAGTCTCGGCCGGTTCCTGGCGCTGGGGCTGGAGTTCCAGCTGGCCGGGGACGTGCTGCGCACCGCCATCGCTCCGAGCTTCACCGAGATCGGGCAACTGGCCGCCATCGCGGCGATCCGGACCGCGCTCAACTTCTTCCTGAGCCGGGAGATCGATGCCGAGCGGGCCCAGGTCGAGCGCGACTCCGAGTCGCCGTGACCGCGGTCCTGGACGCGGCCGCGCTGCTGGTCACCGGGGCCGCGCTCACCGCCGCCGCCGTCGTGCTCGCCGTCACCCGCCGGCCCCGGCAGGCCCTGCCCGTCCTGCTGGACCTGCTCACCGCGGCCGGCCTGCTCCGGCTGGCTGCCGAGCCCGAGTGGCACCGGCTCCTGTCCGCCGCCGCGATCGTCGCCCTGCGCCACCTCCTCGTCCTCGGCCTGCGCCCGGCCGGGACGGCCCGCAGTGCCGGGCCAGGAACCTGACGGGCGCCGGCCGTCCTTGGGGCTGCCGTCAGGCGGCGAAAGCTCCACCCGGACCGACGTCCGGGCGCGCGGTCGTCCGGCCGCCGTCCCGTGTGGACTGTCCATAGCCCGCCCGCGACACCGCGGAGCCGCTGACTTGGCGAGCCACCGCCGCTCTCAGCGCCCGCCGTCGGGGCGCCGTACGCCCAGTCGCGCCAGCTCCGCGTCGGCCAGCGCCTTCCGGCTGCTGTCGGGCCTGATCCGCAACAAGGTGTCCACGGGCAGCTGAGCCAGCGCCCGGGCGGCCAGCACATGGTCGAGGCCCCCGCCGTCGCCGTCCCGCAGCCGGCGACGCACCGCCTGCTTCTCCCGCCGCCGGTTCCATCGCGCCGGCAGGTAGAAGGCGAGCACCGGGACGCTCGGCACTAGCGCGATGAACACCCCTAAGAGGACAGCCAGCCGGTGCAGGCTGTCCCGGGTCGTCTTTCCCTGGGCGACGACGTCGGCGGCGGTGGCCCGCACGTCGTTCCCGAGCGCCTCCGGGCGGTCACCGACGATGGGGACCTGCCCGATCACCTGCAGGGCCGCGCCGGCGTCGTCGAGGGCCCGGCCCGAGCTCGACAACGTCGTCCCCAGCCCGGCGAGCCGCCACGTCGAGTACGCCGTCGCACCGGCCACGACGAGCCAGAACACCACCCAGAACGCGACCAGTCCGTCGATGATTCGCACCGTCTCCGCCGACGACCTCCGCACAGCTGCATCCGTCACGACTGTCCACTACCCGGGCAGGTTCCCGGTCGCGGCCGGCTGCCTGACGGTCTCCTGACGTTGACCGCCGCGGTCCCGGTTGCGGGCGTATGCCGGGTACCGGATGAAGCAGACCCGAAGCCCATCGAATCCCGGAGGACCTGATGAGCGAGACCCGACCCATGACCGTCCCGGACCCGGAGCGCCGCTCGCCGGTGCGAAGGCTGTTCTGGATCATCCCCGTGCTGACCTTCGTCGTCGGCCTACTGCTGGGCGGCGGTGTCATCGCCGCCAGCAAGGCCGACGGCGATGACGGCACCGCCAGCACCGCCCAGGACCGGTCAGGTGCGGGACCGACCGCGAGCCCGCTACCCAGCGGTGACGCCACCATCACGGTGCCGGCGAGCTGCGCGGACGGCCTCGACCGGGCCGAGCGCGCCTTCGAGGCGGCCGACGCCGGCCTGGCCGCGCTGCGCGACCTCGACACCGCCAAGGTCCGGCAGGTTCTGGACGAGTTGCAGCGGCTCCGGCCCGAGATCACCCGCCTCGCCGGCGCTTGCCGGACCGCCGTGACCGACGGTGAGTGACGTCGGATCCCACTCGGCACGACCGCCCGCACCCCAGGAGAGGCCGACGACCATGACCATCCACCGCTACAGAACCTGGCGCCCGCGGACCGTCCTTTGTGGACTTGGCTGGCCGGCGCGGTCCCTCCGCCGCACGGGAATAGGCCTGGCCGTGCTGGGGATCGCCTCGCTGACCGCCGGCTGCGGAGATCCGCAGGAAGTCATCGAGAGCGGCACCACCGGCACCAACGCGCAGATCGGCGACCTGCTGCTGCGCAACCTCCAGATCGACGAGCCTTCCGGGCCGTCGTACTCCCCGGGCGCGGACCCCCGGGTGTTCCTCACCATCGTCAACGAGGGCTCGCGGCCCGACGTCCTGACCCGGATCACCTCGCCGGCGGCCCGCTCCGTCGAGATCCGCCGGGACGAGGACTGTGACGGCACCGCCGAGGTCCTGCCCCGGCTCGCGCTGCCGGCCCAGGTGGACCGGACGAGTCCACCCAACGCGCCCGGACCGACCCGCGCGCGTTACTTCCTCCGCCTCGTCGACCTCGTCGACACCGTCCCCGCCGGTGCCAGCGTTCCCCTCACGTTCACGTTCACCGGCGCCGGTACGACCACGGTCCAGGCCAAGGTCGACCTGTACGGGGCCGGCGCCGACGCCGATCCCAGCCTGGAGTGCACTCTCATCCCGTCCCCGTGACCCGGCCCTCCGTCGACGGCCCGCCAGGGTCGCCGGGTGGAGCTCAGTGCGGGGTCGGCGGCAGCGTCGGACCGTCGGTATCGGAGACCAGCGAGAAGCTGCCGTCGGTCTCGAACACCAGCGCCGGCACGTCCGCGACCGCGGCTTTCCCCTGCTGCCGCAGCACCTGGAACACCTCGCTCTCCGTCAGCCGCTCCCGGCGCAACGCATCCGGAAGAAGCCGTCCCCGGTAGAGCACCAGAGTGGGCTCGGACCGGACGAAGCGCCGCACCCGGGTGGATCGAACGCTGCTCCAGGTCACCGCGTACTGCATCCCGATCAGGACGGCCAGCGCCGCCACCCCGTCGACGAGTGAGACGTCGGAGGACAGCAGCACCGTGGCCAGCGTCGATCCCAGCGCGACGGTCACGACGAAGTCGAATGCGTTGAGCTTGGCCAGGGTCCGCTTGCCTGAGATCCGCAGTAGCAGGATCAGCGCCGCGTAGCCGCAGACGCCGAGCACCGCGATCCGCAGCAGGTCGTTCCACGTGTCAAAGAACATCCAGGCTCCTCGCATCGCCAGGTCCCGGGTCCGGCTCGACCGGGTGGAGCAGGCCCGCGCGCGCCGCTTCGAGCTGCGCCGTGACCGCGAATCCGAGCAGGATCGCCATCGAGGTGAGCTGCGCCCAGATGAGCAGGGCCATGATCCCGGCCAGGGGCCCGTACACGGCGCCGAAGCTGCCGGACGCCTGCAGGTAGCCGGCGAGCAGGCCGGTGAAGGCGAGCCACAGCACGAACGACACCGCGGCGCCCACCGCGACGAGGGACCAGCCCGGCTGCCGGCGCCGGGGACCCCGCCGGATCATGACGGTGACCGCCGCCAGCATCAGCACGACCGCAATCGGCACCGCCAGCCATCCGACGACATCGTCGTCGAACCCGTACACGTCCTCGACTGCATCGGCGAAGTCGGCGCCGGCGACGAGGACCAGGAAGCCGACCAGGTACGGCACTCCGGACGCGCCGGCGAGGACGACCGCGCGGGTGTACTTCTGCCGGCTCGGCCGGTCGCGGCGGATGCCGTAGATCCGGTTCGCACCCCGCTCGACCTGGCCCATGGCGACGACCAGCGCGACGACGGCGGTGCCTAGGCCGAGCCACAGCGCGGTCCTGTCCCCGCGGCCGGCGGGCTGGATGGCGGCCTGCAGCGCTCCGGTGGATCCGCCCGGGACCACCGACAGCAGGGTGCGGCGCAGCACCATCCCGGGACGTTCCGCGTACAGGGACCCGCTCAACCCGACGAAGGCGATGAGGAACGGAACCACGGCCAGGCAGAGCTGCAGTGCCAGCGCCCGCGAGTGGGAGAAGCCGTCCGCGTAGCGGAACCGGACGAAGGACGCGCGGGCCACGGTCCAGGCGCCGTGGCGGCGGATGATCGCCCACGCGTCCTCGGCGGTCAGCTCCCCGGCCGGCATCGCGGCGGTCTCCGGCACCGGGCTGACCGGCCACGGTGACCGGGCCCGGCTCGCCCCGCTCACTGAACGTTCTCCCCCGCCGGTTGCCCGGCCGGGTGGTCGTCAGCCTCGGCCGGCTCCTCGGACCGGAGGGAGCTGGCGACCCGGTAGCAGACCGCGACGACGGGAACCGCCACGACGGCGCCGGGGATGCCGCCGAGCAGCGTCGCCGCCGACACCGCGACCAGGATCACCAGCGGATGCAGCCGCAACGCTCGGCCCATGATGAACGGCTGCAGCAGATTCCCCTCCACCTGCTGCACCGCCACGACGGCGGCTAGCACCAGCAGCGCGTCCGTGACCCCGTTGGTCACCAACGCGACCAGCACGGCGGCCGCTCCGGCGACGGTCGCGCCCACGATCGGGATGAAGGCCCCGAGGAAGGTCAGCACGACCAGCGGCAGCGTCAGCGGCACGCCGAGCAGCAGCAACGCCAGGCCGATGCCGACGGCGTCGATGGCGGCGACCAGCACGGTTCCGCGCACGTACGAGGTCAGGGTGGTCCAGCCCTCCCGCCCGGCGCGGTCGACCCGGTCCCGCACGCCGACCGGGAACAGCCCGGCCAGCCACATCCACATCCGCTCGCCGTCCTTGAGCAACAGGAACAGCAGCGCCACCGCCAGCAGCAGCCCGCCGACCGTCTCCACGGCGGTGGTCGCACCGGCATAGGGCGACGGGGCGACCTCGCGGAGCCGGCTGACCAGGTCATCGGCCAGCCGGTCGACCTGCTCCGTGTCCAGCGACAGCGGCCCTTCCACCAGGAACGTCCGGATGCGCTCGACGGCGTCGGCCAGCCGCGACCGCAGGTCGGGCAGCTGGTCGCCCGCCCGGCGCCAGATGAGCGCGGCCGCCCCCAGCAGCACGCCGAGCAGCGCGGCCACCGCCGCCAGCGCGGCCAGCGCCGCCGGGAGCCGCAGCCGCCGCAGTCCCGTCACCAGCGGCTGCAGCAGTGCGGCCAGCAACACGGCGCCCACAACCGCGAAGGTCACCGGGGCGATGCGCATCAGCAGCCGGAGCAGGAGCACCAGCGCCAGTCCGAGGACCAGCACGCTCGCGCTCCAGCCGACCGCGACCCGCAGAGGGCGCGGCAGCACATCCGTCGGACGACCGCCCACGATTCTCCTCAGCCTGCCAGTCCGACGGACTTCACTCCGGTCGGCGGCGGGACCGCACCTCGGCGTAGGCGTGCGCACGCATGCGGCGGCGAGTCTCGTAGCTGCCGACGAGCAGCAGGGCAACCAGGACGAGCAGCAGGTAGTCCCACCATCCCTTCTCCAGGACCAGGATGAACAGCAACACGACCAGTGCGGCCACCGCGAGGGTCAAGGACGCCGCCCGTGCGTGGTTCATGGGATCCTCCGATCTTCGGGCACTTCCGGTCCCGAGGCCGCCGTCTCGGCGCGGGTGTACTGCGGCCGGTCGTGCCGGCCTTGGGCCCGCTGGTAGGCGTCCGGCACACCGTCGGCGTCGGCGTCCACCGTCTCGGCCTCGCTCATGCGCCGGTGCACCCGGCCCCGCAGCCTGAGCACGACGGCGGCCAGCAGCGCGGCGACCAGAGATCCGGTCAGGACGGCAACCTTGACGTGGTCGTCGCGTTCACTGCCGGCTCCGAACGCGAGCTCCCCGATGAGCAGCGAGACGGTGAACCCCACGCCGGCCAACAGCGACAGCCCGAGCACGTCGGCCCAGGCGAGGTCCTCGTCCAGATCGGCCTGCGTGAACCGGGCCACCAGCCAGGTCGCGGCCAGGATCCCGACCGTCTTGCCGATCACCAGACCGGCCACGATCCCCAGCGCGACCCGGTCGGACAGCGAGTCGCCGAGGCCGGCCCATCCGCCGACGGTCACTCCCGCGGCGAGGAAGGCGAAGACCGGCACCGCCACGCCGGCCGACAGGGGCCGGAACCGGTGCTCGAAGTGCTCCGCCAGCCCCGGACCGGCGTCCGGGCCACCGGCCCGGTCACTGCGCACCACCGGCACCGCGAACCCGAGCAGCACCCCCGCGACGGTGGCGTGCACGCCCGACTCGTGCACGAGGACCCAGGTGACGGCGGCCAGCGGCAGCAGCAGCCACCACGACCGCACCCGGCGCTGCACCAGCACGGCGAACGCGGCCAGCGGCAGCACGGCCAGCGCCAGCGGCACCACCTGGAGGGTGCTGGTGAAGAAGACGGCGATGATCGTGATGGCCAACAGGTCGTCGACCACGGCCAGCGTGAGCAGGAAGGTGCGCAACGCCGGCGGCAGGTGCCGCCCGATGATCGCCAGCACAGCCAGCGCGAACGCGATGTCCGTCGCGGCCGGGATCGCCCATCCCTGCGCGGCCCCGCCCCCGGCACCGCCGGCCACCGCCAGGTAGACCAGAGCCGGGACCGCGACGCCGCCGAACGCCGCCGCCACCGGCACCGCGGCCCGGCGCGGGTCCCGCAGATCCCCGGCGACGAACTCACGCTTGAGCTCCAGCCCGGCGACGAAGAAGAAGATCGCCAGCAGCCCGTCCGCGGCCCACGTGCCCAGCGTCAGGTCCAGGTGCAGGGCGGCCGGACCCACCCGCATGTCCCGCAGAGCCTCGTACGAGTCCGACCACGGCGAGTTCGCCCAGGCCAGCGCGGCCACCGCGCCAACGAGGAGCAGCGCCCCGCCGATCGTCTCCTTGCGGAGGATCGCGGCCAGCCGCGCCGTCTCCGGCCACGAGCCGCGGGCGAACAGCCGCCCGGCAGTCCCGGACTGGTTCATCCAACTCCATTTCGAAATGCTGTCGTGGGTTGCGCAATTACTGGGAACGCCGCAGTGACGCTGACCAGACGTCCGCCACCCTGGTCAGGACGGCCGAGCCGAGAGCTCGCCCGGACACGTCAGGACGCAATGACGCGCGAGCACCGCTGGCCCCCGGCTGGCGAGTTGCTCCCTTACGACGTCGGCCGCCCGTCGTGGAACGGCGGTCCTCCTCCACGGTCCGACATCATTCGGATACCCAGGTCTGCGGGAGTTCTTCGCCGCGCACACCGGTCGCAAGACAAACGTCAGGTACGCGGCCGGCCGACTGGTCTTGCTTACGGTGGCTGCCCACCGGCCCGTTGTGGCCCACCGACGATCCGCAGTGATGCCCAGGCCGCACAGCCTGCCCCCGACCAGACTTGCGTTGCGGCTGACGGTCTCCTGACGACATCGGCCGGACCGTCAGGGAGCCGACAGATAGGCAGTCCAGGCCTCGGGCACGCATTCAACAGCCGGCACCGCGCCGGCTGCTGCGACCGCCTGGCCGTGGCAGGCAGAAAGGAAAAGTTGATGGCGATGGAAGACCGGCGGGCGAAGGGGACCACGCGGACGGTGCCCGACGACGCCTACCTGGACGAGCCGTACCGGGACCGGACCGGCCGGGACCTCTACCCCACCGACCCGGGCCCGCGGCGCGCACCGGAACGGCGCGCACCCGGGCCCGGCCCCACCGAAGAAGCGGCGCTGTCGGTAGCCACCCTGGCCAGCGCGCTGGTGTTCCTGGCCGGGATCTGGCTGGTCATGGCCCCCTACGTCCTGAACTACAGCGCGAACGGCACGGGGTTCGACGGCTACTGGAACGATGTCGTGATCGGCGCCACCGTCGCGGTGGTCGCGCTGGTGCGGATGGTGACGCCGGGCCGGTCGGCAGCGCTCAGCATCGCCCATGTGGGGCTCGGAGGGTGGCTCGTCGTAGCGCCCTGGGTGCTGGCCTACAACGCCGGCATCGATGCGCCGGCCGCGACCCGGAACGACGTCATCATCGGCATCGTAGTGACCACGCTGGCCACCGTGAGCCTCGCCACCGGCCTGTTCGGATCACGCGGCCGGCGAGGCTGACACGACCGCCCGGGCCGGGCGAGCGGGGTACCCGGTCCCCGGACGGCTCCGGTGAGGCCGGAGGCGATATCGAGTTCGGCGAATTCGTACGATCGACCCAGGAACCGCCGACTGCGAGAAGGGCCCATGGCCGTCAACCCGCGCCGAGCGGACCTGGAGCCATGAGCTGGGACGAGGCGTTCGCGGACGATTACGAGAGATGGTCGGCGCACATGACCGCCGACGTCGCCTTCTACGTCGAGCTCGCCCGCGACGCGGACGGGCCGCTCGTCGAGCTCGCGGTCGGGAACGGACGAG
>DATDKW010000027.1:0-6033 GCA_036519715.1 Mycobacteriales bacterium
ATGTCGATGCCCACCGGGCACCAGGCGATGCACCGTCCACATCCGACACAGCCGGAGCTGCCGAACTGGTCCCACCAGGTGGACAGCTTGTGCGTCATCCACTGCCGGTACCGGGATCGGCCCGAGGCGCGAGCCGGTCCCCCGCCGTGCAGGTGGGTGAAGTCCAGCGTGAAGCAGGAGTCCCAGTGCTGCCAGCGCTCGGCGTGCTCACCGGTGAGGTCGGTGACGTCCTCAACCGTGGTGCAGAAGCAGGTGGGACAGGCCATCGTGCAGTTGCCACAGGTCAGGCAGCGGTCGGCGACGTCGTCCCAGCGCGGGTGCTCCAGGTTGCCGGCCAGCAGGTCGGGCAGCCCGGCGGTGTCCAGCTCCCGGCCCATGCTGGCCGCGGCCGACGCCACCACCGCGGCCGCCGCGGCGGCGTCGGGGTCACCGGCCGGCCGGTGCGGCACCGCCGCCAGCACGGTCGCGCCGCGGTCGGTGCCGACCGCGACGGTGAACTCGTGCCGGCCGCCGTCGAGCAGCTCCGTCAGCGCCAGGTCGTACCCCGGCCCGGCGGCCGGGCCGGTGCCCATCGACACGCAGAAACACAAGCCGGACGGCGTCCCGCAGTTCACCGCCAGCACGAACACCTCGCCGCGGCGCGCCTCATAGACCGCGTCCGCGGTGTGACCTCGCAGCAACACCCGGTCCTGCACGGCGATCGCGGCCAGCTCGCAGCCACGCACCCCCACCAGCGCCAACCGTCGCGGCGGCGCCGGCTCCGGCGCGTACGTCAGCTGCCCCGCACCGTCCCGGTCGGCCGTCCACAGCCGACGGCGGGATGGGAACAGGTGGTTCTTGGGCGAGTGCGGCCCGACCGCGTACCCGAACAGGGCGTCGTCGTCCCGGTCGACCAGGCGGTACCGCCCCGGCGACTGCTCGTCCCCGACCCCCGCCGGCAGGTCCCCGATGCCGTCGATCGGGCCGAAGGCGATCACACCGTCCCGTACCGCCGGACCGACCAACTCGTACCCGTCCGACCTGAGCCGGTCCAGCAGCGCCCCGAGCCCGTCACGATCCAGCACGGCCGTCGGCGCAGCAGCCACAGCAGACATTCCGGCTCCTCCCGGGTACGTGCGCTCGCCGATTGTCGGCCATCGACGCCCGCGCCGTCAGCGGACTGGGCTGCGACGGTGCAGCGCGGCGTGGGAGACGCCGGGCACGGTGCTGGCCAGGATGAGCAGGATCCGTTCCTCGGCGTCGTCGTCGACCTCGCCGTACAGGTCCACCTGCCCGTCGGTGACCGTGACCTGCCAGTCGTCCCGCGCGCCGGGATAGGCCTTGAGGCGCTTGCCGACCTCGGCGGCGATGACGTCGTCGTCCCGGATCAGGGTGCGGAGCAGGTCACGGCGGCTGACGATGCCCACGACCGCCGAGCCCTCCATGATCGGGATGCTGCGCACGTCCCAGCACAGCATGGCCTCGGCGAGGTCGGCGGCATCGGCGGAGGCCGACTGCGCGATCACGGTGGTGGTCATCACCTCGCCGACCGTCTGCGGAACGGCCGCCGGCGGCTGGACCACGTCCTGGCCCACGTGCGAGCGAGGGTCGTGGCAGAACCGGCCGGCGATCAAGTCCGCTTCGCTGACGATCCCGACGAGCTCGTCCTGGCTGTCCAGAACCGGTGCAGCAGTGATCTGCCGGTCCGACAGCACCTCGGCGGCCTGCCGGACCGCAGTCTCCGGTCGAAACGTGATCACCGGAGCGGTCATGATGTCCCGGGCCTGCATGGCTACCTCCTCTGGAGGGTTCCGACGCTAGGCCGCCCGGGCAGCCGCCGAACGGGGTCGAAAGTCCCCGCGTTCGCGGCGGACGACCGCCGCCGGCCACGGCACCGGCCGTCCCAGGTGCTGCCCCGGCGCGGTGCCGCAGACCCGGCCGGAGGGGTCTTTCGACCCTGGAGTCCGGCTGCCGGCGGTCCGACCATCGACCTGGTGACCGCTGACCGTCAGGATCCAGTTGGAGGGGTGGACCGTGCAGCTAGCGACCGACCACGCTCGAGCGCTCCTCGCCGCCGAGGATGTCCGCAAGGTCTACCGGACCGGCGAGATCGAGGTCGAGGCGCTCGTCGACCTCAACCTGACCGTCCAAGCCGGCGAGATGGTGGCGGTGATGGGACCGTCCGGCTCCGGCAAGACGACGCTGCTCAACTGCCTGTCCGGGCTGGACGACATCGACGGCGGCCGGGTGCTCGTGGAGGGCAAAGACCTGTTCGCGATGTCCGATGCCGCCCGGACCACGCACCGCGCGAGGGCGATGGGTTTCGTCTTCCAGTCCTTCAACCTCATCCCGGTCTTCACGGCCGCCGAGAACGTGGAGTTGCCGCTGCTGCTCGGCGGCACCCCCGCTGGCCAGGCGCGGAAGCGCGCGATGGAGATGCTCGACCGGGTCGGTCTGGGTCATCGAACCCGGCACCGGCCGAACGAGTTGTCGGGCGGCGAGCAGCAGCGGGTGACGATCGCCCGGGCGCTGGCGTCCCGGCCGGCGATCGTGTGGGCGGACGAGCCGACCGGCAACCTGGACAGTCAGATGGCGGAGCAGATCGTCGACCTGCTGCACGAGCTGAACCGCGCCGACGGGCAGACCATCGTGCTGGTGACCCATGACGCCGACATCGGTGCGGCGGCGCAGCGGCTGATCTCCATGCGGGACGGTCGGCTGGTCAGCGACGAGCGCCGGGTCGTGGCCGCCGGGGTGGGCGACGGCCGCGAGGACGGCTCCGGGCCGCGCCGGGGAGCGTGACCGATGTATCCCGAACGGACGCCCGCGCTGGTGACGTTGCTGGTCGTCTGCGCGGCCGCCGCCGCGTACATCGCGGTGCGGAGGCCGTTCCTGCGCCGGCTCGCGCTCCGCCAGGTCGCCCGGCGCCGGGGCGAGGCGATGCTCGTCATCGGCGGCTCGGTGCTCGGGACCGCCATCATCATCGGCAGCCTGGTGGTCGGTGACACGCTGAACTTCTCGGTCCGCCAGGGTGCGTACACCAACCTCGGTCCGATCGACGAGATCGTGACCTCGGCCACGATCGCGCAGGGCGACGAAGCTGCCGCCCGGCTCCGGGAGCTGCGGGGGGACCCGCAAGTCGACGGCGTGCTGACGGTGCGGGCCGCCGAGGCGGCCGCGGTGACCGGCGCCGACGCGTCCCGCCGGGCCGAGCCGAGGATCAGCGTGTACGAGGGCGACCTCGTCGCCGCCGGCGAGTTCGGCGGGTCGGCGGACGGCGGATCCGGGCTCGGTGGCCCGACGCCGGTCCGGGGCGAAGCGGTGGTCAACGCCGACCTCGCCGACACGATGGGTGTCGGGCCCGGAGACGCGCTGACCCTGTACCTGTACGGGAAGCCGACGCCGTTCCGGGTTGCCCGGGTGGTGCCGACCAGGGGGGTTGCCGGCGTCAGCACCGGTCCCGTCAGCCGCAACGCGTTCCTCGCGCCGGGCACCCTGGTCGAGGCCGCTCGGGCGGCCCGGTCCACAGTGGAACCGCGCACCGTCACGTTCGTGTCGAACGTCGGGGGTGTCGAGGACGGCGACGCGGCCAGCGACGCGGTCGAGGGAAAGATCCGGGCCGCGCTCGGACCGCTGACCGGTCAGGGCACCTCGGTGGAGAAGGCCAAGCAGGCTCTGCTGGACGCGGCCAAGGCGGCCGGCGACGGGCTGGGATCGTTCTTCCTCTTCATCGGCAGCTTCTCGATCATCGCCGGCGTGCTGCTCCTGGTGAACATCTTCGTGATGCTGGCCGAGGAGCGGAAGTCGGAGCTCGGCATGCTGCGCGCGATCGGGATGAAGCGCAGCCGGCTGGTCCGCAGCTTCGTCATCGAGGGCACCGTGTATGCGCTCGTCGCGTCACTGGTAGGAATCCTCGTCGGGATCGGCGTCGGCCGGGCGGTGGTGGTCGTGGCCGCGCAGATCTTCAACAGCTTCTCGGCCGAGGAGGGCGGGCTCACGCTGGCCTTCAACGTCACTCCGGTCAGCATCGTCAACGGCTTCGCGCTCGGATTTCTCATCGCCTTCCTGACCGTGGCGTTGACCAGCCTGCGGATCAGCCGGGTCAACATCATCTCGGCCATCCGCGACCTGCCCACCGGCGGCGTGCACCGGACCCGCCGGCGGTGGGTCATCGCCTCGACCGTCCTCGCGGCGCTGACCGCGGCCGCCGCGGTGCCCGCGATCGCCGACAGCCAGGGCCTCGGGACCTACCTCTACCCGGCCCTGACGGTGGTCCTCCTGTGCCCGCTGCTGGTCCGGTTGGCGCCCAAGCGCTGGGTCTACACGGCAGCCGCGGCGGCGGTCCTGGGCTGGGGGCTGGTCGCGAACACCGTGCGTCCCAAGGTGCTCGAGAACGGCTCGACGGTGACCTTCGTGGTCCTCGGCATCATGCTCACGTTCTCCGCCGTCTTCCTGGTCAGCCAGAACCAGGACGTCCTCACCCGACCGTTCCGCCGGTTCATGCTCCGGCCGACGCCGGGCGGCCTCGCCTCCCGGCTGGCGATCGCCTACCCGGTGGCTCGCAAGTTCCGGACCGGCGCGATCCTGATCATGTACAGCCTGGTGGTGTTCACGCTGGTGCTGATCACGGTCCTGGGCAGCCTGGTGAACGCGACCGTCGACAACGAGGTCGCGAACGCCTCCGGCGGGTTCGCCGTCCGCGCGGACTTCAACCCCGCGAACCCGATCCCCGACCCCGCCCGGACCCTCACCTCCGGCCGGTTCTCCGGGGCGATCACCGACGCCGTGCCGCTGCTGGTGGCTCCCGGCAAGATCAGCAACGTGGGCCGGCTGAGCCGACCGACGGACACCGTCGTGATCGGTGCCGACCCGGCGATCGCCGAGACCGGCCTGTACCCGCTCACCAAGCGGCTGGACGGGCTGGGGGACGACCGGGCCACCTGGCGGGCGGTCATGACGGACCGGCGGTACGTCATCATCGACCAGTTCCTCGGCTCGACCGGCGGTGGCCCGCCGACGATGACCTTCACACCTGGTCAGACCCTGACGCTCACCGACCCGGCCACCGGCCGGGCCGAGCAGAAGACGATCGCCGGCATCCTCAAGTCCGGCAACGGTTTCTACGGCGTCGGCGGCACCAGCTTCGTCAGCCCCACCATCCTCTCCGCGTCCGCGGCGACCGCACAGTTCGGCGGGCAGGCGAAGCTCGCCTCCGCGCTGGTCAAGACGGCGGCCGGGGTGTCCGACGACACCGTGGCAGCCGATCTGCAAGGACAGTTCCTGCCGCAGAGCCTGGTGGCCACCCGGGTCCGGCAGGCCGTGGAGAAGGGGTTCGGCGCCTCCCGGGGCTTCTTCCAGCTCATGCAGGGCTTCCTGGCACTCGGTCTGCTCGTCGGCATCGCCGGCCTCGGTGTGGTCATGGTCCGGGCGGTGCGGGAGCGGCGGCGGACGATTGGCGTGCTGCGCGCGCTCGGCTTCCCCGCCAGCACCGTGCAGCGGGCGTTCCTCACCGAGAGCTCCTTCGTCGCGTCCGAAGGCATCGTCCTCGGGGCTGCGCTCTCCGTGCTCACCAGCTACCTGCTCTTCGAGAACGACCCGAGCTTCGCCGGGACCGGCATCGGCTTCCCGATCCCGTGGCTGTCCATCGCGATCCTGATCGCAGCGGCGACCGTCGCCTCCCTCCTGGCCACCTTCTGGCCGGCTCACCAGGCCGCCCGGATCCGGCCCGCGGTCGCGCTGCGCATCGCCGACTGAGATCGCCGTGCTCCGGCGGCTCGCCGACGCCGGCGGTGGCCGGCGTCCCGCGCGGCTCGCGCCTGGCCGCGGGATGGAGACGGTAACCTCTGGCTCGAGGTTCGATGAGTGCGTCCGAGCTGGAGCGTGGTCGCGCCGCCTACGCCCAGCGGGCGTGGGCGGTGTGCTTCGACGCGTTCACGGCCGCGGACCGGGAGCGCCAACTGGCGGCCGACGACCTGATACCGCTCGCGGTCGCGGCGCACATGTCCGGGCACGACGAAGCGAGCGCCGACGCGTTCACCCGGGCCTATGAAGCGC
>DATDKW010000028.1:0-7975 GCA_036519715.1 Mycobacteriales bacterium
GGATCTGGGCCCGGCGATCGCCGCCGGCGCGGACGGGGCGACCACGGTGGCCGGCACCGCCGCGCTGGCCGACGCCGCCGGGGTCGGCGTCTTCGCCACCGGTGGCCTCGGCGGGGTGCACCGCGGCGCGGCCGAGTCGTACGACACCTCCGCCGACCTGGACGTGCTGGCCGAGACGCCGGTGCTGGTCGTCTGCTCCGGGGTGAAGTCGGTGCTCGACATCGGCGCCACGCTCGAGGCGCTGGAGACCCGGTCGGTGCCGGTGCTGGGCTACCGGACCGAGGCGTTCCCCGCGTTCTACCTGCGTGAGTCGGCGTACCCGGCACCCTGGACGGTCGGCGGCCCGGACGAGGTGGCGGCGGTGGCCCGGGCCCACTTCGGGTCGGTTCCCGGGTCGGCCGGGATCGTGCTGGCCAACCCGGTGCCGGTGGCGGCGGAGATGCCGCGGGCGCTGCATGACGAGCTGCTCGCCGGCGGGCTGGCCCTGCTGGCCGAGCGCGGGATCTCCGGCCACGACGTGACGCCGGCGCTGCTGGAGCACTTCCACACCGCCAGCGCCGGGGTCAGCCTGGACACCAACGAGGAGCTGGTCGTGGCCAACGCCGCGCTCGCGGCCGAGATCGCCGTCGCGCTGGCCTCGTGAGCGGGACCGGGTGACCCGGATCGTCGTCGTCGGCGACGCCGGGCTGGACGTGCTGGCCGCGGCCGCGAACCTGCCCGAGCCGGGCGGCGACGCCCGGGCCGCGATCACCCTCCGCCCGGGTGGCGCCGGCGCCAACACGGCGGCCTGGCTGGCCGACGTGGGCGCCGCGCCGGTGCTGCTGGGCCGGGTCGGCGCCGACCCGGCCGCGGCCCAGGTGCACGCCGAGCTGGAGCGGGCCGGGGTGGAGGCGGTGCTGGCCGCCGACCCGGGCGCGCCCACCTGCACGGTGGTCGTGCTGGTGGACGGCAGCGGGCAGCGCACCATGCTGGCCGACCGCGGCGCCGCCGGCCGGCTGGCCCCGGCCGACATCGACCCGGCCGCCCTGGCCGGCGCCCGCCACCTGCACCTGTCCGGCTACGTGCTGCTCGACCCGTCCTCCCGGCCGGCCGGGCGGCACGCCCTGGCCGCGGCGGCCGCGGCCGGGCTGACCACCTCGGTCGACCCGCAGGCGGCGGCGCTGCTCACCGACCCGCGCGGGTTCCTGGCCATGGTGGCCGGGGTCGACCTGCTGCTGCCCAGCGCGGGCGAGCTGGCCGCGCTCGGCGGCGCGGCGGCGGTGCTGGCCGCGGTCGGCGCGGTCGCGGTGACGGCCGGCCCGGGCGGCGCGACCTGGGTGGACCGCACCGGCCGGTGGGACGTCCCGGCCGAACCGGTGGACCCGGTCGACACCACCGGCGCCGGCGACGCCTTCGACGCCGGCCTGCTGGCCGCCTGGACCGGCGGCGCCGCGCCCCTGGCCGCCCTGCGGGCCGGCGTCGCCACCGGCACCCGAGCCGTGATCCACCCGGGGGCGTGGCCCGGTTAGGGTGCCGGCATGGCCGAGGGCGCGCTGCACGTCAGGGGGGTGGTGCTGCCGGCGGGGGAGCAGCGGGACCTCTGGATCGCCGGCGGGCGGCTGACGTACGAGCCGGTCCGGGACGCCGAGACGGTGGCCGAGGGCGGCTGGATCGTGCCCGGCCTGGTCGACTGCCACTGCCACATCGGGATGAAGCCCGACGGCCACGCGACCGAGCAGGAGATGGCCGAGCAGGCCGTCACCGACCGGGACGCCGGCGCGCTGCTGATCCGGGACGCCGGGTCCCCGGTGGACAACCGGTTCGTGCAGGACCGGGCCGACCTGCCCCGGCTGATCCGGGCCGGCCGGCACCTGGCCCGGCCCAAGCGCTACCTGCGCGACGTCGGCGTCGAGGTCGAGCCGGACGAGCTGGTGGCCGCGGTGGAGGAGCAGGCCCGGCTCGGCGACGGCTGGGTGAAGATCGTCGGCGACTGGATCGACCGCGACCTCGGCGACCTGGCCCCGCTGTGGCCGGACGACGTGCTCGCCGCCGCGGTCGCCCGCGCCCACGAGCTCGGGGCCCGGGTCGCCACCCACGTCTTCGGCGAGGACGCGCTGCCCGGCCTGGTCGCGGCCGGGGTGGACACGATCGAGCACGGCACCGGCCTGTCCGGCGCTGTGGTGGACGAGGCGGCCCGGCGCGGCACCCGGGTCACGCCGACCCTGCTCAACATCGAGACGTTCCCCGGCATCGCCGACAGCGCGGTCCGGTTCCCCCGCTACGGCGAGCACATGCGGGCCCTGCACCGCACCGCCCGCACCCGGATCCGGGACGCGTACGAGGCCGGGGTGCCGCTGCTGGCCGGCACCGACGCCGGCGGGGTGCTGGCGCACGGGCTGGTCGGCCGGGAGATCCAGGCCCTGCACGCGGCCGGCATCCCGGCCGAGGCGGCGCTGGCCGCCGGGTCCTGGGACGCCCGGGCCTACCTGGGCCTGCCCGGCCTGGACGAGGGCGCGCCCGCGGACCTGGTCGTCTATACCGCCGACCCCCGGGCGGACCTGGGCGCGCTGGCCGCCCCGGCCCGGATCGTGCTGCGCGGCGCGGTCGTCCGGTAACCCGGAGGCGACGGCGGTCGCCCGGCCCGTACCCTCTGTCGGCATGGCGCGAGTGCTCACCCCGCAGGCGGAGGACTTCCCCCGCTGGTATCAGGACGTCCTGGCCAAGGCCGAGCTGGCCGAGAACGGACCGGTCCGCGGCACCATGGTGATCCGGCCGTACGGGTACTCGCTGTGGGAGCGGATGCAGTCCGAGGTCGACGACCGGATCAAGGCCGCGGGCGCACGCAACGCGTACTTCCCGCTGTTCATCCCGGAGTCCTACCTCCGCAAGGAGGCCGAGCACGTCGAGGGCTTCAGCCCGGAGCTGGCCGTGGTCACCATCGGCGGCGGCAAGGAGCTGGAGGAGCCGGTCGTCGTCCGGCCCACCTCGGAGACGATCATCAACGCCTCCTTCGCCAAGTGGGTGCAGAGCTACCGCGACCTGCCGCTGCTGATCAACCAGTGGGCCAACGTGGTGCGCTGGGAGATGCGGCCGCGGCTGCTGCTGCGCACCACCGAGTTCCTCTGGCAGGAGGGCCACACCGCGCACGCGACCGAGCAGGAGGCCCGCGACTACGCCCGGCAGATCCTGCGCGACGTGTACGAGGACTTCGTCGTCGACGTGCTGGCGCTGCCGGTGGTGGTCGGCCGCAAGACCGCGCGGGAGCGGTTCGCCGGCGCGACCAACACCATGACCATGGAGCTGATGACCGGCGACGGCAAGGCGCTGCAGATGGGCACCTCGCACGAACTGGGGCAGAACTTCGCCAAGGCCTTCGACATCCAGTTCCTGGCTCGGGACAGCCAGCGGCAGTACGTGTGGCAGACGTCCTGGGGCAGCTCCACCCGGATGGTCGGCGGCCTGGTCATGGCCCACGGCGACGACAACGGGCTGCGGGTGCCGCCCCGGCTGGCGCCGGTGCAGGTCGCGGTGCTGGTGATCAAGGCCGAGGCGACCGAGGCCGCGGTGCGGGTCGCCGACGAGCTGCGGGCCGAGGGCTTCCGGGTCGAGCTGGACGACCGGGCCGACGTGCCGTTCGGGCGCCGGGCGGTCGACTGGGAGCTCAAGGGCGTGCCGCTGCGGGTCGAGATCGGGCCGCGGGACCTGGCCGAGGAGCGGGTCACCCTGGTCCGCCGGATCCCCGGCACCAAGACGCCGGTGCCGCTGGCCGGGCTGCTGGACGCGGTCCGGGTCGCGGTGGTCGAGGACCAGGTCGCGCTGTTCGCCGAGGCCGAGCGCAAGCGGGACGCGCGGATCGCCGACGTCAAGACCATCGAGGACGCGGCCGAGGCCTGCGCCACCGGCTGGGCCCGGCTGCCGTGGTCGGAGCTGGGGCCGGAGGGCGAGGCCCGGCTGGCCGAGCAGGCGGTCACCGTCCGCTGCCTGGTGCGGGCGGACGGGTCGCTGCCCGACACCGGCGACGAGCCGGACACGATGGCCTACTGCGCCCGGGCGTACTGACCCGGGTGGCCCCGACTGTGACCGTCCGGCCGCGAACGGATCACGGTTAGGTCCCGGTCCCGCCACCCAACCTGACCCCCTCCGTACGGTCCGGGCATGGCGCGGCGACGAGTCCCCGGGGTCCGCCGCCGCCCCGGTCCGCTGCACCTGCTGCTGTCCCGGCCCTGGGTCCGGGCCCCGCTGGCCGCCGCCGGGCAGCCCGGCGCGTCGGCCGCGGTGCTGGTCGCCACGGCCGTGCTCGGGATCGCCGCGGCCACCGCGCCGCTGTTCCTGTCGTCCGCCGCCAGCGGCGCGCTGCACCGGGCGGTGGCCACCTGCCCGGACTCGTACACGCCGGGGGTCACCAACCGGTCCGCGGACAACGTCGTCGACTACACGCTGTCGCAGCCCGCGGTCGAGTACGCCGGCATCGAGGACGGCGCCGTCCGCGGCGTGCTGGCCCAGCGCGGGGTGCCGGTCGGCGAGCGGGTGCTGGTGCTGCCCGCGGACCGGACCGGCGGCTTCGTCACCGTGGCCGCCGGCCGGAACCAGGCCTCGGTCACCGCGTTCGCGAGCGCCAGCGCGCTGAGCAAGGTCGTCGTGCTGCGTGGGCACCCGGGCGACCCCGGGCTGTGGCTGCCGGACAAGCTGGCCCGCCGGCTCGGCGCGGACGCCGGCGACACGGTGCTGGCCCGCGGCCGGCCGGTGCCGGTGGCCGGGGTCTACCGCGGTCTGGACGACCCCAGCTACGGCGGGGAGTTGCCCGTCGCCTGGTGCCGCTGGTCGGCGCTGATCCTGCCCACGATCGGCGACCGCGCCCCGGCGGTGCGCCCGCTGGTGCTCACCGATGACCGCACCCTGCTCACCCTGGCCGGCTACGACGAGCCCTGGACGACCTGGTCGGCCGCGATCGACCCGGCCACCGCCCGGGCCGGCGACGCGACCGCGATCGCCGCCGCCATCACCGGCGCCGGCGCGGACGTGTTCTCAGCGCCCGGCGTGGTCGGGGCCTACAGCGAGACCAACGCCCTGGCCGGCGCGGCCGCGCGGGCCCTCCAGGTCCGCGCCGCGCTGGCCGACGCGACCCAGCCGGCCGCGCTGGCCGCCGTCCTGGTGGCGTTGCTGCTGGTGGCCGCGGCCGGCGGCTACTGGGCCGAGCGGCGGGCCGGCGAGGTCCGGCTGCTGGCCGCCCGCGGCATCGGGCCGCCTGGGCTGGGCGGCAAGGCCGTGCTGGAGATGATCGGCCCGGCCGTGGCCGGGACCCTGCTGGGCTGGGCGGCGACGCTCGCCGCGGCCCCGCACCTGGGCCCCTCCAGCCAGCTCGACGACGGCGCCGGCGGGCGGGCGCTGCGGACGGTCGCGGTCGCACTGCTGGCCGGACTGGTCGCGCTGGGCGCGGTCGCCGGGCTGCGCGGCCGCTCCACCGGCGAGCGCCCCATCGGGCTGCGGCGGTCCGGCTGGCTCCTGGTGCCGTGGGAGCTGCTGCTGGTCGGCGTGGCGCTCTGGTCCTACCTGCGGCTGCGGGAGCGGGGCGCGGTCAGCAGCGGCGAGTCCGTCCGGATCGACCCGCTGGTGGTGGCGCTGCCGCTGCTGGCCCTGGCCGGGCTGACCGTGCTGGTGGTCCGGCTGGCGCTGCTGCCCGCGGGCCGGCTGCAGGCGCTCGGCGGCCGGCTGCCGGTGCCCGGGTTCCTCGCCGTCCGCCGCCTGGTCGCCGCCCGTACGGTGTCCGCGGGCGTGCTGGTGGCGGTGGCGCTGCCGGTCGGCGTGCTCGTCGTCTGCGCCTCGCTGAGCGCCTCCGTGCAAGCCACCGTGGACACGAAGACGGCGACGTACGTGGGCGCGCCGGTCGCCCTGCGCACCGACGCCAAGCCGGGGGTGTTCGCCGCGGCCGGACCGGCCGGCACCCCGGTGAGCCTGCTGCCCGAGGCCCTGGACACCTTCTCGCACGAGCTGCCGGTGCTGGCGGTGGATCCGGCCGGCTTCGCCCGGTATGCCTACTGGCAGGGCGGGTTCGCCGGTGAGTCGCTGCCGGACCTGCTGGCCCGGCTCGGCCCGGCGCAGGACGGCAGCGTGCCGGCGATCCTGGCCGGGGGCGGCGACGCCCAGGTCGACCACGTCTTGCTGGAGGCGCTGGTGCTGCGGGTGCACGTGGTCGCCCGGGTCACCACGTTCCCGGGCATGCGGTCGGTGGCGGCCCCGCTGCTCGTCGTGGACCGGCACGCGCTGCCGGCGCTGGGCCCGTACACGGCCCGCAGCGAGGAGGTCTGGACCCGGCCGGCCGACGCCCTGGCCGCGACCCGCGCGGTGGAGTCCGCGGGCCTGCGGGTGACCGGCCAGGTCAACCAGGACAGCGTCGTCCGCAACACCGACCTCTTCCCGCTGACCTGGACCTTCGGCTATGTGCAGGCGCTGGCCGCGCTGGCCGGGGTGATCGGCGTGACCGCGCTGCTGCTCTACCTGGCGGCCCGGCAGCGCTCCCGCACCGCCGCGTACGCGCTGAGCCGGCGGATGGGGCTGACCCGGCGCGCGCACGTCACCTCGCTGCTGGTCGAGCTGGCGATCGCGGTCGGGCTGGGCGCGGCCGCCGGGGTCGCGCTGGCCCGGCTGGTGCTGGCGCCGGTGGTGCGGGTGCTGGACCTGGAGCCGGGTCGGCCGCCGTACCCGTCCGTGCTGGTCGTCTCGACCGGGGCCGTGCTGGCCGTGCTGGCCGGGGCGGTGGCGCTGGTGCTGCTGGGGACGCTGGCGACCCAGGTGGTGGCGGACCGGGTCCGGCCCGCCGACGTGCTGCGGGGGGTCGAGTGAGCCGACGAGGGAGTGAGCATCGCAGGGCCCCCGGGCGGTGGCTCGCCCCGCGGTCGCCCGAGGAGCGGAGCGACCGACGAGGCGAACGGAAGGCAGCACGGTGAGCCACCGCTCGGAGGAGGCCCGGACCGGGATCGCGGCCGCCTGCAACGACCTGACCAAGGTCTACGAGCTGGCCGGGACCACGGTGACCGGGCTGGACGGGGTGGACAAGGAGTTCCCGGCCGGCCGGGTCACCACCGTGGTCGGGCCGTCCGGCTCCGGCAAGTCGTCGCTGCTGCGGATCCTGGCCCTGGTCGACCGGCCCAGCACCGGGTCCGTACGGATCCGGCGGGAGGAGGTCGGCTGCGTCGGCATCCGGGGGCGGCGGCTGCTGCGCCGTACCGAGATCGGCTACCTGTTCCAGGACCCGTCGGCCAACCTGGTGGCGTCCCTGGACGCGACCGAGCAGCTGCGGTTCGCGGCCCGGGTACGCGGGCTGCGGCCCGATCCGGCCGAGGTGGAGCGGCTGCTGGCGTTGCTCGGACTGGAGCACCGGGCCCGGCACCTGCCGGCCCAGCTCTCCGGCGGCGAGCAGCAGCGGCTGGCCGTGGCCTGCGCGGTGCTGGGCCGGCCGTCGATCGTCATCGCCGACGAGCCGACGGCCGAGCTGGACTCCGCGTCGGCGGACCGGGTGCTGGCCGCGTTCGCCGACCTCGGGGGCGAGGGGGTGGCCTTCGTGCTGTCCTCGCACGACCCGCGGGTGGTGGAGCGCACCGACCACCTGCTCCGGCTGGACCGGGGCCGTCCCGTGGAGTCCTGGTGAGGGGTGACTGCCGGATCTGGCATGATGGCTGACTGAGTGCGAGCGCTCATCGGGTCCCTCTCAACCCGGTGAGGGTCCGCCCCTCCCGGTGACCGTCCGCGTGCCCCACTCGCGGGTCCGGTCGCCCACCCGTTTTCGAGCACTGGAGCAGTCACACCCGTGGCCACCAAGATCAAGCTCATGCGCATCGGCAAGATGCGCGAGCCGCATTACCGCATCGTCGTCGCCGACGCCCGCACCAAGCGGGACGGCCGGTCGATCGAGGCGGTCGGCGAGTACCACCCGAAGAACGACCCGTCGGTCATCAAGGTCGACTCCGACCGGATCCAGTACTGGCTCGGTGTCGGCGCG
>DATDKW010000029.1:0-2941 GCA_036519715.1 Mycobacteriales bacterium
GCCCCGATGAGCTGGTCGGCCAGCGCGATCGCGTCCAGCCCGGACAGGCAGACCTTGTTGACCAGCAGCGACGGCACGGTCATCGGGATGCCGGCCTTGACCGCGGCCTGCCGGGCCGGCATCTGCCCGGCGCCGGCCTGCAGCACCTGGCCCAGGATCACGTAGTCGACCTGGTCGCCGGTCAGGCCGGCCCGCTCCAGCGCGGCCTTGACGGCGAACCCGCCGAGGTCGGTGCCGGAGAAGTCCTTGAGGCCGCCGAGGAGCTTGCCCATCGGAGTACGGGCGCCGCTGACGATCACGGATCCGGGCACGGTCGGCCTCCAGCACGTCGGTGTGTGGTCTCCCTGTCACGGTACCGCCGGTCCGTACCGGCTCCGGCTGTGATGACGGGCACCCCGGGTGGGTTACCGTCGGCCGATGTTCCTGCGCGTGGACCACGTCGGCATCGCGGTGCCCGACCTGGACGAAGCCATCGCCTGGTACGGCGCCACCTTCGGGCTGGCCAGCGTGCACGAGGAGACCAACGAGGAGCAGGGCGTACGGGAGGCCATGCTCGCCGTCGGCGACGGCAGCACCCGGATCCAGCTGCTGGCGCCGCTGCGGCCGGACTCGGCCATCGCGAAGTTCCTCGACCGCCACGGTCCCGGCATCCAGCAGATCGCCTACACCGTCGCCGACGTCGAGGCCGTGGCCGGCACCCTGCGCGGAAAGGGTCTTCGGCTGCTGTACGACACCGCGCGCCGCGGCACGGCCGGATCGCGGGTGAACTTCGTGCATCCCAAGGACGCGGGCGGGGTACTGGTCGAGCTGGTGCAGCCCGCCGACACCGCCCACTGAGGGCGACCGACCGGGATGCCCCGACCGGCCGCCGGATGGGACGATGGAGGGCATGGACCGCCGCGAGCAGCACACCGAGCTCCTGCCCCTGCTGGAGGGGGCGTCGACCTTCGACGTCGTGCTGCGCGGGTATGACCGCCACCAGGTCCACGAGCATGTGGAGCGACTGGAGGCCGACCTGCGCATCGCGGTCGCCGAACGGGACACCGTCGCGACCCGGCTGACCGAGCTGGCCGGGCAGCTGGCCGCCGCCCACCACGAGATCGACGCGCTGCACGCGCGGCTGAGCCAGGTCGCCACCGCCGAGCCGTCCCTGGACGACGTGAGCGACCGGATCCGCGGCATGCTCTCGCTGGCCCAGCAGGAGGCGGCGGAGATCCGGCGGAAGGCCGAGCACGAGACGATGGAGCTGCAGCAGCGCTTCATGACGCTCACCGCCGAGGTCGAGGAGCGGCTCAGCTCGGCCGACCGCAGCTCGGCCGAGACGCTGGCCGCGGCCGAGCAGCGGGCCGGCACCATGCTGGCCGAGTCCGAGCGCACCGCAGCCGCGCTGGTCGCGGACGCGCAGGCGCGGGCGTCGGCGCTGCTGGCCGAGGCCGAGCAGCGGGCGGCCGAGCTGACCTCGGCCGCGGAGCAGCACGCGGCCGAGGTCCGGGAGCGGGTCGCGACCCTGGACGGCGAGGCCGACGAGCGCCGCCGGCAGGCCGACGAGGAGGCCGAGGCCAAGCGGACCCAGGCCATCGAGGACTTCGAGATCACCCTGCGCAGCCGGCGGTCCAGGGAGCTCGCGGCCGACGAGCAGCGGCGGGCCGACCTGGCCCGGGAGCTGGAGGAGCAGCGGGCGGCGGCGGCCCGCGCGGCCCAGGAGCACGTGGCCGCGGCCCGGGCCGAGGCCGAGCGGCTGGTGGAGGAGGCCCGGCAGCAGCAGCGGGAGGTGGCGGCGGTGCGCACGACCGTGCTCGGCCAGCTGGCGGCGGTCCGGGGGATCCTCGACCAGGTGCCGGCGGCGGCGTCGGCCTCGCTGGAGGAGTGGCCCGGCCGGAACTGACCCCCGCCTGGACCGACCCCCACCGGGGCTGACCTGGGACGGGCTTCCCCCGGGCCGTACGCTGCGCGCTGCGGGTGTGAGGGTGGGAGGCGTACGGCGGTGAGCGAGGACGAGGCCGGCGGTATCGAGGCCGGGCGTGCCGCGGACGCGGCGCGGGAGGCCGCGGTGGCCGCGGACCGGGCCGCCGAGACCGCGGCCCGGCACCAGGAGGGCGCCGCCGACGCCCGCGACGACGCCGCGCAGGCCCAGGACACCGCCACCGCCGCCCGCGACGACGCCGCGGACGCGCGGGCGGGCGCCGAGCAGGCCCAGGAGGCCGCGGCCGAGGTGGCCCGGGGCCTGTCCGACCTGCCCGAGGGCGACCCGGTGGTCGACCCGGAGGTCCGGGCCGAGGAGGCCGGCGTCGACGAGGCCAACCCGTTCGGGCGGCCGGGCCGGCCGATGAACCGGCGGTCCCCGTTCCGGATCGGCTTCTCCGCCGCCCTCGGCGTCGGCCTGGCCTACCTGCTCTACCAGGCCGTGGTCAGCGCCCGGTCGGTGCTGGTCCTGGTCGTGGTGGCCGCGTTCCTGGCCATCGGGCTCAACCCGACCGTCACCCGCCTGCAGAACACCGGCATGCGCCGCGGCGCCGCCGTCGGCATCGTCTTCCTCGGCGTCCTCGCGTTCTTCGGCGCCGTCGGCTACGCGGTGGTCCCGCCGGTCGTCACCCAGGTCGCCAACTTCGTCGAGGCCCTGCCCGACTACGTCAAGGACCTGCAGGCCAACCCGACCGTCAGCGACCTGGACCAGCGCTTCAACCTGGTCGACAAGCTCAACCAGTACGTGAGCACCGACCTCGGCGGCAAGGTCGCCGGTAATGTCGTCGGCATCGGCCAGACGATCGCCAGCATCATCTTCAAGAGCCTGACGATCCTCATCCTGACGCTCTACTTCCTGTCCTCGTTCAACACGATCAAGACCACCGCGTACCGGCTGGTGCCGCGCAGCCGGCGGGCCCGGGTCAGCCTGATCGGGGACGAGATCCTCAGCCGGGTCGGCGGCTACGTGGCCGGCGCG
>DATDKW010000030.1:0-5464 GCA_036519715.1 Mycobacteriales bacterium
GTGCGCTCATGGCTCCGGAGGCTATGCCCGATGGCCCGCTCTTGCTGACCGGTCCTGTCGGCGGGGCCGCTGGTTCGGGAACTTCTCCCGGCCGGCCTCCGCATCCGCCCCGCTCCCCGGCGGCCGTGGCCGGCCGCACAGTCAGCCAGTCGTCCCGCCGCATCGGCAGCGCTCGAGACCATCCGCTCACTGGTCCAGTCTCTGGCGTGCCGGTGACTGATTCGGCAGGCTTCGTCGGCCGGCGCCGATGTGGTCGCCGGTGCAACCCTGGTCCCCACCGGGCCATCGCCGCATCCGCTTGACCTTCGAGGTCCGGCATGAAGGTTTGCGAGGTCCGGTGGGCCAGGACACGCGGACTGGCGACAGGGCTGCGCGCCAATGTGAGCGCCGATCAGTGAGCGACCGGCTGTCGTGTCCCGGGGCCACCGGGTTGCCCACCTGCTGCTCCGACAGCAAGGAGACTCGATGAGTGTCGCGGACAGCGTCGGGCCGGGCCGACCTCGCTCTACTGCGGGCGTCGACTGGGCCAGTGAGGATCACGCGGTATCGGTTGTCGACGCCCAGGGCGTCGAGCTCGAGCGGTTCGGGGTCGAGCACACGGCGGCCGGTCTGCTACGCCTGACCGACCGCTTGGGCCGCGCCGGCGTGGTCGAGGTCGGTATCGAGCGTCCGGACGGGCCGGTCGTCGACGCGCTGCTGGCCGCGGCCTTGACCGTGTTCGTCATCGCGCCGAACCGGCTGAAGAGCCTGCGCGGTCGCTACGGTTCGGCCGGCAACAAGGACGACCGGTTCGACGCGTTCGTGCTGGCTGACACCGTGCGCACCGACCGGGCCCGGCTGCGGCCACTGAAGCCGGACTCGGCCGTGACGGTCACGCTGCGGATGACGGTGCGGGCCCGCAAGGACCTGGTCGCAGCCCGGGTTGCGATGGCTAACCAGCTACGGGCTCATCTGCAGACCACACTGCCGGGCGCGGTCGGCCTCTTCCGGGATATCGACAGCCCGATCAGCCTGCGGTTCCTGACTCGGTTTCCCAGCCAGGACAAGGCCGATTGGCTATCGCCAGCGCGGCTGGAGAACTGGCTGCGCGCCGCCGGCTACAACAATCCCCGCCGGGCCGGCCTCCTGCACGCTCACCTGGCGACAGGGGCCCGCGGCACCACCGGAAGCGACGGCGGCGCCCGGGCCGCCGTGACTCTCGCGCTCGTCAGCGCGCTGACCGCATTGCGCGAGCAGATCCACGCCCTCGAGGAGCACATCGCCGCCCAGCTCGCCGAGCACCCCGACGCGGCGGTCTTCACTTCGCTGCCGCGTTCGGGCACGGTCCGCGCGGCCCGGCTGCTGGCCGAGATCGGCGATGCTCGCGGCCGCTTCCCGACTCCGGAAGCGCTGACCTGCCTGGCCGGCGCCGCCCCATCGACCCGCCAGTCCGGCAAGGTCAAGGTGGTCAGCTTCCGCTGGGCCGTCGACAAGCAACTACGGGGCGCGGTCATCGACTTCGCCGGCGACTCCCACCACGCCAACCCCTGGGCCGCTGATCTCTACCGACAAGCCCGCGCCCGCGGCCACGATCATCCCCACGCCGTTCGCGTCCTGGCCCGCGCCTGGCTGCACGTGATCTGGCGATGCTGGCAAGACCGCGTCCCCTACGACCCCGGCAAACACCGCGCCCTTCAGGCCGTCCTCAACCAGGCCGCTTGACACAGGGCTCCTTCTGCGCACCGCGCGGGACATGACCGAGGCCAATATCCACCAGGTCTCAGCGGCGAGACCCGCAGGCGAACATCCGCATCTGCCGCGGTGCAGTAGCACCGCACCGCCGTCCCAGCAGGACGGCCACCGGACACCGATCCGGGCGCGTACTCGATTGTCTTCCTGCCGCGGTGGCGCTGCCTGAGGCGCAGGCTCTGCGGCGGGCATGATGCCTGCAGAGATGGCCGCGCTGCGGTCTCGACCGGGGTCGGTGAAGGGAGCCCGTCGTGGACGAGCCGATCGTGCTGGTGGCGACCGACAGGGAGTCCGTCCTCGCTGCTCTGGTCGGTGATCTGCGGCGGCGTTTCGGAGCCGATTACCGGGTCATCGGAGTCGGTAGCGGCGAGTCCGCGCTGGCGGCGGTCGCCGATGCAGTGGGCCGGTCCGAGGAGGTGGCGGTGGTGATCGCCGACCAGCTGATGGCAGGGATGCCGGCGATCGAGACGCTCGCGCGCTTGCACGGCTTCGCTCGGACGGCGAAGCGGGTCCTGTTGATCGACCGCGGGGACTGGTCCTCGGCCAATCCGGTGATTTTCGCGATGGCGATGGGGCAGGTGGACTATCACCTTTACCACCCGTGGCATCCGCTGGAACGGATTCTGTATCCGGCGGTCAGCGAGTTCCTCTCGGCGTGGGACAGGTCTCAGGACGCGCCGGTGGTGCCAGTGCGGATCGTCGGTGCGGAAGCCTCGGTCCGTGCTCACGAACTGCGCGACACGCTGACCCGGGTCAGCGTTCCGTTCTGGTACTACGAGCAGGGCTCGAGCGCTGGTCAGCACGTGCTGGCCGAGGTGGGTGCGGACTCGTCCCGGCTGCCGGTCGTCGTGTTCTACGACGGGACGGTGCTCGTCGATCCGGAGCCTGCCGAGGTATGGCGGATGTTGGGGGTAAACACCCGCATCGACGTGCAGTCCTGCGATCTTGTGGTGGTCGGAGGGGGGCCTGCTGGGCTGGCAGCCGCCGTGTATGCGGCCTCCGAAGGGCTGGAGACGCTGCTGCTCGAACCGGCGGTGCCTGGTGGGCAGGCGGGGACGAGCTCGCTGATCCGGAACTACCTCGGCTTCCACCGGGGGATCAGCGGCGACGAGCTGGCTACCCGCGCCGTGGAACAGGCGTGGCTGTTCGGGACCCGGTTCGTGCTCTCCCAGGCGGCGACCGCGCTGGACACCCGTGGGCCGCTGCGGGTGGTGACGGCCAGCGACGGCAGCCAGGTTTCTGCCCGCGCGGTCGTCCTGGCCACCGGAGTCTCCTGGCGCCGCCTCGGCGTCCCGACACTGGAGGCCCTGATCGGCACCGGAGTCTTCTACGGCGCAGCCGGCGCCGAGGCACGGGCCGTGCAGGGCCACGACGTGTTCGTGGTCGGCGCCGGCAACTCAGCCGGCCAAGCCGCGATGCACCTGTCCCAGTACGCCGCTACTGTCACCATGCTGGTTCGGGGAACGACCCTGCGGACGACCATGTCCGAATATCTCGTCTCGGAGATCGAGCAGGCGGCGAACATCCGGGTTCGGCTGCGCACCGAGGTGATGGACGGGGGTGGCCCCGGGCGGCTGGAAACTCTGACGCTGCGGGACCGGGACACTGCCGCGACCGAGGTCGTTCCGGCCTTCGCGCTATTCCTGCTGATCGGCGCCGAGCCGCGAACCGGGTGGTTGGACCGCAGCGTCGCCCGCGACGACCGCGGCTACCTGCTCACCGGCCCGGACCTGCTCACCGGCCCGGACTTGATCACTGGCGGTCATGGCGCCGGCTGGCCGCTGCGGCGCCCACCCGCTTTCCTCGAGACCAGCCTGCCCGGTGTGTTTGCCGCGGGAGACGTACGGCACCGCTCCACCAAGCGGGTGGCAGCGGCCGTCGGAGAGGGATCCACCGCCGTTCAGCTCATCCACGACTACCTCAGCGAAGCCGACGCCTCCGGGACATGACCGGATGCCACGGGAGCGTTGCACCCGCCCCGGGTTCGATGGAGCCTCCACGAATCCGCCGCCGGTTCATACATGGCCTCCGGCAACCGACCGACGCACGCGCGCTCCCATCGCCCGACCCTGCCGATGGTCGCTCGTTACTGAGGCCCCCGGCGCCGGGGTTGCGGTGGCGGCGTGGACGAGCGCGCGCTTGGATGCGGTACATGGTCGTTAGCGCTGGCTCGTGGGTGCGATGAGCAGGCCGCGCTACGGCGTGGACGGTTGGCCCTACCTCGCAGGTCTGGCCGCCGCCACGGCCGCGCTCGGCTCGGCGGCACTGGCCGCTCCGCGGCTGCGGAAGGCGGCGGGAGCGGCCGCGCTCGTTCCCGGTGTCCCTGCTGTCCTTGGGCTGCGGTACGTCCTGGTCGGCAAGCTCCGGCTCCGCGACCTGCTGCTCGGTCAGGTGGACTGGCGCGGTGACGAGGAGGTGGTCGACCTGGGAACAGGCACTGGCTTACTGGCGATCGGTGCCGCGAAGCGCACCCGGGGCGCCGTGCACGCGGTCGACCTGTTCGTCAGCAAGGACCTGTCGAACAACGGGCCTGAAAGGCTCGCACGCAATTCGCTGCTCGACGGAGTGCCCGAGCGATTGCACGTGCATCGAGTGGACGTCCGCGCCACCGGACTGCCGGACGGCGCTGCCGACGTCGTCGTCTCGTCGTTGTGCTTCCACAACCTGCCCGAGCAGCACGAGAGTACTGCTGCCCTCGACGAAGCGGTCCGGCTCCTACGCCCTGGTGGCACCCTCGTGCTGTCCAACCTCGCCCACGTCGAGGACGAGTACGCCCCCCACCTGCGGGCGGCCGGGTTCAGCGTGCTGACCTCCCGAGCGCCCGCGACCTTTCCTCCGCAGAAGCTCCTGGTCGCGCGGCACCTTCGACGGCCCACAACCGCGTCGGCCACTGCCGGCAGTACCGCAGCATCGCCCGATAGCCGGCCGTGCTGGTCGGGAACGAGCCCCTTGGCCGCAGCACTTCCCGGGCATCCCGCGCCTCGATCGTGACCGACCGCTTGTGCGGGTCGACCCCGATCACCACGACATCCCTCGCCGCGTCCATCGCCGCGCTCCTCACCTCGAGATCACCTGTTATGCGAGGACGGGCAACGCTGTTTCGAGCAGAGCAGACCCTTCTTGAGCCACGCCTCGCCGCGGTGCCCGGCAGGAACGCACGCCATGAAAGAGCCACACCCGGCACAACAGGTGGGCAGCCGCAAAGAGAGCGGCCCACCGGGCACCTACCCGAGACTGACCGGCCAGCCAGCCCGAGCAACAAACAGCCGCAGAGCACGCTTCTCCGGCGGCCGTGGGTCTGTCTCGGTAACGGTGTTTCCGGCATCTTCGGTTAGTAGGTCTCGGCGGCCGGGAACCGGTCGCCGAAGGTGATCGCGAACGCGTTCAGGGCTGGCTTCCAGCGCATCGTCCATCGTGCCCGGCCGGTCCCGGTGGGGTCCAGGGAGCGGGTGACGAGGTAGAGACACTTCAACCCGGGGCCTGCTCGGACGGGAAGTGGCCGCGGGCTTTGACCGCCCGCCGGTAGCGGGCGTTCAAGCTCTCGATCGCGTTGGTTGAGCAGAGCACGCGGCGGATCTCCAGGTCGTAGTCCAGAAACGGGATGAACTCGGCCCAGGCGTTGTCCCAGAGCCTGATGATCGCCGGATAACGGGGGCCCCAGGTCTCGGCCAGCTCGTCGAACGCGGCCCGGGCGGCCGCGGCGTTGACCGCGGTGTAGATCGGCTTCACCGCCGGC
>DATDKW010000031.1:0-3259 GCA_036519715.1 Mycobacteriales bacterium
GGGTCCTGCTCGCCGGTCTCCAGCTCGTCGATCAGCTTGAGCTGGCGCTCGACCAGGCCCTGCGACCGGCGGGACAGGTTGACGAACATGTCGTTGACGTTGCGGCGCAGACCGGCCTGCTCGGACGCCAGCTCGACCGCCCGCTGGTGCAGCTGGTCGAAGGTCTTGGCGACCTCGCCGATCTCGTCCCGGCTGTCGATCCCGATGGGATCGACCTTGTCAGGTACGGCGGCCGCGTCCGGTCTCTGCAACCGGGCGATCGCCTCCGGCAGCCGGACCTCGGCCACGTCGCGGGCGCCCGCCTGCAGCCGCCGCAGCGAGCCGCTCATCGAGCGGGCGATGAGCACCGAGGTGAGGAACGCGATGACCAGGATGGACGCGATCACGACACCGGTGGTGATGGCCTGCCGCTGGGCGTCCGAGCGCAGGTCCCGGGTGGTGCCGACGACCTGGTCCAGCAGGCTGGACTCGACCACGCGCATGGCCTGCAGGTACGTCGTGGCGGCGGAGAACCACTGCTGGGCGTCGAGGTCCACGCCGCTGGACTGCCGGGTGACGCTCTGCTCCAGCCGCTTGACCGCGAGCACGGCCTGGCCGTTGACCAGCGTGTCGTACTGGGTCAGCTGCTCGGGAGTGGCCTGGGTCCGGAAGCGCTGCAGCGCGGCCGTGCGCTGGGCCACCGTCGAGGAGAAGTCCTGCTGCTGGGAGAACTGGAACCGGCTGCCGCCCTCGGTCGAGGCCACCCCGTAGAGCAGGGCCCGCTCCCGGGACAGCGTCTCCTTGAGGTCGCCGAGCGCGCTCAGGCCGGCGACCTGGGCGTTCAGGCCGGTGTTGCCGGTGCCCTGACCGATGCCGCGGTTGATCTGCAGCAGCGACTGGATCATGGAGTCGTACTGCAGGGAGACGGCGCCGTTGGTGAGCAGCTGCTTGGTCAGGGCCTGGCGCAGCTGGGGCAGCCCGTTGACCTGGGCGCGGGCCGCGTCCACCCGGGCCTGGGCCTCGGACCCGACGTCGCCGAGGGCCGCGTCCGCGGTCCGGTACGCCGCGAGCGCCTTGTCCACGTTGGCCTGCTGAGCGGCCAGCACGGCCGCCTCGTTCTGGGCCGGCACTGTCGGGACCGGCTTCTGCGCGGACTCCGGCGAACCCTTGGGCAGCTTCGCGTTGTACGCGTCGGCGTCCGCGGCCTGCTTGGTCTTGGCCTCGATCTCGCCCTGGTTGTTCGGCGGGCGGCCGGCGCTGACGTAGCCCGAGGCCAGGTCGCGCTCGGCCTGCAGCTCGTGCACCAGCGTGCTCGCCTGCCGCCCGAACTCGGCCACGTTGGCGCCGCGGCCGAACTCCTGGGCGCTCCGGATCTGGCCGACCATGTTGATGCTGGCCAGCACGAGGAACGCGATGGCCGGCACCAGCAGCACGGCGGCGAGCTTGGAGCGCACCTTCCAGTGCCGCGGCGAGAACCCGCCCCGGGGGCGGGCCTGCTTCGGCGGCGCGGGCGCGACCGTGGCACCGCCCGGCGCACCGCCCGGCACGTCCTGGTCGGACGCGTCCGGCGGCCGCTGCATCGTCATCGTCCCGGCGCCCCCGCCCGCCCGGCCGTCCTGCTCGCCGCGCATCGGACCAGCCTGACCTGCGCCGCCCTGGGGCGGCAGGTTCGAGGCGGCCGGATGCTCCGCGGGTAGTCTCTCCACCAGCTCTCGCGACCTTCCCACGTGCCGACGCGGTTTCCGGGTACTTCTCGGGCACTATAGGGCCACGGGCGACCCGGCCGTGAACGCTCGGGTCCGGTTGCGCGCTCCGGCGCCGACTGATCACCTTCCGTAGCGGATGGATCGATGTCACCGGGGGCGAGGTAGCCTGCGCGGGTCTCGTCGGGCCGGCGTGCCGGACGACCGAGGCGCCCCCAGCCCCCGCAGTTGAGGACCAGCCTTCATGACCGTCCGGCGACGCCGCCTGGCCCTGTCGATCGTCTCCGTCCTGGCCCTCGCCGTCGCCTGCACCGGGGGTGACGGCGACAGCCCGGCCACCGCGGGAGGCCAGGAGCTGAAGATCGGGCTGCTGACCCCGCAGAAGGGGCCGAACGCGGCCGCCGGCCGGGAGGCCCAGCACGGCGCCCAGCTCGCGGTCGACGTCATCAACGGGCTCAACCCGTCGATCCCGCTGCCGCTCGCGGCCAAGGCCGGGCTGCCCAACCTCGGCGGGGCCAAGGTCACCCTGGTCACGGCGGACGCCGCGGCCAAGACCGACGCCCAGGTCACCGCCGGCGACGCGATCAACAAGCTGGTCTCCACCGACGGCGTCAACGCGCTCATCGGCGCGTACGACCCCCAGGTCACCGAATACGCGAGCCAGCGCTCGGAGCGGTACGAGATCCCGTTCGTCAACGGCGACAGCCCGGCCACCTTCCTCACCGACGCCGGCCGGGACTGGTTCTTCCGGATCGGGCCGTCCTGGCGGACCTCCGGCGAGTCGTTCTTCTCGCTGCTGCGCGAGATGAAGGCGAAGACCGGCAAGATCGCGATCTACTACGCCGACGACAAGGCCGGCAACGACATCGTCAGCACGGTGAAGGAGCTCGCGGCCGAGGGCGGCGCCGGCACCGTCAAGGGCTTCCCGTATGCCGAGGCCGGCACCAACATCGGCGACACCGTCGACAAGGTGAAGGCCTTCAACCCGGACGCGCTGTTCCTGTACGTCACCCCGGCCACGGTCAACGCGACCCTGACGTCCTTCGCGGTCCGGCAGTACAAGCCGCCCGCGGCGATGGGCTTCTCGCTCGGCTACCTCAACGCCGGCGACTTCGCGCGGGCGGCCGGGGCGGCCAACGGGCTGCTGCGGGCGGTGTCCTGGTCGACCGAGACGGCCGAGCGCAACAAGGCCGGACAGGCCATCGCCGCCCTCTACCTGCGCCGGTTCAACAGCCCGATGACCGAGGCCGCGGCGTCCTCCTTCACCGCGGTGATGACGGTGGCGCAGGCGGCCAACAACGCCGGCAGCGTCCAGAACCAGCGGATCCGCAGCGCGCTGCTGTCGCTGGACGTGCCGGGCGAGCAGACGGTGATGCCGTGGGCGGGCATCCAGTTCGACGAGACGCACCAGAACGTGCTGGCGCAGAGCCTGGTCGAGCAATACCTCAACGGCGCGTTCCGGATCGTCTACCCGAGCGACTCCACCGATGCCAACATCCGGGCCGAGTACCCGGCGCCGTAGCGCCGCCCCGATCCCGGCACCCCGACGGCCCGGCCGGACCCCGACGAGGGTCCGG
>DATDKW010000032.1:0-2342 GCA_036519715.1 Mycobacteriales bacterium
CGCCACCGTGCAGCCGCGGATCGTCAGCCGGGCCGGCTGGGGGGCCGACGAGTCGATCCGCCGCGCCGCCCCCGAGTACAGCGACACCGTCAAGGCCGCCTTCGTCCACCACACGGTGCAGAGCAACAGCTACTCGCCCTCGGAGAGCGCCGCCCTGATCCGCTCCGACTACCTGTACCACGTGCGCACCAGGGGCTGGAACGACATCGGCTACAACTTCCTGGTCGACCGCTACGGCCGCGTGTTCGAGGGCCGCTACGGCGGCGTCACCCGGGCCGTGCTCGGCGCCCACGCCGGCGGCTTCAACACCAACTCGACCGGGGTCGCCCTGCTCGGCACCTTCACCACCAGCCGCCCGACCGGCCCCATGGTCGCCGCCCTCGAGCGGCTGCTGGCCTGGAAGCTCGACCTGACCCACGTCGACCCGCAGGGCCTGACGGTGCTGACCAGCGCCGGCGGGGCCAACGTGCGCTACCCGGCTGGGCGGCGGGTGGTGGTGCACACCGTCCTCGGCCACGGCTCGACCTCCTACACCACCTGCCCGGGCAGCCCGACCCTGCGCCTGCTGTCCGGCATCCGCACGGCCGTCTCCCGGATCGGGCGGCCGAAGATCTACGGCGGCACCGCCGCCACCTCGCGGGTCCGGCCCGAGCACGGCGGCTACGCCGGCGTGCACGCCCGCTTCAGCTCGACCGTGCACTGGCGGCTGGCGGTCACCGGGTCCAGCAACGCGATCGTCCGCTCCTTCCAGGGCACCGGCTCCGAGGCCAAGGTCCACTGGGACGGCCGCGCCACCGGCGGCGCCCTGGCCCCGCCCGGGTGGGCGACCCTGACCGTGACCGCGGTCGCCGGGGGCGCCTCGGCCCGGCCGGTCACCAGCCGGGTGTTCGTCGACCGGACCCCGCCGCCGGCGGGCAGCAGCACCGGCGGCTTCGCGGCCGGGCTGTGGCGGGTCAGCAACGCCAACGCCGAGCAGCTGTCCACCTCGGCCGCGGTCTTCGCCAGCTTCCGCTACGGCCGCTCGGGCGACCTCCCGCTGGTGGGGGACTGGGACGGCGACGGCACCCAGACCCCCGGCGTGGTCCGGCCCAGCACCGCCCGCGACAGCAACCACTTCCTGCTGCGCAACTCCGACAACAGCGTGCTCGACTTCTGGTACGGCCACGCCGGCGACCGGATCCTGGTCGGCGACTGGGACGGCGACGGCCGCTGGACCCCGGCGGCGGTGCGGGCCGGTGTCTGGTCGCTGCGCAACACCAACTCCACCGGGGCGGCCGACGCCACCGTGTCGTTCGGGCGCGCCGGCGACCGCTACCTGGCCGGCGACTGGGACGGCGACGGCGACTTCACCCCGGGCGTGCAGCGGGCCGGCACCTTCTGGCTGCGCAACAGCCCCGGCAGCGGCCCGGCCGAGGTCAAGGTCCGCTTCGGCCGCCCCAGCGACCACGGCTACGCCGGCGACTGGAACGGCAACGGCACCTGGACCCCTGGGGTGCTGCGCGCCGGCACCCGCTGGTACCTGAAGGACTCCTTCAGCGGCAGCGCGGCCAGCGTCGGCCTGGCCAAGCAGACCCCCGGCACCCCGGTGGTGGGCGACTGGGACAACCGGCCCTAGGCTTCGAAGGCGGTCTCGTAGTGGCTGACGCGCTCGTCGAACCGGACGAGCACCTCGCGGGCTTCGCCGGCGACGACGGCGGTCTCGACGTCGGACCCGGCGAAGCCGCGGATCGCGTCCAGGTCGTCGAAGAAGGTCAGGGACACGAACTCGGTCTCGGCCCCGACGGTCCGCCGCAGCAGCCGCGCTCCTCGGAAGCCGGGGACCTGGCGCAGGCTGGCCACGACCTCCGACCGGTAGTGCCGCTCGTAGCGGTCCGCCTGGTCGGCGCGGGTCCAGCCTCGCCACATCCGTGTGATCACGACAGGTCGGTCATGCCTGCTCGACCAGGCCCTCGACCGACTGGTCGTGCTGGATGGCCTCGAACAGGGCCGAGGCCCGCTGGTGGTCCCACTGGAGCACGGACCCGGCGCCTGGGACGCTGGCGCTGCCGGCGATCGGGACGGTGGTGGCGATCCCTCCGCCGTTCCCGATCGAGCGCATGGCGAAGGGGAACCGGATCAGGTTGTGGACGTGGGCGGCCCGGTCAACGGCGACAGCCTCGGTGCCCCTGAGCAGCAACGGGACGCCGCGGAAGGGGTTGAGCAGCACACCCGGGCTGGTCGACTTGTCGATCAGGGAGCCGAGGAACTCCTGCTGGCGCTGGACCCGGTCCAGGTCGCCGCGGCCGCTGTGGCGGGCCCGGACATAGGCCAGGACTGTCTTGCTGCTCGCGACCCGGCAGCCG
>DATDKW010000033.1:0-7444 GCA_036519715.1 Mycobacteriales bacterium
TGGCTGGCGCTGGCCGAGTGGGCGCTGGCCGCGGCCGAGGACCGGGACGCCCGGATCACCGCCGCCCGCCGCCACTCCGACGCCCTGGCCCGGGCCCTGGCCGACCGGGAGGCGGCGCTGCGGGCGCAGCTGACCGCGGCCGGGGTCGAGGTCGACGGCCGCCGCCCGCTGGCCGAGGCGGCCGAGCCGGCCGTGGTCGCGGCCGAGGGCCGGGCCCGCTCGGCGGTGGCCCGGATCGCCGAGCGCCGGGCCGAGGCGGCCGAGCTGGCCCGGGCGGCCGAGGCGGCCGAGGAGCAGCACGGGGTGGCCAAGCTGCTGGGCCAGGTGCTGCGGGCCGACGGATTCGAGCGCTGGCTGCTCGGCTCGGCCCTGGACGTGCTGGTGCTGGACGCCAGCGCGACCCTGCTGGAGCTGTCCGGCGGCCAGTTCGAGCTGACCCACGACGGCAAGGACTTCGCCGTCGTCGACCACGCCGACGCCGACAGCGTCCGGCCGGTGCGGACGCTGTCCGGGGGCGAGACCTTCCAGGCCAGCCTGGCCCTGGCGCTGGCCCTGTCGGCCCAGCTGGCCGGGCTGTCCGTGGGCGGCACGGCCCGGCTGGACTCGATCCTGCTGGACGAGGGCTTCGGCACCCTGGACGAGTCCACGTTGGACGTCGTCGCGTCCACATTGGAATCCCTGACCGCCGGCGGGGAGCGGATGGTCGGCGTGGTCACCCACGTCGGTGCGCTGGCCGAGCGGGTCCCGGTCCGCTTCTCGGTCGCCCGCACGGCCGAGGGGTCCACAGTGGAACGGCAGGACGTATGAGGTTCTGGGTCGACGCGTGGGATCCGGCGTACGGGACGAGCCCGGACCAGGAGCCGCTGGGCAGCTCCGAGGCCGGCGTCGACCCGTCGGTCGAGGTGGCGGTCGAGCGCTGGCGGCCGATCCCGCCCCGCCCGGTGGCCCAGCCCGGCGCGATCCACTTCGTCGACGGGGTCCGGCGGGTCGACGCGCACATGTGGTTCGAGTCCGCCGGCGGCGCCGTGGCCGGCCTGGCCGCCTCGTACGCGGCCGGCGTGGTCAGCTGCCGGCAGGGCGAGGCCCGGGCCGACCTGGTCCGGGTCAAGCGCGGGCTGTTCACCCCGGCCAAGGGGATCCCCGACCTGCGGCTGCGGTTCGCCACGTACGAGGCCCAGAAGGCCGACGCCGACGACGACCTGCGGCTGTCCAACGCGCTGCAGGGGGCGATGGCCGACACCGAGGCCGAGTGCGCGCTGCTGGCCCGGACCGAGCCCGACGACCTGCTGGTGCTGGACGGCCCGCTGTCCCGGCGGGGCCAGCTGGCCCGGGTGCTGGGCATGGTGAAGACCCACCGATCCCGCTACCTCGACCCGGCCCTGCACGCGCTGGTCGGCGAGCTCGGGCCGGCCGAGCGGACCCCGGTCTTCCACCTGGGCACGGACTGGCCGCGCTGCTCCTGGTATCTGCGGCTGCCCTGCCGGCCGGGGGCGCCGTGGGCCGGCGTGGTCCGGCTGGAGTGCCCGGACCTGCCGCTGGAGGACGTGCTGGAGCTGGCCGAGCTGTCCCAGTCGGTGCTGCCGCGGTATGCCTCGGTCGAGCACAAGGACCCGCGGGCGCCGCAGAACCTCTACCCGATCGGCGGGCTGGAGCGGCTGCTGCGCCGCCGGCTGGGCGACCGGCTGCTGCTGGAGCGGGCGCTGCGCCTGGCCGCGGCCAGTCCCGAGCTTGTCCTGGCCTAGACGGTATGACGTGACCGCTCGAGGGTGAGGCGGTTGCGGGCCGGGGCCTCGCTCACGCAACTTCGTGGGTTGCCGGGCAGGGCTGCCTGCTCGGCTATCCGACATGTGTGGGGAGGCCCCGGTGTGCCGCACCTGGTGGCCGCGGTCGGCGCCGGCCACGCGTACGTCTTCGTCAAGCAGACCGCGGCCGCGCTCCGGCTGCTGCTGGGCCAGGAGGACCTGGTCCCGGACACCGACCTGTCCGGACCGGTCGACCACCTGGACGCGCTGCTGGCGGCCGGGGTGGCCGACCGCTTCCCGTTCCTGCGGGGCCCGGGCCGAGCAGGTGCTGTGGGGCGTCGACCGGGCCGAAAAGCTGCCCGCGATCACTGCCCACCGGCCCGGGCTCATCTCCGTCGGCTGCGGGTCGGCGGTCCGCGCCTGCGTGCCGGTCGGCGAGCGGGCCGCCGCCGTGGTCGCCGCCGCGCTGGCCTGAGCGCATGGTCGGACTGGTCAGCCCGGCCCCGCGTCCGCTAATTTAGGCTTGCCTAACCTAAGCGAGGGGGAACGAGTGTCGAGACCGACTCCGGCCGAGCGGGCCCGGACCACCGTGCGCCTCTCGCCGTTCCTGCGGGTCCGGATGCCCGGCGCGGCCGCCGAGGTCGACCTGCACGGCACCGACCCCGACGGCTCGGTCGTGCTGGTGGTCCGGGAGGACAGCCCGGTGGTGGCGGCGGTCCGCCGGGCCACCGCCGACGTGCCGGTGCTGGTGGACGCCGCCGACCTCTGCCCGGTGCCGGTGGCCGACCGGGTCCGGGGCCGGACCCGGCTGATCGGCTGGGTGCACGAGCCCGCCCCGGAGCTGCGCCGGGAGCTGGCCCTGGTCGCGGCCGACCGGGACGGCGCCGAGGCGCTGCTCGACATCGGCAGCGGCCGCACGGTCCTGTACGTCGACGTGGTCGAGGTGCACGTGGCCGACGCCGGCGCCGACCCGGACGACGTCGGTGCCGTCGCCGTCGTCCCGCTCCGGGACTACGCGGCGGCCCGGCCCGACCCGCTGTCCGGGACCGAGGCGGCGCTGCTGGGCCACCTGGTCGCCGGCCACCCGGGCGAGCTGCGCCGGCTGGCCGGGCTGGTCCCGGCGGAGCTGCGTCCGGGCGCGGTCCCGGTCGCCCTGGACCGCTACGGCCTGGTGCTGCGGTGCGGGACCCAGGACGTCCGGCTCCCGTTCGGCGCCCCGGTCGGCTGCCCGCGGGAGCTGCCGGGCCGGATGCGGGAGCTGCTGTCCCGCTCCGAGGAGCCGGCCCGGCGGGGCTGACCACCGCGTACCGGCGCTGACACGATTTGACACCGGGCTAAGTTCGCAGGAGCAATGCCCCACGGTTCAGCCCCGAGCCGGCCGGGCGACATGACCGAACGGGACCCCCAGCCGCATGACCTCCGACCGCATCGCGCCGCGGGCCGCGGATGACGCCGCCGCGGTGAGCAAGATCGACCAGCCCGACATCGACGGGTCCGCCACCGGCGGGATGATCGCCGAGAACCTCTCGGCGCTGAACGGCACCACCGGCTCGCTCCTGACCGGGGTGCTGACCCGTAGCGCCGACGTGGCCAACCCCCAGGACACCGGCCGGCGCCGGACCGGGTCCGGGTCCGAGCTGGCCGGCCAGTTCGCGGCCGTGGCCCGGGCGCTGGAGTCCGAGCCCTCGGTCGAGGCGACCCTGCAGCGCACCGTCGAGATCGCCCGGCTCATCGTGCCGGGCTGTCACCACGCCGGGATCACCGTGCTGCGCCGGGGCAAGCCGGAGACGCCGGCCGCCACCGACGCCGTCTCCGCCGCCGTCGACGCGGTCCAGTACGAGGCGGGCGAGGGCCCGTGCCTGTCCGCGATCCTGGACGACAACGTCTTCCGCACCGGCGACCTGGCCCGGGAGACCCGCTGGCCGAAGTTCTCCGGCCCAGCGGTGCAGCGCACGGGCGTGCGCAGCGTGCTGGCCTACCGGCTGTTCACCGAGGAGGATACCCTCGGCGCGCTCAACCTCTACTCGCGGGAGCGGGACGCCTTCGGCGACGACTCGGTCGGCATCGGCAGCATCCTCACCGCGCACGCGGCGCTGGCCTTCGCCCGGGCCCGGGAGCGGGCCCAGATCAACGGGTTGGAGCAGGCGGTCGCCAGCAACCGCGCGATCGGCATGGCCATCGGCATCCTGATGGCGATCGAGCGGGTCGGACAGGACGAAGCGTTCGATCTGCTCCGTACGGTGAGCCAGCGGACCAACCGAAAGCTGCGGGAGATCGCGGACGACGTCGTCCACACGGGACAGTTGCCGGAGCCGCCCGGCAAATAAGTCCGCAGAGATCATTGCCACCGGGTCTCGCTCCCCTTACGGTCCGATTTCAGGACACCGGTTACCTGTGACGGTGTGCGTTGGTTTCTCCGCCGCACAGTGAGGATCGCGATGAGCCTGTGGACCGTGTTCGTCTCCGAGACAGTCGGTACGGCAGCCCTGTTGCTGTTGGGCTGCGGAGTGGTCGCCAATGTCATCCTGGCCGGCACCAAAGGCTTCAACGGTGGCTGGCTGCTGATCAACTTCGGGTGGGGGCTCGGCGTCTTCGCCGGCGTCTACGTCGCCTTCCGCTCGGGGGCACACATCAACCCAGCCGTCACCTTCGGCCTGCTCGCCAACGACGCCGGGTCGTACGCGCCCGGGGTCGACATCACCTTCGGCTCCACGCTGGTCTACCTCGCCGGTGAGTTCTTAGGGGCGTTCCTCGGGGCGGTGCTGGCCTGGGCGGCGTACCGGCAGCACTTCGACGCGACCGACGACCCGAGCCTGCAGCTGGCCGTGTTCTCCACCGGGCCGGCGATCCGCAACTACACCTGGAACCTCATCACCGAGATCATCGGCACCTTCGTCCTGGTGTTCGTGGTGATCCTGTTCGGCAAGACCCCGACCGGCCTCGGCCCGCTGGCGGTCGCGCTGCTGGTCGTCGGCATCGGTGCCTCGCTCGGTGGGCCGACCGGCTACGCCATCAACCCCGCTCGCGACCTCGGTCCCCGCATCGCCCACTTCGTGCTGCCGATGGTCGGCAAGGGCAACAGCGACTGGGGCTACGCCTGGGTGCCGGTGGTGGGGCCGCTCATCGGTGGCGTGCTCGCCGGGCTCGCCGCGAACGCATTCGTCTGATCCGCCTGACGGAAGGATTGTCCATGCCTGAGTTCGTCGGCGCCGTAGACCAGGGCACCACCAGCACCCGCTTCATGATCTTCGACCACTCGGGGAACGTGAAGGGCATCCACCAGCTCGAACACGAGCAGATCCTGCCGCAGGCCGGCTGGGTCGAGCACAATCCGACCGAGATCTGGTCCCGCACCGAGACGGTGATCCGGACCGCGCTGAACAACACCAAGCTGTCCGCGTCCGACCTGGCCGCGGTCGGCATCACCAACCAGCGGGAGACCGCGGTGGTGTGGGACCGCAAGACCGGCCGGCCGTACTACAACGCGATCGTCTGGCAGGACACCCGGACCGACCGGATCGCCTCCGCGCTGGAGCGTGAGGGCAAGGGCGACGTCATCCGGCGCAAGGCCGGCCTGCCGCCGGCGACGTACTTCTCCGGTGGCAAGATCCAGTGGATCCTGGAGAACGTCGACGGGGTCCGGGCGGCGGCCGAGCGCGGTGACGCCATATTCGGCAACACCGACACGTGGACGCTGTGGAACATGACCGGCGGCGCCGACGGCGGCGTGCACGTGACCGACCCGACCAACGCCAGCCGCACGATGCTGATGGACCTCGAGACGCTCGACTGGGACGACGAGCTGCTCGGTTTCTTCAACATCCCCCGGTCCATGCTCCCGGAGATCAGGCCGTCTTCGGACCCGAACGGCTACGGCACCACCCGCGGCAACGGCCCGCTCTCCGGCGAGATCCTGCTCACCGGCGACCTCGGCGACCAGCAGGCGGCCACCGTGGGTCAGGTCTGTTTCGCCCCCGGCGAGGCCAAGAACACCTACGGCACCGGCAACTTCATGCTGCTCAACACCGGCACCGAGCTGGTCCGGTCCAACAGCGGCCTGCTGACGACGGTCTGCTACAAGTTCGGCGACGAGCCGGTGGTGTACGCGCTGGAGGGCTCGATCGCGGTCACCGGCTCGGCCGTGCAGTGGCTCCGCGACCAGCTCGGCATCATCCGCGGTGCCGAGGAGAGCGAGACACTGGCCCGCTCGGTCGAGGACAACGGCGGCGTGTACTTCGTGCCGGCGTTCTCCGGCCTGTTCGCGCCGTACTGGCGCTCCGACGCACGGGGCGCGATCGTCGGGCTGTCCCGCTTCAACACCAGCGCGCACATCGCCCGGGCCACCCTGGAGGCGATCTGCTACCAGTCCAAGGACGTCGTGGACGCGATGGCCAAGGACTCCGGGGTCAACCTGGACGTGCTCAAGGTGGACGGCGGGATCACCGCCAACAACCTGTGCATGCAGATCCAGGCCGACGTGCTGGGCGTGCCCGTGAGCAAGCCGGTGGTGGCGGAGACCACGGCGCTGGGCGCGGCGTACGCGGCCGGCCTCGCGGTGGGCTTCTGGAACAACACCGACGAGCTCCGCGAGAACTGGAACGAGGACAAGAACTGGCAGCCCCAGTGGTCCGACGAGCAGCGCCGGGCGGGGTACGCCGGGTGGCAGAAGGCGGTGCAGCGCACACTGGACTGGGTGGAGGTCGACTGACCTGCTCTAGGAGGGAACCGTTGTGGGAACCGCCGTAGCGCTGTCACCGCAGTCCCGTGCTGATGCGCTGGACCGGATGGCAGAGACCGAACTGGACGTGCTCGTCATCGGCGCCGGCGTCGTCGGTGCCGGATCCGCACTGGACGCCGCCACCCGGGGCCTGACGGTGGGGATGGTCGACGGCCGCGACATGGCCAGCGGCACGTCCAGCCGGTCCAGCAAGCTGCTGCACGGCGGCCTGCGTTACCTGGAGATGCTCGACTTCGGGCTGGTGCACGAGGCGTTGCGGGAGCGCGGGCTCATCATCGGTGAGCTCGCGCCCCACCTCGCCCGGGCGCTGCCGTTCCTCTACCCGCTGCAGCACCGGGTCTGGGAGCGGCCGTACGTGGGGTCCGGGATCCTCATCTACGACGCGATGGCGCTGGCGTCGCCGGCCGGGGTCCGCGGCCGGCTGCCGCACCACAAGCACCTGACCCGGCGGGGCGCGCTCCGGATCGCGCCCTCGCTGCGCAAGGACGCGCTGGTCGGCGCGGTGCAGTACTACGACGGCCAGGTCGACGACGCCCGGCACACGATGAACATCGCCCGGACCGCGGCCCACTTCGGCGCGCTGGTGGCGACCCGGACCCGGGTCGTCGGCTTCCTGCGCGAGGGCGAGCGGGTCACCGGCGCGCTGGTCCGGGACCTGGAGAGCGACCGCTCGATCGAGATCCGGGCCCGGCAGGTCATCAACGCCACCGGGGTGTGGACGGACGAGACCCAGGCGCTGGTCGCCTCCCGCGGCCAGTTCCACGTCCGGGCGTCCAAGGGCGTGCACCTGGTCGTACCCAAGGACCGGATCCACTCCGACGCCGCGCTCATCCTCCGTACGGAGAAGAGCGTGCTGTTCGTCATCCCGTGGGGCCGGCACTGGATCATCGGCACCACCGACACCGACTGGGAGCTGGACAAGGCCCACCCGGCGGCGACCGCGGCCGACATCGACTACATCCTC